>CAYMOC010000004.1:0-45871 GCA_964391965.1 uncultured Thermoplasmatales archaeon | reverse complement strand
AAAATTATCAGCATCGTTTTCTCGGAAATGCTCTTCAATAGTGAAAGTGCTGCCCCGCACTTTTATTATATTTTTATATCGCTGCGGCTTAGGGGTATCGCTAAGAAAATAATTACAAAATTTGCGGGTATCAAATGTTGCGCTCATTATCACTATAAAAGGACAGCGCTGATTTTTATAATGCCGCGCTATAAATGCCTTAAGCATATACATGGCTATATCACTACCCAAACTGCGTTCATGCGCCTCATCAAGAAATATAAAACTATAGCGGGACATAAACTCCTCATCAGTCATAATATTCATTTGCTGCACTAAAACCCCAATGGTCATGTAAATAATTCCACGCACGGGTCTTTTGGATAGCGCTTTAGTTTGAAACCCTATATTAAACCCCATACGTAGCGGTTTACGATCGCTTTGTCCTGCTTTTGCGAGAGCTTCTTGTGTATGAAACTCTAATATGGTTTTGGGGATTTCAATTGCGGTAAGCACGCGGGGTTGTGTGCAGCATATGTTGCGCTCATCCGCCGCAAAAAAGCGGTGATATGATTCTGGTGGTAAAATTGTGCTTTTTCCCGATCCAGTGCTGGATTCCAAAATAAGTATGCGATCCGCTGGCGTCATACCTGAGCCCAAATTTATGCGATCCGAAAACCATCGCATAATATATTGAAGCGGTTGATGACTATCGAGCTCCGATTGTTCTGGTCCATATCCAGTAGCCTCCAAATTTCCAGTTTCTAGCAAAGTGGGCATTATATTATATATTATGTGATATATTTCCGCTGCAGTGATTATATTATATTTTTGGTAAATAATTCTATTTAATATAGCAAACAAGATATACGGCGGTAGAAATATGCGTTTCTATTATCCACGCGCAAAATTTCCGTGTTATCTCCACAATCCCCAAATAATAATTATACGGGGTGCGCGGAGACTGCCGTTATATTTAATAGGAAAAACTTTGCTTCCTGCGGGCACCGCCAGCGCTGGAACATTTAGCCCTATGCGTTTTGTGCCAGAAGAATCTTTGCCGCGTCCATATTATATCATCGGTGCTGGATGCCGACGCCCGCTGGGATATAATCCGCAACGTATATTGATATACGTGAATTGCCGCAACGTTATATGGAATATTGGGCGCGGATAATATTACTTTATTAGCCATTTTGTGAAAAATTGATTTTTTTTCCAAAACAAAAAAAATGAGTAGCCACGAGTTTGGCCATAGTAACGTTGAAAAAGGCAGCGGTTATATCAAGTTTGTGCTCCACGTTAATGGTGTCCAACAATGCACCGTGATCTATGATTACGGTAATTATGCTAATCCCGTAATAGACTGGGGCGTGAATTTCAGTAACAACAATGATGAGGCGTCTTCTGGCTTTCCTTTTGAACTTGAAGCCAAGAAATATATTAAGCAAAATGCGACCAACATGATAAACTCTGCTGCGTCTATTCGCATTGCTACTGACTGAACTGAAACGTAAACAATATAGCTTATGCCATTGACGATAGAAATTGATTTTTTTTAGCCTCATAAATGGCTCTCTCACAACCTCTCTACAACAGCACCGCACTTCTAGAAATAACTGGAAACAATGGCTACATCATCGTTTGTCCCAAGGGTGTTGAAGTTAAACTCGGGGTATTCAAAATTACCCCTACATGCAATTCTGGTAAGCAATGCGATAGAAATAAGCGCAAAGGAATCGAAAAGGCGTATCCCGACCACAATCTGTCATATTCCAATGGCTGGATTGCAAAAAATGTTACCCTCAAAGGTACGAGGTGCGTCCGTTTGGTTCTTGGAAAAAATGGAAACTGTGATTATCGCGTTACTTTATACGCTGATAAAGAGATGGTGTTTGATTCCAAATTGTTGACCAAAGATAGCAGTCTGGAATCAAAATTGGCCTAATGAAGAAATAAGAGTCCAAAAATCAAATTTGTGATAGCCAATGAAAAAAAATGATTTTTTTTTTATTCTCTTTTTATTGGAGAATGATTTTCGTCTCCTTTAAAAATTTCGTCAACACTGCAGTTTGTAAAAGCTATATCCATGTTTTTTGGTCTGTATTTTCCGTTTTCGGTATCCCAATATACTTCCATTCCATTATCATAAATTGCTAAGATTATACCTTTGTATTCTTTGGATTCACCGTTTTTATCTATGTATACTCTCTTTACTCGGTCTCCAAGTTCGAAAGCATCATATAATGATGGATAATTTTTATCTATTCCCTTCTCTTTTAACATAATCCTCACCAAGGTTCTTTTTTCCGTAGGTAGTTTTTTTATTTTTTTATATTTAAATCATACCTGTAAAAAACAGGTTATTGTAAAAATAACAATGTGAAAATATAACAAAAAAGGGTTTTAATGTAACAAATGTTTGAAATAAAGCGGTATTTTTTGGGAAATAAAAGATTTTTATGTTGTTTTTATAGTTCCAAGTATTGGTTCATAAATTAGTCCTTTGTCCATCAGAGAATTCAAAGCTTCTTCTATAGAGTCCTGAGTTATACCTTCATTTGTACATTTTTCTGTTATTGAATCCCAGGAGGCACCTTCTTCTCCTTCTAAAGATTTTATGTTTTCAAAAACCTTTTTTTCTATTTCTTCAAAATCTTTATCAGATTCCTTATCTGGTGTTGTTTCTTTTTCTATTTTTTCTTCTGGTTTTTTTTCCTTAGTTGGTGGTTTAGCTGTTTCTTTTGTTTTTTCTTTTTTCTCTGGTGTGCTTTCTTCTGGTTTTAGAAACTGTAATGATTCCTGTATTAGTGCTACATATTTTTCAAGATCTACTTCTCCATAGATTTTTAATGCTTCTATTATCCCCTCGGATAAATCTTTACTATAACCAAGTTTTTTTAATGCATTAACACTATGATCTGACATTTTCATTGCTTCAAGAACTGCTTCGATACGGTTTTTTGTGATTTTACATGTTTCAAGTATCCATTGATCTCTTGTCATGGAGTTTACTTCTAATACTTTTTCAGGACGTATCGATACAAACATGTTTCCATCTTCTGGAGTATATGCATTTGTTTTTCCAACTATTGCTACAAAAGCTGGTACCTCTATATTTTGAAGTGCATCAGTTGCTTCTTGTTGATATTCACCAGAGTATATTGTGAAAACACCTGTTGGATCAGATATATGAGCTCTTATCATGTCTCCTTGTTCTGAAATGTTTTCTACATCTGTTAAAACACCTATAACAAAAAGTCTGTTTATTTTTGCTCCAAGTGGTGTAACAATATAGGATGGAGCCATTTCTCCTTCGCCTTTGATTTCAAATGTTGAATCATTAAACTCTCCTGCGAAAACACGCCATGCTGGTTCTCGTTTCATAAATTTATTTCCTCCAAAGAATCAAGTATTTTTTCAGCTTCGTCTTCCAAATCTATATCTATGAATTCTATTTTTTCAGGTAGAAATCTTGTTCCATAGGTATCGCTTAAACCATTGCCTTTCATTTTTATTTGTTTCGCGAAAAGTTTCTTGTGAATTTCATCGTTTAGTTCTTCTTCGTCAATGTTTTTACATTCATCAAGTGTTTTACCGAGTATTTCTTCAGATATTTTACGATTTAAGATAGTGTTTACTGCTCCTGTTCCATCATCTACAACTAATTTAAGCCGTAGATCGGGTATTCCTTCTACATTTCCATGGATGTTACATTCATTGTCTCTTAGTACACGATTGCATTCTGGGCATCGTTTTATAAATCCTGAACCTGATTGAATATCAATTATTTTGCCTTCAACTTCTACATCTAACGCTCCGCCTTTTTCAACTAGTGAAAAAAGAGGTAAATGTTTTGTATTAATATTCTTCTCTGTTATCTTGTCTTTTTTTAGTTTTTTTACTTCAGCGTTCTGATCAAAGGTGAGTTGAGGTAGTCCTCTCCAACTTTTAACATAGCCTCCTTTGATGTTTAGAACATCATCTTTTTTGAGGTTGAAATCATGCCAGCTAGTAAACTGTGATTTACCGGTTTCATCAGCAAGTATTCCTGAGAATATCTTTTTTTTCTCATTTTCTACTTCTATTTCTTTTTCGTTTAATTCAACTATTTTAGCTGTTACTTCAACTTTTCCGATACCTGATTTTAATTCGTCTACTTTGCATTCTTTAGGTTTGAAAGCGCTTTCAGGCAGGCTATCTTTATCTGCTTTTTTAATGCTAATTCTGTCTCCAAAATTTAGCTGTGGTTCTCCACGCCATTCACGTGTGTAAGCATTTGATATTTCTATTACATCTCCTTGTTTTACATCTATATCTTTCCATGATGTGAATTGTATTGTTCCACTTTCATCTCCAAGTATCCCGTAATGTATCTGTTTTTTTTCACCTTTTACGGTTACCTCTTTTGGATTTATTGCAATGACATGTCCTTTGAGTTTTACGCTTTTCATGTTTGAGTCTATATCGCTTATTAGTCTACGTTCGTTTGATCCCTGGAAGCTACTTATGTCTGTTTCTGATCCATATTTTTTTATTATTGTTTGTTTTGCTTGATCTATTGGTACGCCGTAGTCCATGAATTTTTTTATTTCCTCTTCTATCTGATTTTTTTGTATTTTTTTATCAGTGTTTTTATTTAAAAAATCTAATATGTCATCTATATGTTCGTTGAGATCTTCTACCATAATTTATTATAATCCTCCCGGAAAAATTGAATGTGTTAATTCCTATATCAATTTATGCGTATTTTTCCGTTTGATAAAATTATAATTTTATTTTTTTTATAATTATAACGAAAATTTAAAATTTTGTTTCAATAGTAACAAAATGTTAGAATAATTAACATCTAATTTTTTCCTGTTATAATCCATTACGAAGCCCTTATATAACTTTGAAAACATAATATATATTAGTCATCTAAAAGAGAGAGGCTTGATATAGATGATTATTTTTTTCCAAACTATATTACTTTAACCTTGATGAACTTTTTTAGAATAATCCTTTTATATTCCCGTTTTTGTCAATATCTATTTTTTCTGAGATGGGTCTTTCAGGAAGCCCGGGCATCGTAGTAATTTTACCGGTCATCGGAACCAAAAACCCTGCTCCTGCTGAAAAACGTATTTCTCTAACGGTTATCTTAAAATTTTTAGGTCTTCCCAGCAAGGAGGAATCATCTGATAAAGAATACTGGGTTTTAGCAACACAGATAGGAAGTTTATCCAAATCTTGTTTTTCGCATAGTTTCAAATCATTTTCAGCATTAACTGTATAAACAACTCTATCTGCTCCATACATTTTTTTTGCAATAACATCAATTTTTTGTTTAACAGATAAATCTAGTTCATAAAGAAATCTAAAATCTGATTTTTCGTTATGAATAAGGTTAACAAGTTTTCCAGCAAGTTCAATACCGCCTTCTCCACCTTCACTATAAACATCTGCAACTGCGACAGGTGTATTTCTACTGCGGCAATATTTTTCGACTATTTCAATTTCTCTGTCTTTATCATCCTTGAAATGGTTCAATGCAACAATAACAGGAACGTTATGTGTTTCTATGTTTTCTAAATGTTTTTCTAGGTTAACAAGGCCTTTTTTTACATCACCCGATCCATGTCTTTTAAGAGCACGAATACTTACAAGCATCACAACTGCATCAGGTTTAAGACCGCCAGTTCTACATACTATGTTAAAAAATTTTTCTGCACCGAGTTCAGAGCCAAAACCCGCCTCTGTTATGAGATAATCAGCAAGTTTTAAACCCATTTTTGTAGAAATCAAACTATTTGTCCCATGAGCAATATTTGCAAAAGGACCTCCATGTACAAAAGCGGGGACTCCTTCAACAGTTTGTACAAAATTTGGTTTAATCGCATCTTTTAAAAGTGTAGCCATAGCTCCAACTGCTTTCAAATCCTTTGCTTTAATAGGTTTATCATCATAAGTATAAGCAACAATTATTTTGCTTAATCTTTCTTTGAGATCTTCTAAATCTTTGGAAAGACATAGAATAGCCATAATTTCTGAAGCTGGTGTAATTGCGAAATGATCAGAATGTGGAACTCCGTCTTTTGGTCCACCAAGTCCTACAACTATGTTTCTAAGCGATCTATCACTTATATCCATCACTCTTGGCCATACTATGTATCTTTGGTCTATATGAAAATAATCTCCATGATGGATATGGTTATCTAGTAAACTTGCTAGTAAATTATGAGCACTGGTTATAGCGTGCATGTCACCATTGAAATGAAGATTTATATCCTCCATAGGTAAAACTTGTGAGTATCCTCCACCAGCTCCACCACCCTTAACACCCATTGTTGGTCCAAGAGATGGTTCACGTATTGCAACAATAGTTTTTTTACCAAGTTTAGATAAAGCCTGCCCCAATCCAATTGTTAAAGTGGTTTTTCCTTCGCCTTCAGGTGTGGGATTAATTGTTGTTACAAGGATTAATTTACCGTTTTTGTTTTTGTTTATTTTTTCAAAAATTTTTGGAGAGATTTTTGATTTAAAATCGCCTGTTGGAATCATATATTCTTGTTCTATTCCTGCCCTTGATGCAATATCATAAATGTTTCCTAATTTAGTGGATTTAGCTATTTCAATATCTGATTTCATGGTTAAAAACGAGTTTAAAAACACAATGGTTTATAAGCTTACCGTAAAAAATCTATGTTTTTTTTGATAGTAAATCTTATTAAAACGATTTAGATTTTTGTTTATTGTACTAGGTTATGAATTATTCAAAAATAATATTAGGGATGGTTTGTTCGCTGATTATAATATTTTCATTGTTTTCTTCAGGTTGTGTAGAAACAGTAGATACCGTTGAAGAAAAAAAAATTGTTCAACGTCTTGGTAAATTAGTTATTGTAGAACCTGATGCTGATGTAGCATCAACTTATTATGTTTGTATTATTGATCAAGATGGTGTTATATATTATCCTACAGAATTGAATAAGCATTTTTTGGAATCTGTAGAATTAAGAGAAGTCGTTGTTAATGAGTTGCGTAAAAATAATATTACGGATCTACCAATTTTGTTTTCTGCAGATCGTTATAATGATTTTGAAATGGGTGATAAAATTGGTCGCCCTGTTATGTTGACTTATTTAGAAGTTACAGCACCTCCTCCAACCCAAACAGCTTCTCAGATTTATGCAATTTTAGAAAATTCTGTAAATGGTTGAATTAATTAATATTTTTTTATGAAAAAATTTAAATAAATATAATTCAAATAGGTATTAAAATAAAAATCATGGAGATAACGGAATGAACTATAACTTAAAACTACATAACATAATGAAATTCTCTTTAGTGTTTATTATTTTAGTATCAATAATTGCTCTCAGTGTTTTTGATGTGGCAGCTGAACAAAATAAGGAAAATCCTGAATATTCAACTTTAAATGGTGATCAATACAGAGGTCGATTAAGAATATTTGTTGTAGAAAAAATTTCAAGTTGGAAAATGTATAATGATGAACCTTATCATTATTCAGTTGCAGATATTTTAGAAAACAATGTTTTATCTATTGATTATCAAGAAACTTATGAACAAAGTTATACTTGGTCAGGTAACATAGATTTGAGTAATCTAATGATTATAGCTGCAGTGTATAATTCAGAAAGTGAGCTACAATATTCGTATAGGGATCATAGAAACCAGTTTAATGCATTTCATGTTGATGCAACTGTTGGAGCAAGTCCCGGTGAAACTGATTCTAATGTTAGAGAAAACGGGTACACTCATACAGTTCTTATAGAAGAAGGTACTGCTTCTTGGTGCAGATATTGCCCGGATATGGCCGAGACATTGAAAAATGTCTACGAATCAGATGAAGTCCCATTTTATTATTTAGCATTAGTTGAAGATAAAAATACATATGCTGAAAACAGATTAACGGATGATTTCAATATTTGTGCGTATCCCTCCAGTTATATTGATGGCGGGAAAGAAGTATTAACAGGCTCAGGTCACTCTGAAACAGTTTTTAAAAATTATATTGATTCATGTGCAAGAAGTGATGTACATGAACTAGATATGGATCTTACTGTAAATGCTGAAAGTTCTAATCAGATATCTGTTTTAATTTCTATTACTAATGATGAACCTTTAAACCGGCCATCTAAGCCTTCAATGCCTTTGGGTTCTATGAGACCTGATAAAAATGAGGTTTGTGAATATACTACATCTTCTACTGATCCAAATGGTGAAGTTTTGTATTATAAATGGGATTGGGGTGATGGTACATACAGCGAATGGATTGGACCTTTTAATTCTGGTGATGAGGCAAAAGCCGAGTATTCATGGGATGAAATTGGTGAACATTATATTAGAGTTAAAGCAAAAAATGAGAATGGGGTTGAAAGCCGTTGGTCTTATCCTTTAATAATTGAATGTGAAGATGATTCAGGTGGCGGTTCGATATTTGAATGGTTCATCGAGTTGATACAAACAATTTTAGATATGTTATTTGGTTAACTACATTAAATTATAGTTTTTCTCTAACTAATTTAATTATTTTCCCTGTTTTTTCTTCTGAAGTTTTTTCAATTTTTTTTATTTTTTCCTGAGTTTTTGTGACATATTCTTTGTCTTTTATTGATCCAAGGTTTATTTCAACATTTAGTATTGCTGATTTTATTCCTGCATCTGCCATTATTGCGGATACTGCTGCATCTGTTATTGAGTTCTGATTTCCTTTTTCTGCAACAATTTTGGCAAGATCTATGATTTTTTCGCAGGTTTCAGCTGTTTTAAGGGGTACTGATGCTGCTTTTTTGTATCCTTCTTGTATTGCTTTACTTCTTTTGTTTTTTTGTTCCGGTGTGTCTTTTGGCATTTTGAATGCTTTTATTACATCATTAAATGCATTTGTGTCTTCATCTATTAGCTGGGTTAGTTTTTTTCTTAGTTGTTCAGCCTCGTTGAGTGTTTCTTTTATATTTTTTTTGTGTTTTTTGTATTTTTCTTTTCCTATTGTTAGGTTGCATACCATTGCTGTTAATGCTGTTCCTAATGCTCCTGAGAGTGCTGCTACGCTTCCTCCTCCTGGTGCTGGTGATGATGAAGATAGTTCTTTTAAAAAAGAATCGATTTCCATTGTTGCAAGTTTTCCTTTTTCTTCTATCATATATTCTATTACTTTTTCATCTGGTTTAAATGGATACAGATCTGAAAGTCCTAGTTTTTCGATAGATAGGTTTACTAGTTTTTCTTCGTCTTTTATGTTTAGTTTTTCTTGTTGTGAGTAGTATTCTCCTGCCATGGTTAGTGCTTCTTTTGGAAGAAGTCCTACTATTTCGCTTCCTGTGACTTCTACATTGTGTTTTTTTGCTTGTTTTTTTACTTCCTCGTAGACATGATGAAGGTTTACTTTTTTGTAGTTAAGTAGGTTCATTGAGACCTGGGCGATGTTTTCATTGTACATCATACCTCCAGCTTGTACTCCTTTGAATTTTCCGGGTATTCTTTCTGCTTTTCCATCGGGTCCAGTTATTTTGTTTCCTTGTTTGTCTTTTTTGATTTTTCCGCTGGTTCGTATTATTCCTGCTATTTTGGATGCTATTTTTTTATCCGCGGTGTTTAGGTTTATGTTGTATGCTAGTAGTATGTCTCGGCATCCTGTAGCGGTTGCTCCGCTTTTGGGTACAAATTTTGCTTCACCGAAGTCGGGCTTGAATTCTTTGTTTTTGAATTTTTCTTCTAGTGCTTCGTATTCTCCTTTTCTTATGTTTGGTAGTTTAATGTTTTCTTTTTTGGTTGCTGATTTTGCATATAGAAATACGGGTATGTCGAGTTCTTCGGCCATTTTTTTTCCGAATTTTTTTGATAGTTCTATACAATCTTGATCGTTTACTCCTTTTATTGGTATAAATGGACATACGTCGAGCGCTCCCATTCGTGCGTGTTCTCCTTTGTGTTTCTGCATGTCTATCAGAGAGGTTCCAATTTTTGCTGCTTTAAAAGCAGCGTTTAGTACTCCTTTGGGTGTTCCTACAAAGGTGTATACTGTTCTGTTGAAATCTTCACCTGGGTCGACATCTAATAGTTTAGCGTTTTTTTCTGATTTTATTGCTGCTGAAATTGCATCTATTATTGTTTTATCTTTACCTTCGCTAAAGTTTGGGACACATTCGACTATTTTTTTCATAAGTCTTTATCACCGAAAAATCTTAATCAAGAGTTTTCTTTTAACGGTTTTGGGAGTATTAACATGGTCACAGTTGATGTTTTGATAAAAAATGCAAATGAACTTGTTACTTTAAGGGGTTCAGAAAAACCTCGTGTTAAAGAGGAGATGAAGGATTTATCTATTATAGAAAATGGTGATATCGCTATAAAGGATGGGTTGGTTTTTGATGTAGGAAAAAATCTGGATTATGATGCAGATGAGGTTTTTGATGTTTCTGGTAAAACTGTGATGCCTGGTTTTGTGGATCCTCATACTCATTTGGTTTTTGGTGGTAGCCGAGAGTTTGAACTGGATTGGAAACTTAATGGTCTTTCTTATATGGATATTAAAAGGAAAGGTGGAGGTATCGGGTATACTGTTAAGAAAACTCGTGAGAGTAGTTTTGAAGAACTATATGATCTGGCTAAAAAAAGACTAGATACAATGCTATCTTATGGTACTACAACTTGCGAGGCTAAAACTGGTTATGGATTAGATGTTGAAACAGAGCTTCGCATGCTTGATGTTCAAAAAAAACTTAATGATGATCATGTTATAGATATTGTTTCTACTTTTCTTGGAGCGCATTCAATTCCAGAGGGTGTTTCTGTTGAGGATTATGTAGATTTGGTTATTGAAGATATGATTCCTGATGCTTCAAAATCAGCCAAGTTTTGTGATGTTTTTTGTGAAAAAGGATTTTTTGATGCAGTTCAATCAAAACGTATTCTTGAGGCTGGAAAAAAACATGGTCTGGTTCCGAAGATTCATGCTGATGAAATAGTTGATACAGGAGGAGCTTCTCTTGCAGCGGAGGTGGGTGCTATTAGTGCTGAGCATCTACTTAAAATTTCTAAAAAAGGGATTAAAGATATGGCTGATTCTGGTGTTATTGGTGTTATGCTTCCTGGTACTCCTTTTTGTTTGATGATGAAAGAGTATGCTCCTGCTCGTGATATGATTGATTTGGGTGTTCCTTTGGCTTTGGCTACTGATCTGAATCCTAATTGTTGGACTGAAAATATGCAGTTTATGATACAACTTGCTTGTTTTAATATGAAGATGACTCCTGCTGAAGCGGTTTGTGCTTCTACTTTTAATGCTGCTTGTGCGATTGGTATGCAGGATAAAGTTGGTAGTTTGGAAAAAGATAAATTTGCTGATGTTTTAGTTTTGAATTGTCTGTCTTATAAGTTTTTACCTTATCATTTTGGTGTTAATTTGGTTGATAAGGTGTTTAAAAAAGGTGTTATGGTTTAAAAGGGGTTTTGATTAGGGGAGAGAAAAGTGAGGTTTTTTTTGTGGTGGAAAATTTTTTTAGGTGGGAATAATTTTTCCAGAAAAAAGTTCTTCCTTCTCCATTTCAATTAATTTTAAATATTTGTGGGGGTGGTATTTTTTCAGATATGAACGAAATTTTTTTTCGTTTTCTGATAAGTCCATTTTTTTTCTCTCCCCTGATTTTTGCTCCTAAACATGTTATACTTTGTTAATGATGCTATATAAAATTAACGTTACACTATGTCTTTTTGTAAAAATGTCAAAAATTCTTTTTTTAAACATCTTCTTCTTTTTTAACCATAAAACGAACAGCAACCGGATAAACCTTATCCGGATCATTCTCATACTCAGGATATTTATCAATAAACTCTGAAACCAAATCCTTAACATTAGAAAAATCATTATTTTTTACAAAACGCTTTAATCTGTTATAAAGAGTTTTCTCCCAAAGCTCCCTAGTATGAGTCTCCATAATCTGACAAGCAATACTATAGACCTTATTTCTATTGTTTTTATAGTTAGGATTAATTTCTAAAAACTCTTCAACAATTTTTTTTACATTTTTAAGTTTACTTTCAAGAATAAAATCATCTAAACGGATAGTAAGATCCCTCTCCAAAGAATTTCTTTGATAATGTTGATGAATCTCAGATACAACAATAATAATTTCAATAATTGAAATAACTAGAAGAATAGAAGTAAGTTCTACAACCATTATATCAGGATGATCTATTGTTAATGCATGAAGCAAAAGAACTAACTCAAGAAAAAGGATTACAAATGGAGGAATAAAAGAAATCTTTTCTCCTTTAGGAGATTCATTATACTCACATATGAATCTTCTAATCCTCCCCGATCTTGGCATAACAATTAGGGGGTATAATATCATGTATTATAACAATTTTTATAATTTTTAAATGTTGCTATAGTAGTATTCCTCTTCAGATCGTTGTTTACGATCCATATATGATCCCGGTTTATTAACACGTGGTCTTTTAGTATCCTCATCACGACGGAATGTTATATCTACATCTTTAAGAAAACGATTCATTCCCTCATGAAGACTAAATGGTCCTTGAGCACGACCTTTGATTCCAGGTTCGCCATCAAAAACAATCAATGCATCACTAATCATATCAATGAAATATACATCATGATCTACTATAAGCGCGGATTTACCTGTTTTTTCCATAATCCGTCTAACACGCCGAGAAATAATTTTACGTTGTTCGCTATCCAAGTAAGCAGATGGTTCATCGATTAGATAAATATCTGCATCTTGAGCAAGACAATTAGCTGTAGCCACACGCTGGAGTTCACCACCAGAAAGATTATTAATATTTTTATCAAGAAGATACTTAAGATGAAAAGAATCAAAAATTTCAGCTTTGTAAAAAGAATCAGTGAACAACTTCTGAGCCTTGATTTCAAAGAAATCACGAACAGTACCATCAAAATCAGGAGTTATATACTGAGGTTTATAACTAACCCTAAGATCCTCTTCCACTTCACCTGAATCAGGTTTCATAACACCTGCTATCATTTTAACAAACGTTGTTTTACCAATAGCATTAGGACCAAGAATACCAATCAATTCACCGCGTCTAATAACCCCATTTTTTACTTCTAACTCAAAATTTTTAAATTTCTTCTTCAAATCCTTATATGTTGCAAGTATCCGCATTTCTTGTCTTCTCTTAGGTGGTGATTCAAAAAACTCTATTTGTTCACCAAAACGAATATTTTCCTCCTTAAGATAGCCAGATAGGTATGTGTTTATCGCATGACGAACACCCCTAGGATGTGTTACAACACCATACCCTCCTTCATCACCATACAGAAGATGAATATTCTCACAAAGAAAATCAAGAACCGCAAGATCATGTTCTACAACTATTACTTTTTTATTTTCAGCTAAATCCTTAATTATTCTTGAAACTTTGAGACGTTGATGAATGTCCAAATATGATGATGGTTCATCAAAAAAATACAAATCAACATCTTTTAGTAATGCTGCTGCAATTGATACAAGTTGCAATTCTCCACCTGATATCTTTTTGTCTTCAATGTTTTTATCAAGAACATTTTCAAGACCAAGTTTTTCAACAATTTTATCAAATCTCTCAGAATCATCAATACCCTCAAGTACATCACGGATTTTTCCCTTCATAACAGATGGGAGTTTGTCAACATACTGAGGTTTAACAACACAACTTAAATCCTTGTTTTGAATCTTTTTAAAATGATCAAAAAGTTCAGTACCCTTGTAATAATCAACAACATTATCCCAAACTGGTTTCTTATCAACTTCACCTAGATTTGGTATGATCTGTCCTGATAGTATTTTTATAGCAGTAGATTTCCCAATCCCGTTTTTACCAAGAATTCCCACACACATACCTTTTTTTGGAACAGGCATTCTAAACAAACGAAAACCATTTTTTCCAAACTGATGAATAAGATCTGTTTTAAGTTCTTCAGCAAGACCAATAATTTTTATAGCTTCAAAAGGACATTTATGAACACAAATGCCACATCCTACACAAAGATCCTCTGAAATACGGGGTTTACCATCCTCGCCCATAACAATAGTTTCATCACCAGCACGTACTCTAGGACAAAACTTAATGCATTCTTTTCCACAATTCTTTGGTTTACATCTATCACGAATCAATACTGCTATACGCATAATTTCAAAAAGATGAGAAGAAAACATGTTTTAAAAGATTTGTTACAATAATTTTATAAAAATTCTACAAATAGTAAATAATTACTTTTTAGAGTATTTCATTATTATAGAAAATTATAAATATAAAATAATTCAATATAAATTATAGTAATGGTGATTAATATGAAAAATAAGACTCTTATATTTGGTAGTATATTAACTGTTTTAATAATGCTAACAATGCCTGCGATATCAAGTACTAATGTATCTAAAATTGCAAGTTCTAAAGAAAAAATAATTTTTGAACAATTTGCCGAGAAATTAGAAGAAGAAATAGCTCAAAAGCTAAATTTCCTTAAACCAGCTTCTTTTATAGATCTCATCATTAGAATAATTGAGTCAATTATTACACTTATAAAAAGTATTATAAGCCTAATTTTAGAGATAATTGATACAATTATACCTTAAGATGAATTTATTTAATATACTTTAGTTTTCTTATAATCTTTTTTATTTTTTTCTAATAGTGGTTTTTTTAGTAATGACAAACTCAAATAAAAAAAGTTATTATATTAAACTGATCAATATTTTTTCAAAAAACAATATAAAAAAATAAAAAGATTTGTGCACCCAAAAAACTGGTGCTATGGTTTATTAATTTTATATGTCTGTTGCGCTTGGTTGTTGTGTTGTTCCTACTGGTTGTGACATTGATATTTCAGTTGTTTGTACTGAAGCTGCGACTTCCACAGAGAGGGCTGTTGGTTGAGCTATAGCTACTGATTGAGCTACTTGTACTGATTGAATATTTGTTATTCCTACTGATGTAGATGCTGAGGATGCTCCTTCTCCCCCACAACCTTCCATGCAGTCATCGAAATTGGAATCACAATTATCGAGTGCATCTTGATAGTCTTGATCGGCCTGTTGCATCACATCGACGAAATCTTCAAACGCCAATCCGAAAAACAAACCTGCAAAATAGTTTCCTGAAACCATCATCATAACCGTCATTGCTGCTAACCATATAGCAAAGATATCTTGTCCAGATAATTCCCAACCTGGTTCCCAACCTGGATAATTGCCACTTATTTCTGCTAATGCGTCTGCTTCACAATTTGATTTTGAGCTTTCACAGTTCTGTTCACAATCACCGGTGCCTGTGGTCGATGAACTTGTTGATTGGGATGATGAACCTGTAGTTGACTGTTGCATTCCACCAGCCACTACTGCTCCTGCAGTCATTGTTCCTAATGATATCACAACTCCTACTTCTTTTTCTGATTCAGCAGAAAATGCAGGTATTGCTTTAGATCTAAGATCTGAGGAAATTTGAAGAGCATTTGATCTTTCTTCGGCCTTTAATGAGGCTGCCTCTGATTCGATTTTAGAGGCTAAAAAATTACTTAATTCGATTTTTTTCTCAGAACTAAGTGATTTAACCATTGCGAAGTGGTCATTGATTTCATTAATTTCTAAACCAGTTTCATCTCTTATCTGTTGTGCATATGGACTTAATTCGAGTTCTAGTGCTGATGATTGAGCACTACATAATGAACAAGATTCTTCTGCTTCTAGTTCTTCTTTTATTTTTTGTTTTTCTTCAAGGCTTAATTCTTCTTCAGATATTGAGCTTATATCATCTGCTAATGCAGAGCTCATAGACATTCCTATAAAAAACGCCGCTAATATTACGGATATTGTTATCGTCAGCTTACTTTTATTAATATTTCTCCTCATTTTTTCCACCTTCAATTTTTTAAACGTCAAATAGACGATTAAGATATACTTTATAAAAACTCATATATAAACATACTGTGTTAAAATGTCAATATGAAAAAAAAACGCTAAAAGTTTTAAAAAAAGGGTGAGTATAACCTATCTTATTTTATATCTTAGATATTTATGAAAAGATAGGTAGTATCAGAAACTTCCTCTGAATCAACTATATCAGTAACCTTCAGTAGTATCTTAAGTGATAGATCTGAATTAGTATAGCTGCTGAAATCATGAGCCACAGAGTAACCCGACTCAGTTGCAATAAGAGGTGTATTGACATGGCTAAAATTATAAAACTCCCAACTATAACTGTAACTCCCAGAGCCGCCACTTGCATTTCCTTCACATTCAACCACTAAACCACTATTACTACAACTTATAATAGTTGCATCAAATTCTGTACCTCCATTAGAGGCTTCTGTTACAACTATATCAACTGAATCGCTTTCGCTATTTCCATAACTATCATTTATTGTTAATGTAACTGTATACGTATCAGCATCGCTGTATGTATGGATATCATTTTTTGTAGCTGATGTGTTTCCATCGCCAAAATCCCAAAGATATGTCTTATCGCCTGTAAAATCTGTTCCAGTTCCTATAAATGTAACTGTTAAAGGAGTTTCCCCACTTTCAGGGGATGCATCTATCTGAACTGTTGGATTTTTGCTAGCTGCTTGTGTTAATTCAAAATCAATTTCACCATAAGCTTTTTTGTTGTTATCGTTGTCTGTAAGGGTTAGATTAACTGTATATGTTCCTGCGTCCCACGTTTGATCCGTTGATATGTTAACAGTTTGATAAAAATAATTATTTGTTGTTGAAAAACTATAGTCTTCATCATGATTGTATTCAGAAACACTACCTTTTTTAACATCTATCTCTTCAGATATGTCTACAAGAGAGTTGTGTGTCACATTTTTGAATTCATACCAAATAATAAAATAATCTCCTTGTTCAAAACTTGATGACTGTGTGTAACTGTTTCCATCAATATCGCTTGCTGTTAAAAGATTAAACATTTCAAGATTATCATTTTCAGTTGTGTCGCCATTGTCTCCAGATCCTAAACCTAAAATTGTGAAATTCGTTGATTTACTTGAATATTTATTATTGATTTTATCAAAGATTTTAACTGTTAAAGTATATTCGCCAGCTGTCCAGTTTTTATCGGTTGAAATTATTTTGTACATAAAAAATGAGTTATCAGATGTATTCTTATAATATTCTGATTCATTATTGTAATATATTTTGTTATTGCTTTTTATTGTTATTTCTTCTGTGATGTTCATTATGTTATTATGTGTTGCATTTTCAAACTCATACCATACATAGAAACTATTTCCTTGGGCAAAACTATCTGATGTAGTATAACTTGTACCTTGAATGTTTGAAGCGGTCAGAACTGTTTTAATATTGGGTTTAAACTCTGTTTGATTATCTGATGTGTTATTGTTATCATCTGGGAGTTTGTCATTATCATCTTTAGAATCAGGGCCAAAAATTGTATCACTAAATGCTACAACAAATACAACTGATGCTAATATTATTAAAACAACAAAAATTGATACAAATTGTTTTTTTGATATGATTTTTGGGGGTTTATAAGGGTTTTTTCCTTCAGGATCATTTTTTTTATCTGCTAAAATTTTATTTTTTGTTACAAAATAATTATTATTCATATTATGCCTGGTCTCTCCTAAATTGACTCTTAAGTTATATATTGTTAATTTAAAAATTTAATGTTAAAAGAAAAAGTATAAGAAAAGCTTTGACATTCAATATTAATAAACCGATACTGGTGAGGGTAGTATGGCTTCGGATGATAACGTTTATATAAAGGTTGAGGTAGGACGAAATCCTAATTCTGGAGAGTTATGTATTATGACTCGTTTTGATGAAAATGCTCCTAATTTTCATAATGATGAAAATGGTTTTAGTTGGTCTCCTACTTGGGAGGAACGTCAGTTTTTAAATGAAGCTTTTAAAATGCTTAAAAAACAAGGATGAATTTTTTTTAGATGCTTTGATATATTTCTTCTAAGTTAAGGAGGAATAATAATTCTTCTAGTCTTTCATGATCGAATTTTTTGTCAACTTTTTTTATTTGTTTGTATGCTCTGAAAAATATTTCTTCTTGTTCTGGTATTCCTTTTAGTGTTTTGTCTATTGCGCTTTGATATATGTGTTTGGCTAATAATAGTCCATCTTCGAATGTAAGTTTTTCATTCATTTTTATTCTTACCAGAGAATAGATATGCACGTAGTATTTATAAACTTTTTTGAATAAAAATTATTTTATTTTAAAATCACAAAAATCCTTCATAGAACAAAAACTACACTTATTCCCATTATTATGATTTCTAACAATCCTACCTGATCTGATAGAAATCCTCATCTCTTTAATTAATTCCTCCAACTCAAAACGAACCTTAGGATCAAAAGGAACCTTATACACCTTCTTATCAGAATAAACAACAACACCAAAAGGAACAAAAACATCAAAATTTTCTTCAAGAAGATGACAATAAGCTGCAAGTTGAAACCTATGATTATCCAAAACATGATCGTGAACACCTGATTTATACTCAACAGGATAAATATTACCCTTATCCTTAACAATATAATCTGGTTTACCTGCAATCATATAACGTTTAGAAAAT
Organism: uncultured Thermoplasmatales archaeon; assembly: GCA_964391965.1. Classification (GTDB taxonomy): domain Archaea; phylum Thermoplasmatota; class E2; order DHVEG-1; family DHVEG-1; genus JAZKSG01. The sequence continues at coordinate 27,312 of CAYMOC010000004.1, read as the reverse complement.
AATGCTTTAGCAGGTTTATTCAAATCAGAATAAAAAATTTCTCCATTTTGAATTTTATTTTTTTCTCTAACAAGTATAGTATTTTTTCTCAACAATATCGAAAAAATAAGAAAAAGAACACCTAAAAACAGTAGAATTATGGATAAAATAAAAAACAATATCATATCACTCCATTAAGAATAATTAATAAAAAACCAATAACCAATAAAAAATAACCAACAATTCTAAATAGATATGAATGACTCTCCTGTCTTTCAACTCTGTCAATATTTTCTCCTAATTTAATATGTTTTTTTTCACCTAACTTTAAAGATTCTGATTCAGGTTTAAAACCACATCTTTGTAAAAACCATCCTACAGAACAATATCGATATTGCCCTATTTCTGAGGCATTTATCACTTTATCCTTGTTTTTCAGTTTATATTTAATACTTGATCATCCTCAAAATAATGTCTTTTCAGTTAGTTTTTGAATTGTATTTTACTCTTTATATTCATTTTTCAGGGTTCGCTGAAACTAAATGAATAAATTTTTTTGGAAGATATTATAAACTTGTTTTTTGTTCAACTCTTCTTAGTGATGTTTAAAATGAATGAGGAACTGCAGAACACCATAAGGGAGTTATCAGAAATTTATGATAAAGATAGTGAAGACACTTTTATTAGTCTCTATGTTAACCAGGATCAAGATGAAAAATTTATAAAAAAACGTGTTAATGATTGTATAAATGTTTTAAAAAATAATGAATTAGAAAATTTTGAAAGTACTATTGAAAAAGTTGAAGATGCAGTAAAAAAACATGGTGTAGCAAAAAGTGTAGCAGTTTTTGCTTCAGAAAAAAACAGTTTTTTAAAAGTTATAGAACTACCTATTGATGTTGATAACCAGCTCATTGTTGATTCTAGTCCTTACCTTCGTCCTTTGATCAGAATTATGGATGAATGGGAATCTTTTACACTCGTCTTGATGAATACTCATTTCGCAAAAATTTTTAAGATTGAAATGGGTGAAGTTGGTGATAGTAAAAAAATCTCTAAAGATATTATGAATAAACATAAAAAAGGTGGTTGGTCTCAGGCTCGTTTCAACAGGCTTCGTAAGGGAGCTATTGATCATTTTTACAAAGAAATAATTGATGAACTGCAAGATAAAGAACATGAACATATCATTATTGCTGGACCTGGTCAGGCAAAAATTCATTTCCAAAAAATGCTTCCGCAGCATCTTCAGGGAAAAATTGTGAATGTTTTGGATATAGATATTGATGATCAGGATGATCTTTTGAAAAAATCTTTAATGATTATCTCAGAGGATGAAAATAAAAGAAGTGAGGAGGCTACTAAACTTTTAAAACAAGAGATTCTGAAGGAAGGACTTGGAGTATATGGTGTTGAAGAAACCTTGCAGGCAGCTAAAAATGGTCAAATTGAGCTGTTAATAGTGGAAAAGGAGCATCGTATTCCCGGATGGATCTGTGAAAACTGTCAATTAGTTAAACCCGGTTATAAAGATAAATGTCCATATTGTAACAATGAAACCTCTAAAGTTGATATGATCGAGGAGATAATCGAGTTTGCAGAACGTACTGATGCAAAAATAGAGTTTACTAGTGATGAGGAGATAGCAAAACTAGGTCATATCGGCGCGATTCTAAGATACAAATAAATTTTTTTTTATATCCATCCTTTTTTATCATCATTATTCTTAGAAGGTTGTTGTGTTCTTCTTCTAATCAAAGGATGGTTCTCCTGAACATTATTTTCTTTTTTTGATTCCATGAACATAAAACCAATTTTGCATAAAAAATAACCACCCATGAGAAGAACAAAACTAACGCTAACCCATACCATCAAGTTCATCATAGGATAATAACCACCCATATAATCATCAAGATTCGGAACACCACTCATATTGTTTTGCTCATACCAATCCTCTAATTCATTTGTCGTTTCATCTGTTTCATATACTTTAAGAGGAACTCCTGAAAAACCAACAAAAACAAGACTAACATAAATTATTACAAAAGCGATAAGAATTATTCCTATTATAAAAAATGTTTTTCCAAGTGTTTTTTTAAATTCGTTGCTCCCATCCATAATATTTGTTCACATTTTTACAATAAACTTTTCAATTATATTTAACTATTATCCTTTAGAAACATTTTAAAACATTTTTCTTTTAACAGTTCAATAATATGATCCAGGGGATTTTTAGAAAATATGAGTAAGCTTATCGGTATACGTCGTGAAGATAAAAACCAGTGGGAGAAAAGAGTCCCTCTTACACCTGAACATGTTAAACAACTTAAAGAGGAATACGGTATTGAAACCATGATTCAACCATCTCCAATTCGTGTCTTTAAAGAAAACGAATACAAAAAAGCAGGAGTGGTTGTATCTGAGGATCTCTCTGATTGTGAAGTTGTTTTTGCTGTTAAAGAAATCCCTGTTGATTTTTTTGAAAAAAATAAAACTTATGTGTTTTTTTCTCATATAATCAAAGGCCAGGATTACAACATGCCAATGCTTGAGTATATGATGAAAATGGGTTGTAATTTGATTGATTATGAAAAAATAGTTGATAATAATGGCCGTCGTCTTGTTTTTTTTGGACGTTTCGCAGGTCTTGCTGGTATGGTTGACACGCTCTGGGCGTTGGGTCGACGTTTGAAATGGGAGAAAAAAGACAGTGTTTTTTCTGATGTGAAAAAAACTGTTGATTATCATGATCTTAATAGTATCAAACAGCATCTTGTTAAAATTGGTAAAAAAATTGAGAAAAAAGGAGTTTGTGATTCTTTAACTCCTTTGATTTTTGGTTTCGCTGGTTACGGTAATGTGTCCAAGGGTGCACAGGAAATACTTGATCTTCTGCCAGTTGAGGAGATTCGTCCTTCTCAGATTGAATCAGTTTTTGATAATCCTTCTAAGAAAGTAGTATACAAAGTGGTTTTTAAAGAAGAGGATATGGTTGAACCCAAAAAAGGGTGTTTTGAGTTGGAGGATTATTATAAACATCCTGAAAAATATAGGCCTGTTTTTCATCGTTATGTTCCTTTTTTAACGGTTTTGATGAACTGTGTCTATTGGGATGAACGTTACCCTCGTATTATAACAAAGGATTTTGTTAAAGAAAATATAAGTGATGATTTTCGTTTAAAAATAGTAGGAGATATAAGTATTGACATCAATGGAGCTATAGAGTTTACTGAGAAATCTACAAATCCGGATATGCCGGTTTTTGTTTATGATCCATTAACTGATACTTTCGAAGATGGATTTACTAGTGATGGTGTTGTTGTGATGGCTGTGGATAATCTTCCTTGTGAGCTTCCACGTGATTCCTCAAAGGCTTTTAGTGAATCACTTTGGCGTTTTGTTCCAGAGATTGTTAATACAGATTATTCTAAAAAATTTGAAGAAATAAAACTTACTCCGGAAATTAAAAATGCTTTAATTCTTCATAGGGGAAAACTTACACCAGATTATGAGTATATCAACAAGTTTTTATAATTCTTTTTTCTTTCCCCGGATTAGTTTTTTTTATTAGGGGAAAAATAGGCGATACATTATGAGTAAGGTTTTAGTTCTTGGAGCCGGAATGGTTTCTCGGCCTTTGGTGGTTTATCTTCTTGATCAACCAGATTGTAAAGTTGTTTTAGCTAGTAGAACAGTGAGTAAAGCAGAGAAAATAATAGATAGTCATCCGGATGGAACCGCTGTTGAGTTTGATATTCAGAAACATGCAGACTGTCTTGAGGATTTAGTTTCTGCTGCTGATGTCGTGGTTAGTTTACTTCCATATGCATATCATGTTCAGGTAGCTAAAATTTGTATAAAAAATAAGAAACACATGGTTACAACATCTTATGTTAGCCCTGAGATGAAGGCTTTGGATGATGATGCAAAAAATGCTGGTGTTCTTATACTGAATGAGAGTGGTCTTGACCCAGGTATTGATCATATGTCTGCTATGAAAATTATTCATGAAGTTGAAAACAATGATGGTAAAGTTGTTGGTTTTCGTTCAACCACAGGTGCTCTTCCATCTCATGAAGCCAACAACAACCCGTTTGGTTACAAGTTCTCCTGGTCTCCTCGTGGTGTTCTTCTTGCATCACGAAATCCAGCTAAATGGTTAGAGGATGACAAAGTTGTTAGTGTTCCCGGTGAAAAACTTTTCGAAAATTATTCCTTGCAAGATGTAGAAGGTGTTGGAACCTTTGAAAACTATCCCAACCGTGACTCTGTTCAATACAAAGAAATCTATGGATTAAAAGATTCAAAAACTGTTTACCGTGGAACCTTTCGGATGACTGGATGGTGTGAAACACTACGAGCAATATCACAAATAGGTTGGCTAAAAGAAGATGAACAAGAAAACTTTAAAGGAACAAGCTATGGTGACCTAACAGGTTTTCTGATAAAAACAAAAAATTCTGATGATTTAGAAGAAAAAACAGCTGAATATCTAAAAATAAAACCTTATTCAGCTGTAATAAAACGATTAAAATGGCTTGGTCTTTTCAGTGATAAAAAACTACCCGCAGAAAAAAAAACTCCATTGGATTATCTAAATGTGTTAACACTTGAAAAAATGCCTCTTAAAAAAGAAGAACGAGACATGATAGTTATGCATCATCAGTTCACAGTGGAAAACAAAAACTCTAATGAATACATTACCTCAACACTTGTTGATTATGGAATACCTGATGGTGATTCAGCTGTAGCTAGAACAGTTGCACTTCCTGCTGCAATTGCTGTTAAGATGATTCTAAATAAAAAAATAGATATCTCTGGTGTTTACAGGCCCGTACTTCCAGAGATATATAATCCTATATTGAATGAATTAGAAGAAATAGGTATCAAGTTTGTTGAAAAAACAATTAAAAAATAATATTTTTTTTTCTTTTTTTGATTCAAATGTTTTTTTGTTTGGTTTTTCCCAAACGTTTTCCGACCTTATATAAACAAAAAATGACAATAAGTTTTCGTTAGAGTTAAAAAAACGGTGATTTATGATATGAAAAACCAAAACTTGAAAATATTAGGAATATCTGTTGCAGGTATTGTAATAATCCTGTGTTTTATGCAAGCGTTAAACATACAACCAGCAGTCTTAGGCGACTCTGATGATAAACCAGTGCCAGTGATTAATAAATTCCATGGTTTTAATGATTCAACATCTGTATGTTCAGATTTGATGACTTTTGAATCATATGAGGACCTTAAAGATTTTTTAACAAGCGAATCAGGTTTTGCAGAATCGTCTAATAGTAACGGCATTCCAAGGTTAACATGGGAAACTACTGATATAGAGGTTGATACAGCTGTGCCTTTATCTACTATGAAAACATCTGTAAGTGATGGAAGTAGCTCAAGTGATTTTTCTGAGACAAATGTTCAGGTGGCTGGTGTCGATGAACCGGATATAGTTAAAACAGATGGAGAATACCTTTATCTTATATCTGATAACAAGGTTTTTATTGTTAAAGCAGTACCTGCTGATGAGGCAGTAGTTGTAAGTAAAATTGAGGTTAATTCTTCTTTGACTATCCAGAATCTTTTTATCAATGGTGATAAACTTGTTGTTTTTGCAACTGATTGGTCTTATCCAATTTATGATACTCATCCAGTTATTTTAGAAAAAAATGCTGTTATGGTTAATTCTTCGGTTATAGGTATGCCAAACCCTCGTTGGTATAGTTCACCAGATACTCATCTGCAGGTTTTTGATATCTCTGATAGAGAACAACCAGAGCTTGAACGTGAAATTGTAACACCGGGTAGTTTCACAGGTGCAAGAATGATTGGAAATCATGTTTATCTAATAACAGTTCAAAACTCATACAATATTAGAGCTATGGAAGATGATGAACTCATTGTTCCAACTATTATGGTTGATGATGAATTACAAGAGATTTCACTATCAAATATTCAATATGTGCAAATTCCTGAGCAAAGAAAAACAATTACAAATATTGTATCTGTGGATTTAGATGATGAAGATGAAAAAGTTGAAGCTAAAATGTTTCTTTTAGGTAACAGTCAAACATTGTATGTTTCACAACATAATATCTACGTAGTGTATTCATTTAGAAGCTATAATTATGAAATGTTAAAAAAAGCAGTAGAAGAAATTCTTAATCCTATGCTTCCACAGTCTTTAAAGGATGAGATGGAGATAGTAAAAAATTTGAAACATATCAGTGAAAATCAGAAAAAAACAGTTGTGGAATGGATGCTGCAAAACTTTACTAACTCCTTAGATAAAGAAGAAAAATTAGAACTTTATAAAGAAATTAACAGCCGTTTTGAGAGAACAGTTATACATAAAATCAAAATCCGAAATGGTAACATTTCTTATGTTTCAAAAGGTGAGATCCCTGGTCGTGTAAAAAATCAGTTTTCATTAAGTGAACATAATGGAAATCTTAGAGTGTCCTCAACTATTGAAGGTATGTGGTTACCGTTTATTAACATGCGAATGGATGAACAAAATGGTGTATATGTTCTTGATGAAACACTTGATGTTATTGGTAGCGTCGAGGGTCTTGCACCTGATGAGGATATATATGCTACTCGTTTTGTTGGAGAAATGTGTTACTTGGTTACTTTCAGGCAAATAGATCCATTTTTCGTAATAGATCTTAGCGATCCAACTGAACCAAATGTTCTTGGTGAATTAAAGATACCCGGTTATTCAACATATTTACATCCTTATGATGATAATCATATAATTGGAATCGGAAAAGAAGACCGGCATGTGAAGATATCATTGTTCGATGTAACTAATTTCAGCGACCCAAAAGAGATTGCTAAATATGAAATCGAGGAATCTAGTTCACGTTGGTCTTGGAGTCATTCCTCAGCTTTGAATGAACATAAAGCATTTTTATTTGACCAAGAAAAAAATCTTCTTGTGATACCCTCCGGCAGCCGTTCCCAACAATCGGCATATGTGTTTGATATAAATCTTGAAACGGGTATCAGTTTGAAGGGTGTAGTAACACATGAAAGCGAGGAAACGATGAATTCAACAACTTATAACTACAGATATAGTAGAGATTATTCTGTTAAGAGATCATTGTACATTGATAACGTTCTTTACACGATTTCTGACAGGATGATAAAGATGAATTCTTTAGAGGATCTAAGTGAAATAAATTCGATTGATATAATCTAAAAACAAAATTAAATTCTCATCCCATCTTTTTTTTGGGTGGAAAAAAATAAGAGAGATCCATATTGAGGAAAAAAACCAAAGGTCATGTCTCATCCCATTGGAAAAAGATATTAAACATTTGATATCTCATCCCTTCCCAAATGTTTAACCTCCTCAGAAAAACCTTTGGTTTTTTCTCCTCATACTCCTTTCTTTTATATATACAAAAAACAATCTTAAAAAATATATCTAAGTATATTTTATTTTATGTATATACGTCTGTAAATAGGAAATAAAGCTATTGGAATATTTGGTCTGAATTACATACTCGTCCGATACCGTTTTATACATGAGATTGATACCCGTTAAACAGCAACAAATGTAATAATTATTGGAGGGTAAAATTTAATATGACTATGTTAGCAAAAGAAGTTCATAAGACTCTTGGAAAATATATGCTTGTGGATGGTTTTGATCTTGTTTTTGATATGAAAAAAAGTAAAGGCTGTAGAATTTATGATTCCAGAAACGATAAATTTTTACTTGATTGTTTTTCTTTTTTTGCTTCAGCTCCTCTTGGCTGTAATCATCCTGCTTTAGATAACCCAGATTTTATTAAAAAAATAGGTAAAGTTGCTGTTAATAAACCTTCTAATTCTGATAATTACACTGTTGAAATGGCTGAGTTTGTGGATACTTTTGGAAAAATTGCTGTTCCTGAATCTTTTGAGCATTTGTTTTTTGTAAGTGGTGGTTCTCTTGCTGTTGAGAATGGTCTTAAGGTTTCTTTTGATTGGAAAGTTAGAAAAAATATAGTTGAGGGTAAAGGTGAACTTGGCTCTCAGGTTATTCATTTTAAGGATGCTTTTCATGGAAGAACTGGTTATACTCTTCCTATGACTAATACTTTCGATCCGAATAAAACCAGGTATTTTCCAATTCTTAATTGGCCGAGGGTTGTTAATCCAAAAGTCTCTTTTCCATTGGATGATGAAAATCTTAAAAAAGTCAAGGAAATTGAGAAAAAGTCTATTGATCAGATAAATAAAGCTGTATCTGAGAATCCTGATGATATAGCTTGCCTTATTCTAGAACCTATTCAAGGAGAGGGTGGTGATAATCATTTTCGTTCTGAGTTTTTCCAAGAACTTCGTCGTATTTGTGATGAGAATGATATTATGTTTATGGTTGATGAGGTTCAGTCTGGTCTTGGTTTAACTGGTAAAATGTGGGCTTATGAGCATCTTGGCGCTACACCAGATATTCTTGCGTTTGGTAAGAAAACCCAGGTTTGTGGTATCATGGTTAATAGTCGTGTTGATGATGTCGAGGATAATGTTTTCAGGGTTTCTAGTCGTATTAATTCTACTTGGGGTGGAAATCTTGTGGATATGGTTCGTTGTCAGAAATATCTTGAGGTTATTAAGGAAGAGAATTTGGTTAAAAATGCTGAAGTTCAGGGTAAGCGTTTGCTTTCTGGTTTGAATGATTTGATGGAGAAATATCCTGACAAAATGTTTAATGCTCGTGGTCGTGGACTTATGTGTGCTTTTGATCTTGAATCTCCTCAGAAGCGTGATGAATTAAAAAATATTATGTATTCTAATGGTATGGTTATTTTGGGTTGTGGTTCTAAAACTATTCGTTTCCGGCCGCCTTTGATTGTAGGTTCTGAGGAAATTGATGAGGCTTTGGATATTTTAGATAGGTCTCTTTCTTCTTTATAATCTTTTTTTTCTATTTTATATTGGTTTTTTTGTAACATTTATCTTTTTTATTGGAAAACATTTATATATAATTAAAAATATAAATATAATATTAAGATAAAAAATTGCATTGAAGAGGTGCCAAAAAATGCGTTATAAAAAATTATTTTGTGTATTTTTAGCAGCTGCGTTTTTATTAACTGCTGCTAGTGGGGCTGTTGCACAACAAAAAAAAGTTAGATTAGATGGACCAGATATTTTTAGTAAACAACTAGAAGGAACGGGTACAGTCAAAGAATCAAATCTAAAAGAAAAATACATCATAGAAACAGATAAAGAAATAAAAATAATGGGATTATCATTTGATAAATTGTATCCAATAAATCAAGAAGATGTAATAAAAGAGGATGGATTAGAAGTAGAATATCAAGTAAAATTTTCTTTGTTCATGTCACCAAGACTCTTTTTGATATGTATCTTCCTACAAGCTCTACCAGTTCATTTAATTTCAATGAAACCAGTTGAAGACCCTGAAGAGTCAATAATTGAAGGATATGTTAAAGATGAAGAAGAAAATCCTATTTCTGAAGCAAAAATAATAGTTAAATCAATGGTAGAAAGTGAATTAAACAAGGTCGCAGAAGCTGTGACAGATGATTTAGGTTATTACAAAATGAAAGTAAGTTCTGGACTTTATATGGTTTCAGCATGTAAAGAAGGATACAAAGAAGAAAGCAAAGAAGTAGCTGTTGAACCTGAAGAAATAAAAGAAATTAACTTTACTCTATCAGAATTAGAAAACGTTGTATTAACTCTTGACACCGTACCTGGAGAACTTCCACTTGATTTGTTTTCACTTGATCCTGAACCATTAGAAATAATGCCAACAACTGATGGAAAACTTCATGCTGTATATGAACAAGGAACTGAAGTAGAGATAACCGTTCAAGAGGAACATGAAGATCATGTTTTTGATCATTGGTCAAATGATGCAGAAGGCGATGAAAACCCACTTGAAGTTCTAATGCAAGAGGACAAAGAGATCATTGCAAATTATGAAATAGAGGAAGAAAACCAGCCGCCGGAAGCATGTTTTGAATACAATCCAGAACAACCTATCGTTGGAGAGAACTTAGTATTAAATGCATCATGCAGCGAAGATTCCGATGGTGAAATCGTCAAATACTCTTGGGTAATACGACATGGAGAACAAGAAATAGATACTTTTGAAGGAAAAATAATAGAAATTATTCCACCTGTTGCCGGATTGTATAATGTTGAATTATCAGTACTTGATGATGACGAAGCATCAGATTCTATCAGCAAAGATATTCAAGTCGCTGAAGAAGTCAATGATAAAAATGGTACAATAAAAGGCGTTGTTACTGATGAAGAAGAAAAACCAATAGCTGATGCACATGTAAAAGCTCGAAAACTCTTAAGCATGAATCCAGATAAAATATTTGAAACAAACACAGATGAAGAAGGATATTACGAACTAGAATTAAAACCTGGCCTTTATCTTGTCAGCGTTAGAAAACTTGGTTATAAAACTGCAGTAAAAACAGTTCATATAAGAGCTGAAGAAACAAAAATAGTCAATTTTACAATGAAACAAGACGAAGAAAACCTTCCACCTGAAGCAAACTTCACTGTTGAACCAGAAGAACCTGTAGTAGGTGAACCTGTAATATTCGATGGAAGAGTCAGCTCTGATCCAGATGGAATCATAGTCATGTACAGATGGACCATAGAAAAAGATGAATATTCTCATACAGAACTAGGGCCAGTTATAACAGCAATCCCTCCAGAACCAGGAATATATCTTGTAACCCTCGAAGTAGTCGATAATAACGGTGCAGAAGACAGTATGACCAAAGAAGTAGAAGTAATTGTTAAAGAATAAAAAACTATAAAATTTTTATTTTTTTTATTTTTTATTAAATTTTTGTTTTTGTTATGGAAAACTATAAATATATTATAAAATAATATTTATAAAAAAGGTGATTAACGTGAAAAATATCTTAGTTTTAGGAAGTATTTTTGCTGCATTAATAATGATAACAATGCCTGCTATATCAAGTACTAATGCTGCAAAAATTATCGACTCTAAAGAAAAAAATGTAATGGAACAAATAGAAGAATCAGTCTCTAACAAAATTAATGAGCCTCAACCAGAGTTTATTTTTGGTCTACTCTTAAAGATTGTTGAACTATTTGTAGATTTTTGTGTAAATGTTGTAATGGGTTTAGCTGAATTATTCGTAGAAATAATCTCAAACTTGTTGCCATCATAATTTTTTCTTTTAAAAAACCTTTATTTTTTTATATTTTTGAAGTTAGATATTGAATTATTTTTTCAATTTTTACTCTATCTTGTTTTGTTGTATCTCTGTTTCTTATAGTAACCATTTTATCTTTTAAAGTATCATGATCGACAGTTATGCAAAAAGGTGTACCTACTTCATCCATCCGTGCGTAACGACGACCTATACTACCACTTTCATCATAATAGCTTTCAATACAGTTTTCACGTAGTTTTTCATCAATTTCTTTAGCAGTTTTAACTAGTTTTTCATCACTTACGAGAGGAAATACACCTGTTTTTATTGGTGCTACAGCTGGTTTTAGTTTTAAAAACTTGTATTCTTCTCCTTCTTTTTTGGTTTCTTTGTAGTTTTGTTCTAAAACACAGTATAAAATCCTGTCAATTCCATAAGATGGTTCTATAACATGTGGTACAAACTTATCACCAGTTATTTTTTCAATACTCTCTTCAACATCATAGCAATCATTAGGGATCTTTATTTTTTTTCCATCTATTTCAACAACAGGTTTTTCTGTTTTATTGGGATCAAGTTTCTCGATTTCTTCTTTTATCAAACCAGCTTGTCCTTTAAACTTTGGTCCAAGTACATCCATTTTTGGAACAAATTTTTTGACTTTCACAGATTTTGGCGTATCATATTTACGCATAGCATACATATCATTTTTAGAAGATGTGATATGTGACTCAAGATCAAATGCTGATCGATCAGCGATACCTACACATTCCACCCATCCAAAGCGTTCACTAAAAAGCTCTGCATCCCAGCATTCCTGTGCGTAATGAGCAAGTTCATCATCTGCATGTTTACGGAATCTAAGTTTTTTTGGATCTACCCCTATTGATAGCAAAAAATCATTTGTTAAAAACATGTAATATGCTAATGCTTCATTGTTAACAAAACCCTTTTTGATGGCATCTTTGTAAGATATATCTATTTCTTTTTCATTATCAAATAAATGAATTTTTTCGTTTTTTATTTTCTCAAAACCACTATGTTTTTTGTTATCTGGATCAAAAAAGATTTCTGCTTCAGCCATGTTAAACTCTCGAAGTCTTATTATTCCCTGACGTGGTGAAACCTCATTACGAAATCCTTTCCCAATCTGTATTACTCCAAAAGGTAGTTTTTCACGGGCGAAACGATACAACAGATGAAAATTAGTAAAAATCCCCTGAGCAGTTTCAGGACGTAAGAATGCATCACGACTGCTACCTATACCTATTTTTGTTTGAAACATTAAATTAACCGGGTAAGCATCCTTTAAAACATTACCACAATTTGGACACTTTACAAGTTTTTTCTCTAAAGCCTCATCAACACTAAGGTCATCCTCGATTATTCCTTCGACTTTAAAAGATTCATTACACTGTTTACAATCAACTGTAAGATCTGTAAACTCGTCAACATGACCTGATGCTTTTAAAACCTCAAAAAGTGTAACGTTAGCAGATTGTATCTCAATACAATTATCCCGATATTTGTAGTATTGTTTCCACAGATTCTCAATATTTTCTTTTAGTCTAGAACCCAGTGGTCCATAGTCATAAAAACCAGCTACGCCTCCATAGATTTCAAAAGAAGGATAAATAAAACCCCGTCTTTTAGCAAGAGTCATTATTTTTTCAAAGACATCCTGAGGCATAAAACCGGTTTTTCTCCATTAAAAACTTTTAAATTTTTTTTATAGTAAACATTTCATAAGATCAATATCTGTTATCATTCCAAGTAAACGATTTTCAGCGTTAACAACAGGTAGTTGCTCTATTTTTTTCTTAATAATTTTTTCTGCTACATCACAAACTTTGCTATGTTCAAACGTTTTAACAACACTTGTTATCATTACTTCATCAACATTTATATCTGGAAATTCAAGTTCTGAAGTGGAATGATACATGCGAACAGTATCACGTATTCCTTCCCAAGTCCACTGATCCTCATCTTCACCAAGCCCCATATTAGAAGTTGTTATTCCTTCTTTTACAGAACTATGTTTAAAAACATCCCCATCACTAACCATACCTATAATTTGAAGATCATCATCTAAAATAGGAAGAGCGTTTTCATGGGTCACGTTTATTATTTCCATAACAACATTTATCGGTGTTTTTTTATAAACAGGGATTGCTCTTGATGTATAAAAATCTTCAACAGTGGTATCTTTTTCTTTCAAAAGTTTTTTAATGATATCGGTGGGACTGATGATTCCAACAAGGTTTTTTCGGCTGTTAAGAACTGGTAGTCCATGAATCCTATACTTGTAAAGCATTTCAGCTGCTTTTTTGATATCTTCATCTTTATCAATATACAAAAAATCTTTACTCATTACAAGAGCTAATTGATCTTCATCAGGGTTACGGAAAATGTCACTTCGAGTTAATACTCCTACCACTTTTTTAGTATCCTCTTTAAGAATAGGCATACCTGATACGTCATGTTCAGCTAATGTCTTCATAGCTTCTTTAACAGTTCCAGGTACATATCCAACTATCAACTCTTCTGACATTACATCTTCAACTTTCACTTTTTCATCCCTCAAATTTTTTCACACCGTTTTTGGATTATACAAAACCCTTAGGTTTTTTTCATCCAAAACCACAAAATCGGTTGATGAGTTGACACCAAGAATACTGGGACTGTGATTTAAAGCTTTCCTTGGAGTAAAAATAACCATGTTTAACAGTTCTTCTAAGCTAAAAACTTTGGTTTTTTTCTTAACATATTTTATTTCATCTAAAACACTTGGGTTATTAAGCATGCAGTTATCAGTTCCAATGCAAAGTTTTAAACCAATTTTTTTAAGTCGTTTATAATCCTGTTTAAGACCAAAAAAATCATTGGAACGAGGGCATAAAACCAAAGGGATATCGTTTTCTTTGAGTAGTATAAGATCTGATTCTGTTGCTTTGTTCATATGAACCAAAAAATCAGGTTTAAGATCAAGTATTGAATCAATATCTTCTCTTATTCTTTCACTAGCATGCAGGCCAAATTTTTTGTTCTTTTTTTTAACATGTTTCGCAATTTTTTCTATTTCAGAATAATCCCAATCTGATATACTACTCAACCCGATTCCATCGGAGTGTCTAAGTAATAAATCGATTTCGTTTTTATAATAGAACATTTCATCAGGGCGGGAAAGAATCACAGAGGAAATATTCTTATTCATAGTTAATGCGGTTTTAAGTTCGCTTATTCCCATTATCCCGTTTTCTCGGAAATCACAAAAAACGTTTACACCATTTTTTATCATGAACTCTATTGATTTTTCCATGCCTTCAACGATCTCATGCTGTAGTGTTTGTTTCAACATTTGATGTTTAATTCCATCTGGTGGTGCTACAAGTTTTTTAACATCTTTAGGAAGTTTCACGTTTTTTTCTTTGATAAAAGAATCTCCAATATGGGTGTGCATGTTTACGAAACATGGAACAATAAGTCCTTTTGAGATTGGTTTTTTTGGTGGTTTATTTTTTTCTTTTTCAACTATTTGTTTTTTGTTAAATCCAAGATATCCTTTTTCGAATCCATTTTTTGTTAAAATTTTTCCGCTAACGTATTCCATTTTATTTTTTGGTTTAATGTTTTAATCTTGTTTAAAGATTCTTGATTTACAACAATATGATTACATTATGTTTTTTCCATAACCTTTATTAGATATTTTTTGGATTCCCCTGGTTAATTAGATTTTAAAAATAGGGGAGTATAACTAGATTATGTTATCCAAAACAATAGGTCAAATTTTAGATGAAACCGCTGAAAATTTTCCAGATACTGATGCATTAGTGTATGTTAACAGAAATCTTAGATATAATTATAAAGAGTTTAATGAAAGAGTTAACCGGCTTGCTAAAGGTTTGATGGCTCTTGGGATTAAAAAAGGGGATCATATAGCTGTTTGGGCTTATAATGTTCCAGAATGGGTTTTTTTGCAGTTTGCTAGTGCTAAAATTGGTGCAGTTTTAGTTACAGTTAATACTTATTATAAATCAAATGAACTTTCATATCTTCTTAAACAATCAGATGCAACAACTTTGTTTCTTGTTCAAGGTTTTAAAGATGTTGACTATGTAGATGTGGTAAACAAAGTCCTACCTGATCTTAAAGATAGTAAACCTTGTGAATATGAAAACAAGGATTTTCCATATCTAAAAAATGTTGTTTTTATTGGTGATGAAACTCCTGAGGGTATGCTTGATTTTGATGAAATCGAGAAAATATCTGATAAAGTATCTGATGAAGAATACAGTAAAAGAAAGGATAGTCTTGATCCTGATGACACTATTAACATGCAGTATACTAGTGGAACAACAGGTTTTCCAAAAGGCGTTATGTTGACTCATAAAAACATTGTAAATAATGCTTATTATGTTGGAGAAGTAATGAATATGTCTGAAAAGGACAGGTTGTGTATACCTGTTCCATTTTTCCATTGTTTTGGATGTGTGTTGTCGACTTTGAACTGTGTAACTCATGGATCTACTATGGTACCTGTCGAGATTTTTAAACCAGAAAAGGTTCTTGAATCTATTGAGAAAGAAAAATGTACAGGTGTCCAGGGTGTTCCTACTATGTTTATCGCTGAACTTCAACATCCTGATTTTGATAAATATGATTTATCTTCTTTGCGTACTGGTATAATGGCAGGTTCATCGTGTCCAATTGAGGTTATGAACAAGGCTATGGAGAAGATGAATCTGAAAGAGATAACGATTGCTTATGGGCTTACTGAGGCATCACCTGTTATTACTCAGACACGGCGTGATGACCCTGTTAAGAAACGTGTTGAAACAGTTGGAAAGGTGCTTCCTGGTGTTGAAGCAAAAATTATTGAACCTGCGACAGGTGAAGAACTTCCACCAAGTGAACCTGGTGAACTTGTTGCTCGTGGATATAATATTATGAAAGGTTATTACAAGATGCCTGATAAAACAGAGGATACAATAGAGGATGGATGGCTTCATACAAAGGATTTAGCAGTTATGGATGAAGATGGTTATTTTAGTATTATGGGCCGGACTGATGATATGATAATCCGTGGTGGAGAAAATGTTTATCCTCGAGAAATCGAAGAATTCTTGTATACTAATGATAAAATTCAGGATGTAGCAGTAGTGGGAGTTCCATCTGAGAAATATGGTGAAGAAGTCTGTGCTTTTATCCAGCTTAGAAAGGGCAAAGATTCTTCTGAGGATGAAATCAAAGATTTCTGTAAGGATAATATTTCTCGGTTTAAGATTCCAAAATATATTATTTTTACACAGGAATTTCCGATGACTGCTAGTGGTAAGATTCGTAAAATTGATCTTAGAGATGTTGCCAAGGAACGACTTGGTTTATAACTTATTTTTTTTTGATAAGTTTAAAATAACCCTTTTCTATTCTTTAAATCAGATATTCTGGTGGAGGTTGAATTTAGTTTTATGAAAAAAGATTTTGAAGAAGGCGATATTAAGATTACTGTTGATTACGATAAATGTACTGGTGTGGGTGAATGTGTTACTGCCTGTCCAGTTGATATTTTTTCTCTTAAGGATGGTAAAGCTGTTTGTAATAACGTGGGTGAGTGTATCGAGTGTTGTGCTTGTGTTAATGCTTGTCCTAATGATGCTATAGAGCATAGTTCTTGTTAAATTCCTTTTTTTAGTTCTTTTTTTCATTCTTTTTTTAGTTTTTTAACGAAAGTTTTAAATACTCTATTTTGTATTTAGTCCTAAATTGAAATGATTACAATTTGAAAATTGTTTCAAAGTTGTATGGGGAATAAACTTGGAAAAATATGTAGAAATGCTAAAAGAAAAAGACCTCAAAGTAACACACCACCGCATAGCCATACTAAAATACCTTGATAAACACAGGACACATCCAACAGCCGATGAAATATATACAGAACTTAAAAAAACAAATCCAAGTCTATCAAAAACAACAGTATACAACTCACTTGAAACACTTAAACTAGAAGGAATCATCCAAAACCTTTCAATATGTGCAACAGAAGCAAGATACGATTTCAACAAAGACATGCATCATCATTTCCTCTGTACAAAATGCAACAGAATTTATGATATAGATTTCAAATGTCCAAATGTAGAAAAAATAAGACATGAAATCCAATCTGAAGGTCATAAAATAACAGAGGTACATGGTTATTTCAAAGGGATATGTAAAAATTGTATAAAAAAGAAAACTGATGAAAAAAATGAATAAAAAGGCATTACACAAAATCACTTATGGTTTGTACATTGTTTGTTCAAAATACAAGGAAAAAGCCAATGGTCAAATCGCAAATTCAATCTTTCAAGTAACATCAAAGCCACCAACGATTGCAATAAGTATCAACAAAAAAAATCTCACCCATGAATTAATAGATAAAAGCAAGAAATACACTATTTCAGTACTTGAAAAAGAAACGCCTTTGAAGTTCATTGGTCCATTTGGTTTCAAATGCGGCCGAGATACTGATAAACTCACAAGTGTTAACTGTAAATTGGGAAAAAACGGTATACCAATTGTAACAGATAACACAGTAGCATACATTGAGGCTTCATTGATTAACAAAATAGATGTTTATACTCACACGATATTTGTTGGGGAGGTAACAGACGCTGAGGTGATATCAGAAAACCCTCCTTTAACCTATGATTACTACCATCAGGTAAAGGGAGGATTAACCTCTAAAAATGCCCCAACTTATAATGTAGAAAAAGAAAATGAAAAAAATAAAAAAAATTTGGAGGAAAAAAACATGGATAAATATGTTTGTACAGTATGTGGATATGTATATGATCCGGAGAAAGGGGATCCAGATGGTGGAATAAAACCAGGAACACCATTTGAGGAAATACCAGATGATTGGGTTTGCCCTGTTTGTGGTGCAGCTAAAGAGGCTTTTGAAAAACAATAAAAAAAAATTTGTTGGTGTGATTAAAAATTATGAAAAAAGTGAAGATTAAACCAGATATATACTGGGTTGGTGGAATCGATTGGAAAATACGTAATTTTCATGGTTATTCCACACAACGTGGTACAACCTATAACTCATATTTGATTATGGATGATAAGATTACTTTGGTTGACACTGTTAAACATTATTTGTTTGATGAAATGATAGACAGAATTAAAGAAATCGTTGATCCATCAAAAATAGATTACATTGTATCTAATCATGTAGAAATGGATCATTCAGGTAGTCTTCCAAAAATTTTAGAGGTCTGTCCAGATGCCAAAGTTTTCACTTCTGTTCGAGGTGAAAAAGGTCTTAATCTTCATTATAAAAAAGATTTGAATCTTAATGTTGTAAAAAGTGGTGAAACTCTTAACATTGGAAAACGCGATCTTCATTTTGTTCATATCCCTATGGTTCATTGGCCTGATTCAATGATAACTTATAGTCCTGAAGACAAGCTTTTACTTCCTAATGATGCCTTTGGGCAGCATATTGCTAGTAGCGCTCGTTTTGATGATGAACTTGACTGGGGGATACTACGTGAGGAGGCGGCGAAGTATTATGCAAACATAGTATTGCCTTATGGAGGTCAAGTTCAGAAAGCATTGGATGCTGTAAAAGATTTAGATTTTGATATGATTGCTCCAAGTCATGGAATCATATGGAGAAAACATATACCTGATATTGTGAAGGAGTACAAGAAATGGTCAGCAAATAAAACTGAGGATCAGGCTGTTATTGTTTATGATTCCATGTGGGGTTCAACAGAAAAAATTGCTTATAGTCTTCATAGAGGTCTTGAAGAAGCAGGTATTCCCTCTGTTTTACGTAATCTTAGTAATAATCATATTTCTGATGTTATGACTGATGTTCTTGATTCGAAACTTGTTTGTGTTGGTTCTCCGACTTTGAATAATGGTATGATGCCAACTATGGGTGGTTTTCTTACATATTTGAAAGGACTTCGTCCTAAAAACCGTGTAGGTTTTGTTTTTGGATCCTATGGTTGGGGTGGTCAAGCTGTTGGAGAGATAGAAAAAATGCTTGATAGTCTTTCTTGGGATTTCCCTATAGACAATATAAATGTTAATTATATTCCTCATGAAAAAGATTTAACAAATATTAGAAAAATTGGAAACAAATTGGGAAAATATTTAAACAAATGAAACATCTTATAAGAAATGAGAATGGAGGCGGTAAGAATATTATGACAAAAAAGGAAGAAAATAAGATAGATGTAAAAAAGAAAGATAGAAAAGTTGATAGCAGAAAAACAACACCATCTGTTTGGGATCCATCAACGATTTACGATGCAATGGAAAGAAACTTCTGGGACGATCCCTGGATACCATTTTGGGGTAGAGGACGAGAAACACTAATGCCCAGAGAATTTCGTAGAGGAAACTATCCAACAGAATTCAAACATTCAAATATAGATCTTATCGACACCGGCAAAGAATACAAACTAGTAGCAGAAATGCCAGGGGTAAACAAAAACGATCTGGATATATCGCTTTCAAACAATGACATCAACATAACTGGTGAAACCAAAACAGAAACCGATGAAGAAAAAGAAGACTACGTAAGAAGAGAAAGATCATATTCTTCGTTATGCCGAAGAATGAATTTCCCTGAAGAAGTAAACCCTGACAAAGCCGAAGCAACACTTAAAGATGGTATACTTGAAATAAAAATAGCTAAAAAACATCCCTCATCAGGAAGAAAAAACATAAAAGTAAAATAAAAAAATTTTGAAAAGGAGAAAAAAAAGAAATGGAAGAAAAAAAGATGCCTTTAATAGGCGATAAGTTTCCAGAAATGGAAGTACAAACCACTGAAGGAAAAATAAAACTACCAGAGGCCTACAAAGGAAAATGGTTTATACTGTTTAGTCACCCCGGTGATTTCACACCAGTATGTACAACAGAATTCTATAGCTTTCAAAAAAAATATGATCAATTCAGAGATTTAAACACTGAACTGATAGGTCTCAGTGTAGATCAAGTCCATAGTCACATAAAATGGTCTGAATGGATACATGAAAACCTAAAACAAGAAATAGAATTCCCAATAATAGCTGACACTGGAGCTGTTGCTGGAACCCTTGGTTTGATTCATCCAAACAAAGGATCAAACACAGTTCGAGCAGTATTCATGGTAGATCCAAATGGAACCATAAGAGCAATCTTGTATTATCCACAAGAACTCGGACGTAACATGGATGAATTTTTACGTATGATCAAAGGATTCCAACGAGCAGATAAAGACAAAGTGGCAATACCAGCTAACTGGCCGAACAATGAACTACTAAAAGACCGTGTTATAATCCCTCCCGCAAGTGATGTTAAAACAGCAAGAAAGAGAAAGAAAGAATACGAGTGTTACGACTGGTGGTTCTGTCACAAATAAAAAAAATCTAAAAAAATTTTTATTTTTTTTTTAAAAAAAAATTGGAGGTCATGTAAAATTATGATTAAAAAAAATGTAGAACAAGCAATAAATAAACAAATCAATGCAGAGCTCTGGAGTGCTTATCTGTATCTATCAATGTCGACTTATTTTGATTCAATAAGCCTATCTGGTTTTTCTAACTGGATGAAAATGCAAGCTCAAGAAGAAGTAAACCATGCGATGCGTTTTTACAACCATGTTGTGGAACGTGGTGGACGGGTAAAACTTGATGCAATAGATGATGTTCCAACAGAATGGGAATCCCCTCTTCATGTTTTTGAAGAAACATATAAACATGAACAAAAAGTAACCAGCATGATAGAAGACCTTGTTGATCTTGCAGAAAAAGAAAAGGATCGAGCAACTCTGAACATGCTTCAATGGTTTATAGATGAACAAGTCGAAGAAGAAGATTCTGCTGATGAAATGGTACAAAAACTAAAACTCATCGGCGATAGTGGAAACGGACTTTTTATGATAGATCGAGAGCTTGGTCAAAGACAATTCACAGATGATATACTAGCTCAACAACCGGAAGGTGAATAAAAAAATGATTGGAAAAATGTCTGATGAGGTTATAGATTCAGTTTTTGAAAATATGCCTCTTCAGATTTCAATTATTGATAAAGATGACAAGGTTCTTGCATGGAATAAACATGAAACCAGGATTTTTAAAAGACCAGAAAACGTGGTAGGTCGAGACGTCCGAAATTGTCATCCTAAAAAAAGTCTTTCTAAAGTAGAACAAATCCTTAAAGAAATGAAAGCAGGAACAAGAGACAAAGCACAGTTCTATATAGATATGCCATTAGGTCCAAACAAAGAAAAACATAAAGTTTTGATAGAATACTATGCACTTCGAAATAAAAATGGTGAATATATTGGTTGCTTGGAAGCATCTCAAGATATTGAAGAAATCCAGCATTTAGAAGGGGAGAAAAGACTTCTGGACTAAAAAAGGTAAAAAAACTATGAATTTAAACAATTATAATCTTGAAGATTTAATCAAAACTGTTTACAGAAGCGAAGTAGATAGTGAAAAAACATATACAAAAATAGCTGACAGTGTAGAAAACGGGCTATTAAAGGATAAATTATTGTTTCTTGCCGAAGAAGAAAAGAAACATCAAAACTTTATCGAAAAAATTTACAATCTTCGTTTTCCAGAAAAAAAACTAACACCTGCTGAAAAACAAGTTATTTCTTTCCCTGAAATCAAGTTTTCTGATGAAGATATACCTCTTAGCAAGATCTTAAAACAAGCAATGGATGCTGAAAATTTTGCTCAAAACTTTTATCAAAAGCTCTCTGAAAGATTTGATGATAAAGAAATAAAAAACATGCTTCAGTATTTTGCGGACATGGAAAAAGGACACTTCAAAATACTTGAAAACGAAAAAGAAAGTATGGAAAAATTCGAACAAGCTGATGTTTACTGGCATATGGTACATGCCGGTCCATAAAAAAAAATTTTGTTTAGGTGAAACAAAAAAAATGAAAGATATAAAAGGTACACAAACCGAAAAAAACCTGCTTGCAGCTTTTGCAGGCGAAAGTCAGGCTAGAAACAGATACAGCTATTTTGCTAGTAAAGCAAAAAAAGAAGGATATGAACAAATAGCAGCTATCTTTCTTGAAACAGCTGAAAACGAAAAAGAACACGCTAAAGTATTTTTTAAATACCTGCAGGGTGGAATGACTGAGATACAAGCAAGTTATCCTGCTGGAAAAATAGGTACAACAGAAGAAAATCTTCTTGCAGCTGCTGAAGGTGAAAAAGAAGAATGGGGTACTTTGTATCCAGATTTTGCAAAAACAGCTGAAGAAGAAGGATTCGCTGATGTTGCTGCCAGTTTCCGAAGTATCGCCGAGGTTGAATCATACCATGAAACACGGTATAGAAAACTTTTAAAAAATGTCGAGGACAAAAAAGTATTCAAAAAAGAAAAAACTGTGAAATGGAAATGCCGTAACTGTGGATATGTTCATGAAGGGCCAGAGGCACCAAATATGTGTCCAGCGTGTAAACATCCTCAGAGTTACTATGAAGTTTGGACTGAACCATACTAAAAAAAATTTTTTGGTAGGATAGATGGATAAAGAAACCTCTAAAACAAGTTATCAGATTCCCGTTGGGCCGATTCATCCCGCGCTTAAGGAACCTGTTAAGTTCAATTTTGAAATCGATGGTGAACGAATCATTGATGTAGATGTTGAACTGGGTCATGTTCACAGAGCAGTTGAATGGGCTGCTAGAAAACGAAACCCTGTTCAGGTTTTGTATTTAGCTGAACGTGTCTGCGGGATCTGTTCTTATTGTCATCCGATGGCTTTTGCGTTGGCTACAGAACAAGCAGCGAAAATAGATGTTCCAGTTCGTGCTCAGTATATACGTGTGGTTCATCAGGAACTTGAACGTATCTGTTCACATGTTCTTTGGGCTGGAGTTGCAGCTCATGAAATAGGTTTTGACTCGGTTCTTTATCTTACATGGAATATCCGTGAAGCCGCTTTGGATTTAACAGAGTATCTATGTGGAAATCGTGTGACCAAGGGTATTACTATGATTGGTGGTATCCGACGGGATATCACAGAGGATATGCATGGATATATTATGAAGAAACTTGCAGTGGTTCATAATAATTTTGAAAAACTACGAAAAGTTTTTCTTGAAGATAAAACCTTTAAAATGCGAAGCCAGGATTGTGGTGTTCTTACAAAAAAAGATGCTTTGAATCTTTGCGCAGTAGGCCCTACAGCAAGAGCTAGTGGCGTTAAAAAAGATATACGGATTGATCATCCATATTTTTCCTTCGGTGATTTTGATATTGATTATATGACACCGGATATACTCACAGGGGAGATAAACGGTGATGTCTATGATCGAATAATAGTTCGTCTTCTAGAAGTTAGGCAATCAATAGAGCTTATCAAAAAGGCTATAAAAAATATGCCCGAGGGAGAAATAGTATCTGAACCTAAACTTGTTAAACTACTTAACATGCTTAAAAAAGTAGAAGGTGAAGGAATAGGCCGGATGGAGGCACCACGCGGGGAAGTTTTTCATTATGTAAAATATGTTGGTGAAGAATCTCCTTTTTCTTGGAAGATTCGTGCTCCTACTTATTCAAATATCCTACCATGGATTCCCATGCTGAAAGGCGAACAAATCGCTGATATCCCGATTGTTGCAGCAAGTACTGACCCTTGTATGAGTTGTACAAACCGGGTAGGGATTATAAAAAATGGGGATGAATCAGTTATGACACGTGAGGAACTTCACAGGCTTAGTGTTGAAAAAACACATGAAATAAAGAAAAAAACATTATGAATTTTGTTTGGAGGTAAGAAAAAAATTATGACTAAAAAAAATGAGATATATAAATGTGAAATATGTGGAAATATTGTAGAAGTCCTTCATACTGGACAAGGTGCTCTGGTATGCTGCGGTGAAGAGATGAAACTTATGGAACCAAAAACAGAGCATTCTAGTACAGAAAAACATGTACCCTATGTTGAGAAAACAGATGATGGTGTTCTTGTGAAAATTGGTGAAAACGAAAATCATCCTATGAAAGAAGAACACTATATTGAATGGATACAGGTTTTTGCTGATGGAAAATCTTATAGAAAATTTTTGAAACCAGGGGATAAACCACAGGCCTTGTTTGAAATACAATCAAGTAATATTGTTGCTCGTGAATACTGTAATGTTCATGGTCTCTGGAAAAACTAATTTTTTTTTCTTACATTTTTTTTTGATGTTTTTATTTTTGGAGTTAAAATATGGGAATAATAGAAATAAAAGATCTTAGTCTTCACATAAATGATAAAAAGATATTATCGAATCTGAATCTTGATATTTGGAAAGGTCATGTTCATGCAATAGTAGGTCCGAATGGTGCAGGGAAATCTACTCTTGCTTCAGCTATTATGGGTCTTTCAGATTATCGTGATATAACAGGGAAGATTTTGTTTGAAGGAAAAGAAATACAGGATTTAGATATTGACAAACGTGCTAATCTTGGTATGAGTTTTGCTTGGCAGGAACCAGCTCGTTACGAAGGACTAAAGGTTCGTGATTTTTTGATGGCTGGCTCAAAAATAAAAGATGAAGATTATATTTCAGAGAAACTTGATCGTATGGGCTTGGATTGTAAAGATTATCTTGATCGCGCGGTTGATGAAACACTTTCAGGTGGTGAGCGTAAAAAAATAGAGCTTGCATCTATTATGGCTATGGACCCTGATCTTATAATGCTTGATGAACCAGATAGTGGTATTGATGTAGCCACTCTTGAGAAAATCTTTGAGGTTATAAAGGAATTAAAAGAAAAAGGTACAACTGTTTTGTTGATCACTCATAGTCTTGCGGTTTTAAGACAAGCAGAGCATGCTTTTTTGATGTGTCATGGAGAAATAATTGAGAAAGGAAAAGCCGAAAAGATTATCCCATATTTTGAGAACAAATGCATTCCTTGTCCTCATAAAAATGAGCCTGATGACGGAGGGATAAAACTGGATGAATAAAAAAAAGGATTTAGCTAGGAGTCTTTCTGAGGTTTCAGAGATTGATGTTTTGAATAATCCAGATATTGCTCATGTTTTCATTCATCATAACAAGGTTGTAAAAACCCAATCTGTTCCTGGTTTAAAAGTTGAAACAGAAGAAGATGAAGACAAGGTTAAAGTAAATGTTACAATAGAGAAAAATGCTAAGATTAAAAATCCTGTTCATATGTGTTTTGGAATGATGCCAAAAACTGGTGTTCAGAAAATAGTTATGGATGTTAAAGCACTTGATGATTCCAGTGTTAACATTCTTGCTCATTGTGCTTTTCCAAATGCTGAAAAAATTAAACATGTAATGGATGCCAAGATTAGTATCGGTAAAAACGCGTCTTATTCTTATTTTGAACGTCATATACATGGAGAATCTGGTGGAGTTGAGGTGATTCCTAAAGCAAAAATAGAGCTTATGGAGAATGCTCGTTTTTATTCTGAGTTTGAGTTGTTGAAAGGACGAGCAGGTCTTATTGATATAGATTATGAAACAGATTGTGGAAAAAAAAGTGTTCTAGAGATGGTTACTCGGATTAATGCAATAAAAGATGATGTTGTTAAAATAAAGGAAACAGGTCATTTGAATGGTGATTATTCACGTGGTTTTCTGAATTCTCGTGTTGCGGGTAGAGATAACTCTGAAACTGAGGTGTATAACAAGCTTACAGCATCAGGTGCTTATGCACGTGGACATGTAGACTGTAAGGAAATAATAAAGGATGATGCCTTGGTTAGCGCTATCCCAATTGTTGAAGTTAGTAATCCTAAGGCTCATATCACACATGAAGCATCTTTGGGTAGTGTTGATTCAAAACAACTTCAGACTTTGATGAGCCGGGGTTTGGATGAAGATGAGGCAACAGATCTTATAATTCAAGGATTGTTAAGTTAAAAAAAAATTTATTTGTGGTAGTTATGATGGATAAAACTAAAATTGGTGATATGTTTCATAAAAAAACCAAGTTGCATCCTGATGAAGTTTTTGATGTAGCCGTACAGCAGATAAGTAAACCCAAGCTTTACAAGGAATATCCAGGTAAAAAGAAAATAAAACTTGATCATAAGAACTTGAAAATAGATAAGAGTATTGACAGAGTTTTTCATAAACGCAAGAGTATTAGAAAATACAAAGATGAACCTATATCTTTAGAAATGCTTTCTTATCTGTTATGGTCTTCAACAGGGGTTGAACGAGAGGAAAAAGGATATGAGTTTAGAACTGCTCCATCAGCAGGTGCAACATATCCAATTGAAACGTATCTTGTTGTGAACAATGTAAAGGATTTAGAATCTGGTGTTTATCATTATAATATAAAAAATCATGAACTTGAGCAGCTTAAAGTTGGTGATTTTAAAAAAGATATAACGCGTGCTGCTATGAATCAGAGTAAATGTGCTTATGCAGGTGTTGTTTTTATTTGGACAGCGGTTTTTAATCGTACAAAGTATCGTTATGGTCAAAGAGCATATAGGTATATTTTTATGGATGCAGGTCACATCGCTGAAAACCTGGCATTGTCCTGTGTTGGTTTAGATCTTGGTAGTTGTCAGATTGCTGCTTTGTATGATGATATGGTGAATGATATAATTGATGTGGATGGTGAAACAGAAAGCGCTATCTATATAACTTCAGTTGGAAAACCTCTAAAAAAATAGTTTTTACTACTATTTTCCACTAAAATACCAATATTTTACTAATTTAATTCGAGTATTGTTAAATAATAGTTGAAACATAAATGATATGTGCTAGCGTGAGATGAGATATATTAGAATCGCAAAAAAATAAAAAAATTAAGGTTGACCGTCAAAAATCCCTCCAAAGTGGTTTTTTGTCAACAATTTTTTTTGCGTGTTTGTGTAGCTGGCAGTTAAAATAAACAAAATTGCGGTTCTAATAAAAAACCCAGAAAGAAATTTCTGGGTTTCATCTCATCCACCTTACATACCAAACATAAAAAATGGGATGCAAAAAAATGCTAGAAAAACTAATTCACTCTAAAGAAAAACAGGTCAAAAACTGTTGGGAATTTTTTAGCTGTCCAGAAGAAAAAAAATCTAAATGCCGAGTTTTTATAAGCGATTTAGGAACAGACTGCTGGCTTATTTCAAGACCTCAAGATAACAAAAATTTTGAAAACTGCATCAATTGTCCAT
>CAYMOC010000003.1:46095-55282 GCA_964391965.1 uncultured Thermoplasmatales archaeon | reverse complement strand
GAGATTTAGATCTTTATCTTCAGCAGATTTTATTATTTTTTTCTCAAGTTTTATTCCACCGGTCTGTTTTGTATTAGAACCGATAATTATTGTTAAAAATTTTTGTGATTTTAAAACTCTTTTCATTTCAGATATTATGTTATCCATGTTACTGAAATAAATTTTTAATTTATCTTCTTTAGTTCTTCCTTTCAAACCTATCATTTCTTCCTTAATTTTATTAACATCATATCCTAAAAATTCAATTTGTGGCCTATCATTATAAGCGTAATCAATAGCAAAGGAATATGGAGGAGAAGTAATTATTCCATCAATCGAATTGGATTTCAAATCCCCTAAATCCATTGCATCTCCATGTTTTATTGATGATTTGCCGAACTTCATTCCAAGTTTATCTTTCACTTTTAAAAAATTATATACTTGATTGAGATATCTATTATAAACATTGGGAAAAAGCTTTTTGACGGGAGCTTTAACTCTTCTTGAAAAACCTATAGCATCAAGATAAGATAGTAAGCATAGTCTATTAACCTTATCCTCATCATTATCAGATTTGATTAATTCAATGATTGAAATAGTTTGATTATTGAATTTGGAAAAGTAATCTTGACATTTATCTAATTTTTCTTTCAAAACACTTCTTTCCAATTTTAAACTTTCCGTTTTCACTTTAGCCATAAAGGCTGCGAAAGGATTTTTATCAAAACCAATGGAATTTACACCAATTAAAGATGCTTCTACATTAAGTGTTCCACTTCCGCACATTGGATCTAAAACAATTTCATTTCTTTTGATTCCTGTAGCGTTTAAAATTGCTTTTATCATTTGAGGGTGAAATTTTCCTCTATATGGGAAAAGTCCGTGTGTAGCATAACCAGTTGAATACAATCTTTTTTTGAAATATTCTGATGTTTTTTTTGAACGTTTTTTCGACAAAATATTGCCTGTAGATTTACAAATAATCGAGTGAAATGTTTCTTCGTTATTTATCTTCGAAAAATATCCTCCTCTTTCAATTAACTCATCGTCAGTTAATAATTTCCATTCCCAGTAAGCCAGTAATCTTTCAAATTCTTCATCAAATACTATTAAAGGTTTATATTGCTCTGGAATTTTGACTTCTTCAAACTTATCTTTGATATCCACAAATGTTTCCATCATTTTTACATATGAATACATAATAAAAAATTGTTTCTAAATATTTTGCCAAAGAACAAGGTTTTAAGAAAGTATAAATATCTTTTTTGAAAATTGGAATTAATGCCAAGAAAAATTCCAGATAAAATTATACAAAAAATTAGAAGAGAAGTACTGTCTGGTAAATCTAAATATCAAGTAGCAAAAGAATATGATATAAGTGATTCAACTGTATATAAATACACAAAAGATATCGCTCGACCAAAAGACATTGGCCCTTGTATTAAAAAAGAACAATTTGAGTTATTTAAAAAGATATTAAAACAAGGATATGTGTACACAAATTCAAATAGAAATCACCTTCGTGGTCTTCAGAAGCATTTTCATATGATTAAACGAGCAAATTACAAAGGTAGATCTCTTTATTTTTTAGAAGATTACAACAAAACTGCTTTAAATGCAATGATACAGCAAAAAGAATCAAGAGTTATTAGTTATCATGATCTTTCAAATATGTCAAGAATCTTTGATGTTAAACTTTCTTCAAAGGAAAAAAAGACATACAAAACAAAAAATATTAAGGATATATGAGATTATAATCTGATGTTACAATGACAGGAAATGAAGAATTGTCAAATGATGTAAGCATAGATAACCCCTATTTATCTAATATTGTCGCAATAGTTTTGATACTTGTTATTGGTGGACTTATTATTTTTTATTCAATTAAAATTGGAGAATCGATTTTATCCTTGATTATATCTGTCTTTATTGCATCAATCTCTTTATTTATTGCTCTCGACGCAAATTTAAATACAAAAAGAACAGCCCGATCAGATTTATTAGGAGTTATAAGGAATTTATTTAATTCAAGGTTTACATTTTTTAGAAATCTACATAATCTAGAAATGAAAGAAAATATAAAGAATAATCAAAAACTAAGTGAATTAGCTAAACAATACATGGAGTTTGCAACATGGGACAGTGTTTTATGTTTAAAACAAGCAAAATCTCTAAAGAAATGGGCAGATAAGGAAGATAAAAATAGATTGGCTAATTCTCTTAAAATTTTGATAAAAAACGTTCTTAAACAAAAAAATCAAAAGATCTTAAAAAACCGCCATGTTGAACATTTGCTAATAAGTTGTGAGCATTTGGAGGATATCGGAATAAGTGAGAAAAATAAAAGTGAGATAATAAATGAGTTCGAAAGTTACTCAATAACAAGAAAGCAATGTTCTGAATGTTTTCAAAGTTATATCAGAAGAAAGAAAAAACAAGTCAAAACAGATCCTACAGGGAACCTTAAATCTCAAACTTATTTAGATGAATTATTTGATGGGTTTGAATAATACAAAAAGATTATACTTTATACTCTTCTTATAATTAACCATAATAAACCTATAGACTGAAAAAAAACAAAATGTCTTTCATTTTCACCTGTGGATTCATTAAAATGATCGATATAATGAGATAGCATTTTCCATATACCATACGAATGCAAAAACTCGAAATCAAAAGGTTGTCCATTTACACTAAATTTTTCATTGGTTCCTCTTAAAATATTATGATCGAGTAAAAGTTCCATTTTTCGCCTCATATTCAATCCGTTAATATTTTCGTTTTTATTTGTTAATATTATATTTATAACACCTTCAATTGAGTTTCTAATATCCTGAAAATTTGCCCCTTCACCATAATTTTTAACACCATTTTTAAATTGGGTAAGCAGCGCTTCAGATCCTATATTGGATATCCCTGCCTCAATATCTGAAAGTTTTGTTTTCAACTCAACTATTTCACCAATGGATGAAATAATTCTCCCCTCCTCATCAATTGTGTATCCATCTCTACTCAATATATTGTTTATTTCATCTACGGTAAAACTTCTATTATAATCAGTAAATAGAATTGATATTAATGAAGCTAGAGTATCTTTATCATTGAGATTATTCATCAAATTAAAAAATCTCTCTTTCTTACCAAAACCCTTACTTAATTCAACATCGATTCCAATTTTGTCACAAATTTCTTCGATTTCTGAATGAGTAGCCCAATCTTGAAACTCTTCAGCTAAATATCTTAAAGTACCTCTTGATAATTGGATATATAAAACCTCCTTAAAAGTTCAATAAATAAGAGTCTATTAAAATAATTTGTGACCATATTATTCTTTGGCATTTTTTTACATTCGGATGTACTGTGTATGTTTTATTTACTTTAACTTTATATTTCTTTAAAAATTAAAAAAGTTTTTTAACTAACATTTCTTTCAAAGTATAAAACTAGGACTCACAAATTATGGGGTGTTCTGGAGGGAAAAACTATTGGCAAGAATTTTAATCGTGGATGATGACCCTGATGTAATAACTTCTATAAAAATTGGTCTTAATAAATTATCAAATAAATATGATATAATTGCTGCAAACAGTGGCATAGAATGCATCAAACTCTTAAAATTAGGTGCAAAACCTGATCTTGTATTACTTGATATAATGATGCCTGAAATGAACGGTTGGCAAGTCTATGATCACATGCAAACAAAACGTGAATGGGCTGATATACCTGTGATTTTTGTAACTGCTTTAGATGACCGTGAAACCCTTCAAAAAGGCATGCAAACAAATACCTATTGTATAAAAAAACCTTTTAATATAGGTGAACTTAAAGAGAAAATTGAAAGAGTTCTTTCTGGAGAAACTATTTTCTAAATATTTTTTTTGGTTATTAGAAAATATCATTAATAACTACAGGATTACGAGTTGATGTGATACATATTATGGATCCTGTTTGTCCTTTAGATTATCGTTACGGTAGGGAAGAAATTAAACAAATTTTTGGTGAAGAACAAAGACTTCAGTTTTTACTTGATGTTGAAGCCGCTCTAGCTCAAGCACATGCAGAAGTTGGTAACATCTCAAAAAAGGATGCAGATGAAATATCTAAAAAAGCATCTGTCAAGTTTGTTAAAGTAAAACGCGTTAAAGAAATCGAAGCTGAAACCAAACATGACATAATGGCTGTAACCAAAGCTCTTGCTGAACAATGTTCTGATGAAGCTAGTAAATATATCCATCTTGGGGCCACTAGTTATGACATTGTTGATACAGCTAATGCTCTTCAGTTTGCTCGTTCTACTGAAATTATAATGAAAGATTTGAAAGAACTTAGAAAAACTTTTGTTAACTTGGCTAAAAAACATAAAAAAACTGTTATGCCAGGCCGAACACATGGTCAACAAACTATACCTATAACATTCGGTTTGAAGATGGCAGGATATGCAATGGAATGCGACCGCCATCTGGAGCGTCTTTATGAGACAAAAAGCCGTGTTATGGTTGGTAAACTTTCAGGAGCTGTAGGAACTGGTGCAGCATTAGGATCAAATGCTATGAAACTTCAGCAGCAGATGCTAAAAAACTTGGGACTTGGATTTGAAGACATAAGCACTCAGATTGTTTGCAGGGATCGTTATAATGAACTTATAGCTGTTCTTTGTAACATTGTTACAAGTATGGAAAAATTTGCAACTGAAATTCGAAATCTTCAACGTGATGAAATAAAAGAAACAGCTGAAGCATTCGAATCAAAAAAACAAGTCGGGTCTTCTACTATGCCGCATAAGAAAAATCCTATTACATGTGAACAAATCTGCGGACTCTCTCGTGTTGTTAGAAGTTTTATAACACCAACATATGAAAATGCGATACAGTGGCATGAACGAGATCTTTGCAATTCTTCTTCTGAACGTTTCATAATTCCACATAGTCTTATCCTTACCGATTGGGTAGTTTATAAAACAAATAAAGTCTTTAAAAATCTTAAAGTGTATCCAGATAGAATGAAACAAAACCTTGAGATCACTAAGGGTCTACCAATGGCTGAATCACTTATGACCAAATTGATTGGTAAAGGAATGGGTCGAGGTGATGCTCATGAACTTATGCGTAAGACGGCTCTTAAAGCAGCAGCTGAAAATAAATCATTAAAAGAAGTTTTTATTGAGGAAAACAAAAAGCTTAACTTACTTGCTGAAAAAGAAATTGATGAAGCACTTGACCCTGAGAACTATCTAGGTTTTACTGAAGAAGTAATAGATCGAGTCATAAAAAAACTAGAAAGATAAGTGATAAAAAATGAATGATTTAGAAAAAATATCAAATCATACTGAAGAGATTATTAAAACTGATGAGTTAAAACAGGTACTTCAAAAAGATAAAAAACGAGCTTATATTGGTTTTGAACCAAGTGGAACAGTTCATTTGGGCTGGAAGATTTGTACTAATAAAATAAATGATTTTTTAGAAGCAGGGTTTGATTTCAAGGTTCTTTTGGCTGACTGGCATGCATATATTAATGACAAACTTGGAGGAGATATTGAAAAAATCAAGCTTTGTGGAAAATACATGGAGCATTGTTTTGCAGCAATGGGTGTAGATACAAGTAAATTATCATTTGTATATGCAAGTGAATATGTTGATGATCCAAAGTATTGGGAGCTTGTCCTTCGTGTTTCAAAAGCTACAAGTGTTGCTCGTGTTAAACGCGCTATGGACATAATGGGTCGAAATGAGGATGAAGCAGAAAAAGATCTAAGTAAACTGTTTTATCCAGCTATGCAAGTTTCAGATATTTTTTATTTTGATCTAGATGTAGCATATGGCGGTATGGATCAACGTCATGCACATATGCTAGCTCGTGATGTTTCAAAAAAATTAAATCGTAAACCACCAGTAGCAGTTCATACACCTCTTCTAACTGGTCTTCAAGCAGGTGGACGTATGGATCCTAATGAGGTAAAAATGAGTAAAAGTAAACCAGATAGTATGATCTCTATTCATGATAAACCAGAATCTGTTAATAAAAAAATCAAAAAAGCATTCTGCCCAGAAAAACAAGTAAAAGGAAATCCTATTCTTGAAATATGTAAATATATTATTTTTCCTGAACTAAAAAATGAAAATTTTGTTATAAAACGCCCTGAGAAATGGGGTGGAAATCTTGAATTCTACTCATATGAAGAACTCGAGGAACAATTCAAAAAAGAACTTCATCCACAGGATTTGAAAAATGCTACAGCAGAATATATCAATATGATTCTTGAACCTGTTCATGTTTATTTTGAAAAAAATCCTGAAAGCCTGGAAATAATGAAAAAACTGGATATAACTAGATAATTAACAAATTTTTATTATCTATCCTCTATGTTTTCAATTACCTGCTCTGCGCTATTAATTAGATTTGTAGCATCCTTTGTCTCTATTATTCTTCCATTTAATCTATCCACCTGATGAATAAATCTTTCTAAAATTCTTATTGCAGCATTATCAATATCTCTGTTAATAAGAAATTGCGCTATTCTTAATTTTATTTTTAATCTCCATTTGACTCTCCAATTTATATTTATTTCTTCAATTGAATCAATGAGATCATCAATGGTTACTATAGATGTATATTCTATTTCAACGTAAACTTGAGTGCAGAAAACAGCTGTACCATATTGACAATAATCTGCATATATCCCAACACCAATCTTATCCAGATCTTCATTAGTCCATTCTTGGTTTGTGAATGGATTTTTTTCCCATACAAAACTTATAGTTTCCCATTTTCCTCTTTTTCTTAAATTGATAGATTCTGAGAAATTATATTCATTTGTGTCTTTGTTATATAACAATAGTTTAAATCGTGATTCGGGAAAATCTGTGATGAATCGCCCATAAACAGTTATTTTTTCTATTTTACCTAAATCCGAGGGTTTTATCTCATATACATCTTTTCCTCCATCTTTAGATGTACCAATATATGTGTTTGTCTCGTCTGGTTTTTGTTCGTCAACTTCTGTATAACCACTTCCACTTCCGGGTATCCATTCGTTTGTTATATCTCCAGTTGGTCGAAGAACACAAACTTTTATTTCTTCATCTTCCTCAGGTTCTTCAGATAATGCAGATACAGGACTGCTTACAGTTAATAAAACAATTGCTACTAACAAAACTAAAAATTTTATATATTTACTTCTAATTTCCCCCTTCATCTTTTAACCCATCCAATAAATATATTTATAGATAGTTTAGTTTCTTTTTTTAAATATTATAAAGATTTCCTGTAAAAACAACCTAATTGTAAAACTAAAACTAATTTTAGTTATACCCAAATATCGGCTCTATTTATAATTAACCTGGATAACGTTTTGAAAGAATACCTGCAGAAATTTTTAATGAAATAAACAAAAACACTATCTCAAAAAATAATATCAACAAAAAAATGGAATGGTAGTAACTAATATTAACCTGGATAAAACGTGCAGCATAGGTTATTATCCCTAAAAAGATAAACAAAATCATAGCGATACTATACAAAAGAAGTATATCTGATTTTTTTCCAACATATTTAACACCTAACGGTACTGAAACTATAACTCCTGCTATAAAAGAAAAAACGATAAACCATATAAGATAAAAAAAATCGGTAAAACCAAGAAAAATAGAGATATATGGAATAAAAGGAAGAGTTGCTATAAAACACAATGTTAAAGCAGAAGTTTTACCGTAAATCATAAGATCATTTCTTACTGGAACATGTTTAACTATCCACATTGTTTTTTCTTCATTTAAAAAAAGATTCAAAGATGGAAAAACAGCAGTATAAATTATTACAACATATACTCCTAGGAAAACAAACATTGCTGGAAGAAAACCACCATAAATATTTCTAACTGTTTCAGGTATCAGTATTTCATCGCCATAAAGATAAAAGTATCCTGAAGCAAAACCAACAATAGCTGATGTAAAAATATAGCTGAAAAACAAGTTATCCCTCCACAATATCGTAGTTTCCTTGTGAAAAATAGCTTTTATTATCCCGCGTTTTTTTGAAAGATTCTTATTTCTTTTACGTTTCTTTCTACGAATATAAAGATAAGATGAGATGCTGTGTTTGATGCTCCAGGTTATATGAATAATTGCAAGTGGTAAAGTAAGTGATACAAAATACATATTTCTTGTGTAAAGATAAAAACCAATAAGGATTGCTGTTGGAATAATTCTATACATTTTTGGTGAAAAATAGTTAATACAAATACTTCCACCGATACAAGTGGCTGTTATTACACCAACTGTGAATATCAGATAATCCAATGGATAATATATTCTAATTCCTAACTGGTTAACAATTATAAGATAAAGTGAGGAAAAAGAAAACCAGATCAAAAGATTAGTAAGAAGTATATATAAAAAAACCTGGAAACTTGTTTTTATATGTTTTTCGTGAGTTGTTAGTGCATATGTTATTTCATGGGATTTTATGAAATTATTATAAAAATCAACAGTTGATTTAACAAAAAAGATAAAAAAAATAATGTAAAAAATATCATTAAGTTCAACATCTATATTTGTATCAATCCTTGTTACAAGAAAAGTAGTCACTGCAAATGTTGCAATTGAGAAAAAAAGCATTCCTATAAAAAACAAATATAAAATTGGTGATTCTTTGAATTTTTTAATAAGATCTCTTGAACTTTCAATGTATAATAATTTAGTAGTTTCAAACATAAAACATTTTTATCCTTTATTTTCAAAATATGCTTTTTCGATACTTCCATATTTTTCTATAAGATTAGCTACTTTGTCAAAACATGTTACCTGTCCTTTCATCAAAAAATATACAACGTCTGCTACTTTTTCAACAAGTTCAGTTGAGTGTGTTGCAATAATTGTGGTTCCTTTTTTGTTTTTAATAAAATCCTGAATAGCTCTAGAAGTTAAAGGATCCAAGCCATAAACTGGTTCATCAAGAAGAAGATTATTTGGATCATGCATAATAGAAGTAATAATAGATATCTTCTGTTTCATACCTTTGGAGTAAGAACCAATCTCATAATCCAAAAAATCTGTTATTTCTATCATTTTAGAAAGCTTATTAATTGTTTTTTCAGAATTATTCATTTTTCTAAGCGAGGCAATATAATGTAGAAACTCTATGCCCAAGATGTGTCAGGAAGAACTCTATGAGCCTTGACGGAATATGTCAACAAATCAATAAATAGACT
>CAYMOC010000003.1:0-46085 GCA_964391965.1 uncultured Thermoplasmatales archaeon | reverse complement strand
CAATTCTTTCTCTTGACTCAACAGGTTTTCTAATTATTGATATGTCATCTATTTTTACTTGACCATAATCGAATGGAATAATCCCTGTAATAATTTTTAAAAGAGTACTTTTCCCAGCGCCATTCTCTCCCATGATGGCTATTACTTTCTGGTTTTCAAATTTTAAACTAACATTGTTTAATGCAGTTATTTTTCCATATTTTTTAGTAAGATTTTCAACAGTGATCATAAAAACTTGTTTCCAGGTCTTGTAAATAATGATTCCTTAAAAAATCATACCCTCCAATTTTTTTAATTGTAAAAAAATCATTTTTACTCAGAAATGTTTAAACATTACTTATTTTAATTATGTAACCTATAATCAATATTAAACGATATAAAATGAATAGAAAACAAATTTACTATGTTTTATCAATAGTTGTTTCACTTATCCTATTTTTATCATTTATGGGTTTTACTTATTATGCTGATGCTGCAGCAGTTTCTAAAGTCCGGGTAAGAGTTGAAAATATAGATCTTGTGAATATTTATTCTAATGGTGTAAAACTTGGCTTTACTGTAAGATTTGTAAATCCTACAAATCGTGAAATAAATGATTTGTCATCTGATTTTGATATTTACATTGATGATGTTAAGATAGGATCTGGTAGTTTTTCTGATATGGATATTGGATCAAATGATGATACATCTGAACAAATGACGGTTCTGGTAACTTATTTGGGCCTTGCACAATCTGCGGTTAATGTTATTAAAAATTTTATTTATGGTGAAAAAACAGGTTTTAGTATACAAGGTGTAGTTACAGCTGATATTTTATTTGGTTTAACTAAAATATCCAGTAAATTTGTTGCTACAGACTAACATCCTAATCTTGAAAGCTATACAACATGAAAAATATAGTTGTTCTGAATGTGGTGGGGTTGTTTGTGTTCATAATAATATTTAATATAATTGTGGATTTAATAAATAATGATTTTTTTTATTTTTTAGTTTACCCAAAATTTTATATATTAATTTAATTATAAAAATAGTTGCTAAAAACTTGTGAAAAATATTTGGTGATATAGAAAAATGAATAAAATATTGACAATTTTTTTTATGTGTTTTATAGTTGGAATCTTTATTATTCCATCATCTTTTGCAAATGTCTACAAAAATAATTCAAATAATGATAATAACCTAATGGCTACTCAAAGTGGTATAAATAATCCACCATATGTGCCATCAATTACACGAACCCAAAATTCAGGCCCAGATGACAAAAAAACTGGTCTTCCAATAAACTGCAATATCGCATGGGACTGCGGAGATCCTGATCTCGGCGATATGGTCAATTATACTATTTATTTTGGAAAAAATCCAGATCCCAGCTTTAAAGAAACTATAGGTCCATATCCTGCTTCTGAGGAAATAATAGCATTTAATCCAGGTAACAATCTAGAGTATTCAACAACTTATTACTGGCGAATTGTCGCAACTGATAATCATGGAGATAGTGTCGAAGGACCTGTTTGGAGTTTTACGATCAAAGAACAAATGTATGAAGTATCAATTGATTTCGATACATTTAATAACAGACAAATACAGATGAATATCAAAAATTTAGCATCAAAAGACTTATCAGATCTTGAGTGGTTTATTGAAATGAAAAGTTTTTGGTTAGGTCCTCTTAATAGTTTTACAAATGGTTATGTTGAAGATTTACCTTCTGAATCAAACATTAAAGTCAGTTCTGGGAACTATGCATCTGGTTTAGGTTTTGTTAAAATAAAAGCCTGTGTTCAATCTGGAGATGAATATTACACTAAGGAAAAAATAGGTTTTATATCGGGAAAATCTGTAATAATTTTCTAATTTTTTTTAAACTAATATTTAGATGATGCTTCTAAATTTTAACTACTCTTTCTTTCCAAAATTTTTCCTATATCTGTGTAAAGAAAGTAATATAAATATAAAACAAGAGAATTATTGTGATAAATGATAAAAATTAAAAAATTTTATGAAACAGTTGCATTTATTTTTGCTCGTCTGGTGTAGATGTGATCAAGTTTTAACTCTAAATCTCCTCCACACATAGGGCAGGATTTTAATCTTCTTGTAAAACGTGCGTGGCATTTTTTACATTGCATGTCAATCATAATTTTTCCCTCAGAACTTAAAGTTGATTTCAAAGTATATAAAATTGACGTTTTAATAATCGGCTTGTGCCGAAAATATTATTTTTTTGATATAGATGCTATTTCAAAATAAAAAAGAATCTCATTTTTTTCTAAATCTCATTCAAACAAAGCAGAGATTGTAATAGATACAAAATAATGAAGATGTATAAAAGAAAATATGGAAAAAATAAGAAAATAATATCTTTTAGAAATCCTGTTGAAACTCACTAAAATATTTTATTAACCTCTTATTTTATTACAACTTCTGTTAAAATTCTGATTCAGGGAGAGACAACATATATTATGTCAAAGACTGTTGAAGTTCAAAACCTTGTAAAACATTATGGTGATGTAAAAGCAGTACAAGGCGTT
Source organism: uncultured Thermoplasmatales archaeon (assembly GCA_964391965.1). Classification (GTDB taxonomy): domain Archaea; phylum Thermoplasmatota; class E2; order DHVEG-1; family DHVEG-1; genus JAZKSG01. Next base: position 43,554 of record CAYMOC010000003.1, on the reverse strand, counting down.
AGTTTTAATGTTGAAAAATCAGAAATTTTTGGACTGATTGGACCAAATGGTGCAGGTAAAACAACTATTCTTCGAATCCTATCAACTCTTTTAACTATAACTTCTGGATCTGTAAAAATACTTAACTATGATTTAAAGAAAAACCCTGAAGAAATACGTAAAATTATTAGTTATCTTCCTGAAGATGCTGGTGCTTATAAAAATCTAACTGGTAGAGAATATCTTGATTTTATAGCAAATTTTTTTGATCATAAAAAAGAAATGGTGTCGGAAGGTATAAAAATCGCTGATTTAGGCAATAGAATAAACGACAAAGTTGAAACATATAGTAAAGGTATGAAACGTCGTCTTCTTGCTGGACGAGCTTTGATGACTAATCCTCGTCTTGCAATACTTGATGAACCAACTAGCGGTCTTGATGTTCAAAACGCTCAAGAAATCAGAAAAATAATAAAAAATACTACAGAGGATGGAACATCTGTTTTACTTTCTTCTCATAATATGCTAGAAGTAGAATATATGTGTGATCGAATAGCTTTGATTTCAGAGGGAAAAATTGTTGAAACAGGTAAACCAAAACAACTAATGGGAAAATACAATGTAAACAACATTGAGGAAGTATTTACAAAGGTGGTACAATGAAACACTTGGGAAACATTATAAAAAAAGAGTTAAAGGAACTTATTACACCCGCAACGTTTCTACCGATAATCATAATGGCTATAATTTTTGGTTCAATGGGTGGAACTATTGGTGGCATAGAAGAAGAAATGGATGATAAACCAATAATTGGTTACATCAACCTTGATCAAGGAAATCTGACCTATAATGTTGAAAATGTTTTACAATCCGAAGCAGAGATAGTATATAATTCCACTATTTTATCTGATAAAAATCAGGCAATTGATACTATAAAAACAAAGGATGGTTTAGCATTACTTGTAATCCCTGATGGTTTTTCAGAAAATATAAACAATGGCATACCCGGCGAAATCCAGGTTTACTGGATTATGAAAGGCGCAGGTTTAATGGATACAGTATCTTCAGAAGCAGTAAATCTATTGATGCAGAATATCAACCAGAATATTTCATCGACTCTTATTCAACAAAAAAATATCACCAATGCATCAAGTGTTTTAACCCCAACATATACAAATAGCACCACCTTTTTTAAAAACAACGAATATGAAAGCCTTACACCTAGCGAAATCGGAGGGGTATTATCTTCTCAATCTACAACTATTCCAATTATTCTAATGCTTATAATCATCATGAGCGGTGGAATAGTAATAAGCAGTATGGCACTTGAAAAAGAAAATAAAACACTTGAAACACTACTAACTCTACCAGTAAACCGGACAAGTATTGTTGCTGGAAAAATTATTGCTAGTGCAGTTATTGGTTTAATTCTAGCGCTAATCTATATGGTGGGTTTAAGTTATTATAACCAGTCTTTTCAGTTTGGATCAAACATTGATTTATCCAAGTATAACCTTATTTCAACAACATCTGATTTTGTAATTATAGGTATAACAGTTTTTGTAACCTTAATAGCAGCTTTATCTTTATGTATGCTCCTGGGTAGTCTTGCTAAAAACTATAAAACTGCTCAAAGTCTAACATTTCCTGTAACAATTCTAACAATTATACCTATGCTTATTATCATGTTTTCAGATTTCGACACGCTTCCACCTGCGCTTCAAGCAATTATTTTTGCTATACCTTTTAGCCATCCAATGATGGCACCACGAGCTTTGATATTTGATGATTATCTTTTTGTTTTAGCAGGTATAATCTATGTTGCAGTTTTTGCAATAATTATGATATCAATCGTGGTATGGGTTTTTAAAACAGATAAATTAATAACTGGAAGTATTACAAAACTTAACCTTTTTAAAAAATTTAAATAATTTTTTTATTTAAGTTATTGCCCATAGACAACCTATGCTTTTAGCATAAAATGCAATTAATAATGCACCTTCGGCAGATCCAAAAAGAAGGAATCCTAAATATGCTAAAAATAATAGCGGACATCTCAAGGGTGCTATTGTTGGTTCAGCTTTTATTGTGTTTTTTCTGGATCCTATATTCTCGTATGTTTCAGAAAATTTATAGGAATAAAGATTACATTTTTGTTTTACCTCTGATGTTACTAATTCATAACTTTCTATTTTTTCTTGATATTCAGAAGTTGTCTTATTTTTTGCAGTAATATTAGGAATTAATGATATTGAAATCATTAAAAATATAGCTAATATACTCAAAATTATTGATTTCTTTTTCATCTATATCGCCATTAGCTAAAAAAGCTAATAAATTTTATAAATAATTAAATATATAAAAAGTTAATGTAACTAATCTAACAGATAAACTAACATTACTGATAAAAAATAACAAAAAGTTATAAAAAAATACAATTTTAAAAAATTCTATTTTTTATTTAATAATCCACCATGCTTGTATATCTCAATCTGTGATTTTGAAAAAGATTTAGCTTGATAAGATTGATTCTTTGTTTTATTTTTTATAAGACCCTTTTTAAAATCAACCTCAAGAACGTCCTTATCATCAATTTTTTTGGTTATATCTTTCGCCACCATTATCGGCATAGCATTATTAATAGCATTTCTTTCATAGATTGAACCAAAAGATTCAGCTATAATCACACTTATACCAAGGCTTTTGAAACAATCAACGGCCTGCTGACGACTGCTTCCGCATCCAAAGTTTTTACCAGCAACTACTATATCACCAGGTTCAGCCTTTTCTGCAAAATCTTCATACCCTTTTAGGTTGTCAAAAGTGTACTGACCCATTTCTTCAATATCTGTTATACTAAGATATCTGTTATGATATATCATATCTGTATCAATATTGTCCTTTTTTATCAACCATGCTCTTCCTTCAACTTTCATCGGTGAATCATATTTTTTTGTTTCTCGTTTTGATTCAAAAATTTTTTCAGATTGTACTTTTGCTTTTTCAGCTTTACCTGGTATTCTATCCTCAGTATTTATGTATCCTGAAACAAGACTTGCGGCAACTGTCGCAGGAGACGTCAAATATACATCTCCTTTCCCTTGTTTACCTGTATAATTACGGTTACCCGTTGATAATTCTACTTCAAATTCACCTGTTTGACCGATTTGACCCGCGGCACATCCAGCGCAACCCGCGCTTCCAACCAGCGCGCCAGCCTCTTTAAAAATTTTAATAAGTCCTTCTTCAAGACATTGTTTCCATAGTTTATCTGTACTCGGAACTATTTTTAAAACACGATCTGGTGCTATTTTTTTATTTTTTAAAATTTCAGCTGCCTGACGCATATCAGAGATACGACCGTTAGTACAACTCCCTATAAAACCAGAATCAACTTTGACATTTTTTAACTCATTTACTTTTACTACATCTTCTGGATGACCTGGGCGGGAAATCATTGGTTTCAAATCTGATATATCAATTTCTATTGTTTTTTCATAACCTGCATCATCATCTGCATATACAGGTTCAACTGTGACATTCATTTTTTTATAAAAATCTAAAACATTTTTGTTTGGTGGGAAAAAAATTATAACCCCTCCCATCTCAGTAGCCATTGAAGCAATAGTAATTCTTCCATCAAGAGTTAAATCATCAATATATTCACCATATATTTCACAAGCATAACCAAGCAGGCCATTTGCCCCAAGTTTCTCAAGCATTTTAAGAACAACATCTTTAGCTGAAGTTTTTTCGCCTGGTTTTCCTTTTAAAACAATTTTTAAAGTAGGTGGAACCTTAAACCATATTTTTCCATGACCCCAAGCATGAGCTATATCTTTATCACCCATCCCCTGTCCAAAAGCACCAATAGCACCCAAAATATTTGCATGAGAATCAGTACTTATTATTGTTCCACCAGGCTTTGCGATTCCTTCATCAATAACCAAATGTGTTCCTATTCCCTGGTTTATATCATATACTTTGATGTTGTTTTTTCTAGCGAAACGCCGGCATATATGCTGGTTTGCAGCATATTTCTGATCACAGCCTCCAGGATTACAGTCAAAAGTAAAAAAAGTTTTTTCAGGATCATCAACTGAAAGATTGTTTTCTTCAAGATTTTTTACAACATTTGCTCCACCGAAATCACGAGCAACTCGAACATCAATTTCGATATCTATTATATCTCCAATTTTTGCTTCTTGAGTGGAGTGTTTTTCAAAAATTTTTTGAATAATTGTTTTACCCATAAAAATTCACCAAATTTTTTTATTTTTCCTTTCTTGGAATCTCTCGTTCTTCAGGGCCATCGTACCCTGCTTCAACTTTAAACATCTTTCTCATAGGTTTAAAATCTGTTTGTTCTTCATATACTTGAGCCGTAAGACCTGCTACACGCCCTAGTAAGAAAAATCCTTTTCCAAGACGCCAGTCAAAACCCATATCGCTACTAATAGCAGCAATTGCTCCATCAACATTTATTGGAAGTTTACGACCCAGGTTTTTTTCTAGTTCTTTTTCAATAGACTTAGATAGAGCTACATGATCATCTGATATATCAAGTTCTTCTGATAATTCAAATAAACGTTTAGTTCGCGGGTCTTCTTTGTGTACTCGATGTCCAAAGCCAAGAATACGTTTATGTTTCTCACGTGATTCTTTTACTAAAATCTCAGCAGTTTCTTCAATAGAAAGTTTTTCTTTTTTCATACGTTTTATTCCCTGCTGGAAAAATTTTGCACCCTTTTCAATTGCTCCTCCATGTGCATCACCAATACTTAAAACTCCTGCGGCAACAGCGGTAGGTAAAGGCACTCCTCCACTAGCAACTACACGGGATGCCATAGCACTAGGTGGTGTGACACCATGATCTATACAAGCAGTAAGTATTGCATCCATCATTTTACCATGTTCTTCACATGGAAGCTCTCCTTTCAAAAGCAAATAGACAACATGTGAAAAAGGAATATTTCCAATTAAATCTTCCTGACGGTAACCCCGAGTTACAAGATGATTTGGCTCAACTTTTGTTATTTTACTATCCCATTCCATAATTTTTTTCACTCCTTCACTCTATATATTACATCTAAAAGTGTACCATCACGCCATTTAGTAACACCAATGATTTCATCACCCAGATCAAGTTCTGGTGGGCCACCAGTTTCATCATAAGCCGTATCACGTAATTCTTCAATTTTTATAAGATTGATTTTGTCTTTTACTTTTTTTATTAAATCCTTTCTACGTGGATTTATTGCTATTCCTTCATTTGTAACAATTGCATCTACTACATCACCAGGTGTTGTCAGAGTGGTAACACTATCTCTAATCACTGGTATTTTTTTTCTAAAAACTGGAACAGTGGCAATAGTAAGACTTGCTGCTGAACAGGTGTCCTGATGTCCGCCTATTCCATGAAGTAATCGGCCGTCACTATGAGTATTTACATTAATATTGAAATCTACATCTACCTCTGTTGCTCCAACGATAGTTGTATCTAATCCATCTAGAAAACGACCTTTATTTGTTGGATCTGCATAATGGCCGATGTCTGTTATTAGTTTCCGGTTTTCCGCTAAAAATTTTATTGATTCAACATCAAAACATTGAAGTCCATAAACATTTTTAACAAGCCCTTTTTTGTACATGTTTACAATATGATCTGTGACTCCACCTGTTTCACAGGTTGCATAAACATTTTTTTCTTCTAATTTTTCTTCAAGATATTTTAAAGCAGCAAGGGATATACCACCAGCTCCTGCTTGAAAGATCATACCGTTTTTGATAAGACCGGCAGCATCCATAAGTTTGATGCATTCTTTTCCAATTTCAAGCTTCATAGGGTTTTTTGTAAGTTTAAGTGAACCACTAACAATATTTTCAGGATCGCCAATACAGTCAACTTCTACCACGTAATCTACATGTCTTTCTGTTATCTCTTGTTGGGGACAGGGTCTTTCCACAAGATTATCTGTAACTACTATTACTTTGTCTGCTTTTTCTACATCTGCCTGGGAATAACATATTGGTCCGAAAGCACTTTTTCCAATAAGGCCAGTGCAGTTACCGCGTTTGTCAGCTGTTGATGCTGCAACCACCGCGATATCAATTTTTAGTTCACCATTTCTAACAGCTGCCCATCGTCCACCATGAGATCGTAAAATTACCGGATATGGCAACGGGTTTTTTGATACATAATCTCCAACTGTGCCATTTATACTTCCTTCAATACGTGTTACTGTTCCTTCTTTAATATGTTCTATTACTGGTTCATGTACAGGGAATAATGCTGTTTGAGCAAGACGTTGGTTTTTAGCACCAAGCTCTCGTATTGCATCAAGCACCATATTAACGACATAGTCTCCATTACGGAGTTGATGGTGAAAACTGATTGTCATTCCATCTTTTAGACCACTTTTTTTCAAAGCATCCTTCAGATTTACTATTTTTGAGTCACAACGGTTTTTATGAGCACCAGAAAACGGTTTTATTTTTTCACCTTTTAAATCACTGGGGACATTACGGTCTGCATCGTTTTTTACAAAACCCATTTTTTTTATTGCACCATCCCTTTTTTGATATGAAAATCAATAAAATCACAATGGTGAACTATTACACTTTCAGGCGATCTTTCCAGTTTATCTCCTTCATGACTATGAGCATAAATAATAAGAACTATTTCATCAGGGAGACCAATTTCACGGGCTAGCAGAGCTCCTGATACAGGATGGCGGAATTTTTTACCATACTCGCCTTTTACTACTTTTCCATCTACTATATCATACTCTAAAAGTTTTCCAACATCATGAAGCAATGCTCCAGCTATCAAAAAATCAAGATTCAGGTCTTCATCACGTTCATCAAAAACTGCTTTAGCAAGATGAGTTATCCGTTTTGTATGATCCGTAAGTTTACCTGAGTTTTCAAAAAGCAAAGTAAAAGGAACATCATCAAGAGAATTCCAACCACGGATATCTGATGCTTTTTTCCAAGCCTGGACTACTTTACCTTTTAGTTCATCATTTTTAATCCAACTTAATTCTTCAGCAAAAACAGATTCAATCTTTTTTCTATCTACCAATGAAATACCCCCAGATTGTTTCAATGTAATCCAAAAACTATGATATTAACGTTCTGACTGTTAATTCAAAAAAATTTAAATCAAAGATTGATTTTATATATCGATTTGGAGGAGAATAACTTTTTATGAAATTTGATATAGTAGCCGTTGTTTGGAATGACACATTCGAATTTGAAGAATCGGAATTGGATTCAGATAGCTTTGAACTTTCACCCACTCTACAATGTGGACTCTTAATAGATGAAGACGATGAAAAAATAAGACTTGCACACAGTTATAGTATTGATCATGATGAACATGATTTTATTGTTATACCTAAAGCAATTGTTACTATTCAAAAAAAATTAGGTGAATTTGATAGTAAAACTAAAGTTATCAATCTTTTTAATAATAGATAAAAAAAATTATTTTATTTATTCAAAATCTGAACCCAGGTAATAACCACAATAGGAACATTCGTTACCATCTATCGGTTGATTACAGTTTGGACATACGCCTGAGGTATCAAAATTTTGTATTTCATCCTCTTCTATTGTAGAACCACAATCTGGGCAAACAAATGTATTACCCTCGCCATTTGGAGACGGTTTCATTGATGCACCGCAGTTTGGACATACAATTTCTTTTTCCATATCCATCACATATTCCATTTATTTCAACTCCAATACTAAATACTGGTGTATCATTTTATCTGTTCTAAAAATAATAATATATAAACTCTTTGTGGTAAAACGTCAAAAAAGCAATAAAAAATTAGTTGTAAAGATGAAAATGGGAAGGAGAAGAGGTGATTTAGAGGGGGTAATTGGATGGGCATTCTCTAAAAAACATCTAATTTTTTTTTGAGGCTTCATCCCTTCCCATTTAACCTTCAATCTTAGAAATAAATCTGCTTTTAAGTCCTTTTTTCGCATATGGGTATTCACTCACATGTGCAACTCTTGATACATTAGTAAAAAATTACAATTTTTTTGAAAAAAACTACCTTCCGATAAGGGATGTACAGAAACATTTAATAATTTATATTATAAAACTATTATTTAGATAGCAAAATAAAGCTGGTGTTCGATGAATTTAGACCCAAGGAGAATTAGGAAAATAGATGCAGTAATAGTAGTAGCACTGATTATTATATCAGTTGTAATACTTTTTGAAGCAGGATATTTTCCTGAGGAAACTGAAAAAGAAACACCAGAAATGCGTTTTATAAAAGATAATCAAGAAAACATGCTTATCTTAGTTTTTATCTCAGGAGGAAACTATAACTGGGATGAATTTGAAATCCAAGGGAATTGTAACACTTCAGAGGTATCGGGAAGTGTAGATCCAAATGATATAATTAGGGATTGTTTCGGAAAAATTGTGATAATTTATACTCCTACAAATGAAATAATTGGAAGCTGGGTTTTTGAAGAAGAAAAACCTCCAGGGTCTATTTTCCTTCCAAATAAACAAGTGGTTTCACCTGAAGATGAAGGATATCACTATAATAAACTCTTGGTAAACCGTGAATGGTGGACATGGACAGCTGTTTTTGATAAAGACAGTGATTTAGCTGATTGGACTATAACTATTAGTTTTATGCATCTAGCTAGAGGTGATCTTATGGCCACATTGAAACCTGATGCAATGGTTTTAACACTTCACAGCCCTGATGGAGAAGAATACGGCGGTATTATAAACAAGGAAAGAGGTCTTGGTCTTTTAAATAAACCAACATTACAGGCAGGTTCACCAGGTGTAGATATTAAATTTGAAGATTCATGGGTTGAAGGAACTTCAGCTGAAGATTGGAAGATATACGCAGTAGATAATGACATAGATACAAATCATGATATAATTGTAGATGTAAGTTGTCATGTTGAATCAGATCCAATTTGGACAAGTAAAGGACTTTTTGACAAAGGAGATACTAGCATAGCAAGCTATATTTTTACAGGCGTTGAAATGACTGGAACAATTAAAATTGATGGAGAAGAACACAACGTTAAAGGCATCGGTCACCACCATCACACCTGGTCAAATGGTTTATTAAAATCATTTATCAAAGGCTGGGATTTCTGTCATATGAAACTAAACAATGGATGGAATATATACTACAGTAAATATCATCTAATAACCTCTGAACGAAGTCTTTCTTCAGATTCAAAAATAAACCCATACACCAATGTTATAGTAACAGCTGATAATGGTCAGACTATAACGGAACTTAAAAACATACAGATACAAACCGATTCAAAAACAATTTTTGGAAATGTAAAAATACCGACTGATATAAATATTCAAGCTGAACCAGATATTACTCAGACTTTGTTAAAAACCTATGGAATAAAACTAGATGTTGATGTTGAAACAGATAACATCTATGAAAAAGTTTTCAATAGCGTTCCAAAAGTAGGAGTTAATATCGGACGATCAAATATAGATGGCAGCATTGTTTGGTCTGAAGATAACACAGATTATGATGTAGATCTAAAAGGAACGGGTTGCATTTGGACTATGAGACATTAAAAAAAATATTATTTTTTTATTTCAACATTCCCTGAATCAGCATCAACTTTTATTTTGTCACCAGTTTTTATTTTTTTAATATCAATCTGATCGACACAGGGAATACCAGCTAGTATTGCACCGGTTGCTACAATGGTTTCTGTTTCCTCATTTATGATGGCTTTTGGTCCAACATCATTTTTTGCAAGACCATAAATAACATATGATCCTACTGTTGATCCTTTTCCACAGGGAAAAACAAGGATTTTATCTTTGATGTTTTCTCCCTCAAGAGGGTTTCCTTTCTCAATAACAACACCTGTTTTCGGGTCAACATTTCCATAAAAACCAATTGGTTCCTTTGAAACTATTGCCTCTCCCTCTGCTTTACCTGGGCTAATGGTTCTTCCTTTCATAGTTGCCCCTCCACAAGTTTATCGATATTTGCAAAAGCAACTTTTTGTTTACAGAAACCTGGCAGGTATTTAGCTGCTTTCCCGCTGTTTACACCAGTGGTATGATATCCCATTTGTTCAATAGGGCTTACAACCATACATGTATCAGCTACTATGTTCCCACCGGCTTTAACTATAATGTCATTGTATCCCATACGTTTAGCTGCTTCTTTGACCATACGGCTTGTACAAATCCAAACAGGTTTTTTTAGTTTCTTGCCTTCAAGTTTATTAGAAAGTCTTGATATTTCTTTAAGAGATGCATGAGGACATCCAAGTATTACAATATCTGGTTCTTTCCCCGAACTCAGCTCCTCGTATGCTTTGTCAAGATCTTCTTGTGTAACATTTATAGTTTCAAGATTTTTTTTATCAACCTGATCAGCTTCAGGGGTTAAATCCTTTACATGATAAATAGCTACAGCCCCACTTGCTGCCATAGCTGCTCCCAGGCTTTTGAGTTGATCAGTATCAGCATTTTTAATACCAGTAAAATACGGGATCTTGTTTTTCACTTCTTTGCCAACAATAGATCCAAGTGCTCCAAAATCAGAGTTAAAAGTGATATCGACATCAACTTTTATTTCATAATCCGGCTGCCGGTTTTCCCAGAGATGAAGACCATAATTTGGTGTACGACCACATAATGCAGCAGCTAGAGCACTGGGTCCTCCTTCTCGGTTTGTACGAGCACCTATTACACTATTTGAAAAACTAACTGCACTGCTTTCACTCCAAGCTATATGCTCACGGAAACGTGGTAGATTCCCTGCCAAATATGGTGTGCAAGTACTTGTTACAACAATCCCCATTTTTTTAAAAGCATCCATAATACGTAGCTGATTTTTTGCAAAATCTTTTGGAAAACCAAGTTTTTTCCAATTTTCCAAATCCATACCGGCAGGATTCAAATAAGTTAAAACTTTAACTTTAGCGTTTTTCCCGGCCATATCTTCAAGAAATTCTGTGCCCGGATCGCCAATGGATTTATATGAAACACCAGCAACTTGCACTGATCCAACTGGTATCATCTTATCAGCACCATAGATGTCACCAAGTCGAACAAGTAATCTAAACATTCGTTCCATAACTTCCCCTTGTTCTCCGTCAAGGATTTGTTCTTCTTCTTTTGTTAAATACATTCCTCTAACCTCTTACAATTATCAATAATCTCATCTATTTCTTGTTTTGAAGCATTATTTATATGAATTCCACCTACTGCAACAACGACTTTTTTGTATTTCTTACAGGCTTTCTCAGCTAATGGTTTTAAAACAATATGGTCTTTATGTTTACCATATTTTAAAATCTGGGTTTTTCCACCGGGTACACATAAAACAGTGGCTCCAATATGAGGTTTCTCACCACCACCAACAATTAAAACTAAATCATCATCTACTTTTTCTTTTTTAAGCCAGACTTTGGTTCTTCCATTACCTGAGGTAATCATCCAAATCAACTTTTTTGTAGGTTACTGTTTCATATTTTTCTTTATCTATATCAGATGGAATTGTTGCATCCACTCCAACTTTTGCAGTCCTGGTTTTTTTACCCGGTTTATGAATGCCTGATGGATCCAAAGAACTACCGGGTTGATCAGATTTGACTACAAGATCTTTATCTCCTTGGAAACGTGTAGCAATAGCCCATTCGACAGCATTAGGATCATAAATATTTACATCTTCGTCAACTATGACTACATGTTTCATGCTTCCATGGCCTTTGAAAGCTGCGTCTATTGCTTTTTCCGGGTCATCATGTTGTTTCTTTTTGATTTGTACTATTCCATGAAGCCAGCTACCGCCGCCTATTGTGACAAGTACGTTTTTACAATCACAAACTTTGTTTACCTCATTGTAAATCGTTGGTTCCTTTGGCATACCCATAAGTGTTTTATGTTCCAATCGACCAGGTATGAGTGCCTGGTACATGGCATCTTTTCTATGAGTTATACAATCTACAACAAAAACTGGTTCCTGACGTTCGAAATCACGAGTTTCAGTTAAATCCACAAATGGACCTTCTTTATCTAATTCACGTGTTAAACGTCCTTCAAAAACAAACTCTGATTCAGCAGGTACCTCAAGGTCTTTAGTTTTACATTTAACCATCGGTGTTTTATCAAGAGCATTAGCTATACTAAACTCGTCAACATCAGCGGGAGGCCCTAATGATGCTGCAACCATCACAGGTACGCTGTTACCAATGCATACAGCCATTTCTAAGTCTCCATCTATTTTATCATAAGTAGTTCGAGTTTGTCTTTTCTTGATAAGTCGCGCAGTAAACCTGTCTTTTCCAACCTGCATAAGTCGATGATAACTAACATTACGACCAGATTCAGGGTCTTTAATGGTTGCAACTGTAGCTGAACCATAACGTCCACCATCGCCTTTAAGATTATAGAGTATCGGAATTTTATCAAGATCTGGTTTATCAACAACTACTTCCTGACAAGGAGCTTTATCAACAATCTCAGGTGTTTCTGGTTTATTTAAAGCATCAGCTAGTTTAAACAAAAGATTTTCTTTTGTTGTATCAAGTCCTTCAGCTATAGTATCACGGTTACTTGTAATACCTGCAAAAACTGGGAAATCAAAACCTTTAACATTATCAAAAATAACAGGTTGTTCATCAAGTGAATAAATAACATTAGCTACTTCATACTTATGTGATACTGGTTTTTTTATTCGTGTGAGTTTACCATTTTTCTCTAGTTTTTCCAAAAAATCACGAAGGAACATCTACCTGTTACCATCCCTTCTTGCACCAACCACAGTTTTCACGGTTTGGAAACCTTCTTTTTCAATAGCTGTTGCAACTTCATCCTGAAGATCACGACCAGGTGTTAAAGCTATCATGTTACCACCGAGTCCTCCACCAGTAAGTTTTGCACCCCATGCGCCATGATCGCGAGCAAGTTTAACAAGAAAATCAAGTTCTTTATTTGATACTTCTATCTGCTGTAAGAGTTTATGGTTTTCATCCATAAGTTTACCTATTTCTTTTAAATCCTCATTTTGAAAAGCATCCTTAGCTAAATATGCTATATTCTCAGCTCTATTGAAAATTTCTTTGTATTTCTCAGGATCTTTTTCTTTTCTTTCTTTTACACCGGCAACAGCTGCAGCAGTATCAGCGACTTTTCCAGTATTGCCTATAACTATTTCAACTGGTCTCATAACAGAAATTGGATCTATAACTTTACCGTCTTCTTTCTGAAACCAGATAAGTCCTCCAAAAGTTGATGCAGCGTTATCAACACCAGAAGGTGTTCCATGATATCCTTTTTCTCCTTCATAGGCAACATCATTTATTTCTTCATCTGAAAAATCTAAATCAAAATGGTCATCTAAAGCTCTAGCAATTGCTACACAGGATGCTGCACTTGCACCAATGCCACTAGCACAATACAAGTTTCCTTCAAGAACAATATCTACTCCTTTCTTTGATAAATCAAGATCCATTTTATTGACTATGTTATCAATGGATACTTTTTGTTGATCTATCTTATCTTCCTTATAATTAGGAGTTGCTTTCCTATTATCTTCTAGATGCCAACCTGGTTTATCAGATTCCTCAACTTTTGCCACAGTGTATTTACCTATCGCTGAAACAATAGATGGTACACCATATACTACAAAATGTTCATTAAACAAAATAGCCTTTCCAAAACCTATACCCTCGCCCGTCATAAAACATCACATATAATCTGAGATTTCTTCGGTATATTCTCCATTTTTTTGTATTCCTGAAATACCATAAACAGTATATGATTTTTATGTTTAATAAAACCAGCATACTTTAAAAAGTTTTTTTAGGTTTAACTTCTGTTAAAGAAGCAAAAAAACCTGCAACACCCATTGACATATCAGTTATTAAAAAACCCAAAAGTGATACAACAAAAACCTCTGCACCACCCACTTCATATAAGGTGGTAAAAATAAAAACAGCTGCAAACTCTCTCGTTCCAACACCTGCAAAACTAATAGGTATAAAACTTATAACATTAGCAACCGGAAACAGTAACAAAAAATGTAAATACGGAATTTCTAAATCCAAAGCTATAACTAAAATATAATATTGACTAAAAATCAAAACCCATGTAGTAATTCCAAGAAGAAACGGAAAAATTAATTTACGTATTCTTGGGAAATCTTCATAAAAAGTTCCAACAAAATCCTTTAAAATATTTTTAGCTTTTTTTGGAACAAAATATCCGATTAAAAATCTAAAAAATTTCTTTCCTCTGTTTTTATTTATAAAAAACAATATGAAAACAAAAAATGCAAAAACCCATATGATAATCCCATAAACTACTTGAGGTAACGTTGTTGATATAAGTAATGCTCCAAAAAGAAGCATGATATAAAGAGAAGATGTGTGAACCGCGGTTTCCATAAAAGTATTTATAAAAAGTTTACCATAGGGCTCACCTGTTTTTTCCTTCATATAAGGTATACGAACCATCTGACCAGTATACCCAGGCGTTATACATCCATAAAACAATCCTATAAGAAGAATTTTTAATGATCTAAAATAACTAATTTTTATCTTCTGTTCTTTTTGTATTAACTTCCATGCATAGTTTCTAATTAAAGCACGAGGAATCGTTATACACAAAGATAACAGTATGAAAACTGGTTTAACAGCAAGAAAAGCCTCTTTGATATCTTGTAAATCCAGACTATAAATTACATATATAAAAAGAATTAAACCAATAATTGGAAGAAATTTTTTTGCATGTTTGAAAATTTTTAATTCCATTCAGAACAATAGGGATAACCTACTGTTTCTTATGTATTTTCATAATATTATACTCTTATTAATCTGTACAAAAATTTATTTACAACCTACCTTTTAAAATCATATACAAAGGAAGATATCTAAAATGGGGGATTTTTACAGAAAATATAACAATTTTTACTGGAGAATCATAGATTATATATCCTATAAAATTGAAAAAATAGGTAAATTTTACGAGAAAAATATCGGCAATCAATATATCAAAGAAAGCCAGTTTTTTGATATCTCAAAATCTAAAAAAATACTACATATTGGATGTGGACCATATCCTTTGACAGCTATCATTCTTGCAAAAAAATTTAATAAAAAAGTATTTGCAATAGATAGAAACCCTAAAGCTGTTGAAAAAGCAAAAAAAATAGTAAAGAAAAAAAACCTTGAAGATAAAATCTCTATCTTTTGTGCTGATGGAAAAAACTTTCCAATAAATGGATATGACACTGTTATAGTTTCAGGTTGTACAATTCCTTTTGAAAAAATTATGTTAAATGTTTTTAAAACAACAAAATCAGATAGTAGAATTATTTCAAGAGTTTTAACAGATGAAAAACAAAAAATCAATGATATAATTCATTGTTTTGAAAACATTTCAGTTTTAAACCATATGATTAATCGTTCTTTTCCATTCAGATGGGATTCATACATGTTTCATAAAAAATAATATTTTTTTTTGGCTGTTTAATGTTTATATAAAATAAATCCTTTTTTGTTTTTCAGAATAATATAATGAACAACTCAAACTCTAAGGTTAAAAAAATTATTAAATTTTTTCCAATCGTTGGACTTATAATTTTATTCTATATTTTATCAACTATTGATCTTGCAAAAATTTTTGAGGTTTTTTCTAAAGTTAATCCTTTTTATTCTTTTTTAGCTTTATTCTCAGTAATTCCTGTGGTTTTACTTTCAAATATACAATGGCAGATTCTTCTTAAAAAACAAAAAATCAATGTCAGTTTTTTTTATTCCTTAAAAAATATTTTCATTGGTTATTTCTATGGTTTTATTACACCAGGGGGGTTTGGGGCTTATACTCGTTCTTTGTATCTGAAAAACGAAAGTGGTTGTCCTCTTCCTAAATGTGTTTCAAATATTATTATTTTTAACACAATAGATTTTCTTTCTCTTCTTTTGCTAGGGATATGTGGGGGTTTAACTCTTGGTAGTTTATTCCCATCTGTTTTTCTTGCGTTAATTTTTGTTTTTATTATAGTTATTTTTTTGTTTTTGTTTTTTCTTAAAAAAGATACCTCTAAGTTTTTTTTCAAAAAAATTATTCAGAGACAGTTTTTTTCAAATTATAAGGAACGACTTTCTGAATCTATAGATGCTTTTTATCAAGATCTGCCAGGTTTTAAAGATGTTCTTTTACCTTTTTTTATATCTGTTTTTGGTTGGTTGGTTCGTTTTTCTATTTTCTTTTTGATTTCAAGATTGTTTTTGATAAATGTAGATTTTTTTTATTTTATTTTGATTGTAGCTGTAGCTAACTTTGTTGGTTCTATTCCAATATCTATCTATGGTTTGGGTACTCGTGATGCTGCTTTGATTTCTCTTTTGTCTGTTTTTGGTGTTTTCCCTGAAAAGGTGTTGGCTTTGTCTTTGTTTTGGTTTACAGTTATTTGGTTGTTACCTAGTGTTGTTGGAGCATTGATTACTTTTTTTGAAATACGTGGTGTTAAATCTGGTTTATCTGAAAAAAGAGTTGAGGATTTTACTTGTTATATGGAGAAATATCCAGAGTTGTATAAAGTTCTTGCTTCTTATGTTGAAAAATATTTAGATAAAAAATCTGAATTTTCTGTTATTCTTGATTTAGGTTGCGGTCCGGGTTTACTTTTAAGAGAAATGGAAGATTCGATTTTTAATTCTGATATGATTGGTTTAGATAAAGATTTTAAAATGCTTGAGATGGCTAAAGATAAATCAAAACAACCTGTTTTTATTCAAGGTTTTTCTGATTGTATTCCTTTAAAAAATGATTCTTGTGATGTAGTGGTTTCTCGTTTTAGTTTGACTTATTGGATGAATCCTAGAAAATGTTTTTCTGAGATAAAACGTGTTTTGAAACCTGGTGGTTTTTTTGTTTTAGAGGCTCTTAATCGAGATTTTCCTCGTTGGAAACTATTTTTTATAAAATTGCATATGAGTTTTAAGTTTGCTGGTTCTGATGTTGTTCGTTATCATGTTAAGGCTTATGATTCAGCCTTTAGGAAAAATGATATTTTAAAACTTTTTAATGATAATGGTTTTATTGTTGAAGAATCAGAAGGTGATGTTTCTGATTGGAAGTTTGTTTTTGTTGCAAAAAATGTTTAATAAAAAGATTTTTAAACAAATATTATTATATATTTTTTTGATTTGTTTACTAAATTTTTTTATTGGAGGTGTAAACAAAAATTATGAAAAAAGAAAAAATTTGTGCAATTTTGTTTGCAGTGGTTTTGTTAAGCGTTGTTTTTATACCTGCAGGTAGCAGCATTAAAAAATTAAATATTTCTGATGTTAGTTCTGATGATGAAGATATTAAACTTTATCTTTGTAGAGTTGAACATTATCTTGAAATAGTTGCTAAAAACAATACAAGCGATTTTTTTGTTAAATATGCTTTTCCACCTGATTATTTTTATCAAGCACCTATATATCTGCAAATTTTGAATGGTACAACTTCTGAAATTATTAACTATAAAATAGAAAATGACACAGACAAATCTCCTAATAAATTTGTTAATTTTAGTTTAACAGGTATGGAAAAAGACGAACATCGCATGATTCATTTCACAGTCTGGGTTTTACTTAAAAATTATAGTTTTAATGATCTTCCAGAGTCTCAGAGTTTTCCAAATGCGTCCAGACTTCCAGATTACACAAAGAAATGGTTGGTTGAAACAAATTCTTCTCAAAAAAATAATATTTTTATCCGTTTGAAATCATTTCGTTTTAAACTATTTAACAATGATCTAATTAGTTATGCTGATAAAGTTTCTACATTTATTAAAAATCATAGATATCTTCTGTTTCTTATACAGTTAAAATTTGGTTTTTTCTTTTCTCAGGATGCAGTAACAACTTTGTTTATCAATGGTGAAAATGTTGGAAGAAGTCATCTTGCTTGTGCTTTTCTACGAAATCAAAACATACCAAGTAGAGTAATTCTTGTAAATAATGATCAAGGTTTTTGGACGCAGATGCATTACATGGTAGAGTATTACGTGCCAGATTACGGTTGGGTCCTCCTTGATACTACTGCTGGAGAGACTCCTTACGATACTAACAGGCAGATTATTAATCGTATTTGTTACCCTGAAGATGAAAATGATACTAAAACCGATTATATTTTTAATTTCATGACTCATGAGGAACGTTGGATGTGGTTTAGTAGTCCTTTAGTTGAACCATTGTATATAGATTGTGACAATGGAAGTAAATCTCAGATGTTTTATGAAAACACTGTTGAAACCTGTGATCTTGTTGCTGATGCATGTTTTGATTGGACTACACACATGTTTAACCGATATCAAACTTATCTTGGAAGAAATCTTAGTGGTTCAAATGAAATATTTTTTGAGAGTGCTGTAAGTTTTCAATGGAAAGCTATTGAGAATCTAAACAATGGTGATTCATTACAGTATTATTATTTTATAGAGCGAGCCTGTGAGGAATACGATAAAATAACTGTCTAAAAGAAAGGGTTTTTTACATTTGAATGGAGAAACAAACAATGGTTTTAAAAAAAATTAAAGGTTCTATGTTAGTTTCCCTAATAAATTTTTTAGTTTTCTCCTTTGGTTTCACCCCCTTAATTTTGTATACAATGTTAATACTTTTTTTTATAGATTTTCAACAGATTTGGCATATTTTCCTGTTGCCTTTTTTTATTACATTTGGATTGTATATTACAGTGGTTTATCAGCTGTTGATTTCTGGTTTGATCATACATTTTTTTAATATAAAATACAAACCAGGTGTTTATCCTTATAATTTTGAGAATAGTATGTCTTTACGATGGATTCTTGTTTGTGTTCTTTATAATCCAATTAGAAGAATTATTGAAATTGTTCCAGTTGGTGGTATGAAATATGTTTATCTTAGATTGCTTGGAATGAAAATTGGTGAAAACACTCTGGTTGGTGGAATTATTAAGGATCCGTGTCTTACTGAATTTGGTGATAATGTTACTATGGGTGAATATTCAATTGTGTATGGGCATATCCAGGATTTTGAGAATGAAATACTTTTTATGGATAAAGTAAAAATTGGGGATAATTGTGTTATAGGTGCTGGTGCTATTATTATGCCGGGTGTAACTTTTGAGGATAATGTTAAACTTGCTGCTGGTGCAGTGGTTCCTAAAGGTAAAACTTTGAAAAATAACCGGGTTTATGCTGGTGTTCCAGCTAAAGAAATAAAGAAAAAAAATAGGTAGATAAGATTTTTTTTTTGGTGTCTACAGGTTTATAAAATTGTTTGGTAATAGTGTCTGTAATATTTCAATGATTTTTTGGTATAGATTCTGTAGAAAAATACTCCATGGGTTTTCTATTGATGATGATTTTTTGATGCTTACACTGACACCTATGTTTTTTGTTTCATCATTTGAATCCACGGTTATTGTTCCAGAGTAATCATTTCCTTTTTGTAGTTGTTCTGTGTCTAATGTAACTGTTACTGTGTCGCTTTGTCCCCCGTTTAAAGAACCAGATGTTTTACTGAGGCTTATCCAGTTTTTGTTATCAGATGCACTCCAATCTAGTTTCTGCCATCCGTTTTCGTCGAAATCAGCTAGGTTTTCTACTGAGAATGTTTTTGATGGATTTTCATCCTGTTTTACCTCTCCAAAACCAAGTGTTGATGGTGAAACACTTATTTCTGGTTCATACAAATCTTCATTGTAACTATCTGTTATTTTAAACCAGACTTTTGCGTTATTGATCCCATCGCCCATAGTTGTAAAGTATCCTTGAGAGTCGGGTCCAGAGGTATCATCGCCTGTTAGTTCACCTGTTATAAGATTGTATGTTCCATGATATATTGCAGGTCTGTAATCTGGTGTTTTATCATCTTTTCCTCCACCTGGATAAGCACTAACATCCGCAAGGTCATCTTTAAAGAATATTCCCTCGTCAAGGAATTTATCGTTATCCATTAGTTTTAATGTAAGTTCAATTGTGGATTCGCCTGTGTAAAAAACATGGTCTTGCTGTGGTTCCCATGTATAATCTGAGTTATATCCAAAACTTCCAAGATCTTCTGTCCACATGTTGTAGTTGAATTGCTGAATGTTTTGCTCTGATATTGCTCCTGCTCTGTAGTACCATTCAGGTTTGTTAAAAGGCGGTTCAATTGGATCAAAATCTCCTCTATCCGGATCATTTGTGATTTCTTTAATTGTAAATGTTATTTTTTCCTCAGCTTCACTTGGAGGTCCATGATATCCATTTACAAAACAAGCTGAGTAACCGATACTGCTGCATCCATATTCAATGTACATATAACCGTTATCTCCCCAGCCAGGACCCCAGCTGTTTTTGATGATCCATGCTCCGTCTGATCCCATGTCGTCATCCCATCCGACGATAGTTACTGCATGGTTTACATTACCGGGGGCATGACTGTCATAAACATAACTTCCATCGTAACTACTCCACCCGCTGTCAACTTTTACTGCTACTGAAACAGGGCCATAGTCCATTATTGCTTGTTTTATATCCTCTGTTGGTGGAACGCTTCCTTCACCACCTATAAATGCCCAATCTTCAACTATGTATGGATGGTCGTAAGGTCCACCGCAGGATTCATCTGAAGCACTATATGGAAAATCATCCTCGAGTACTGCTCCAAATCCCCCGCAGCTTCCTGTTTTATATTGATGGTAGTTATGAGCCCACCAGCCGCCATTGCATCCCCACCCATCACGGTTGCAGCTAACAAGCCATTGTTCTGAAAGATCAACAGTTATTCCTTCACGTATTTTTATAGCGCTTTCAAGTGGTGCCACAGTTCCAAAAGCCCAACAGCTGCCACAATTACCTTGATCCTTTACTGGTGTTACTCCGCCTTCATCACGCCAGTCGAAACTTGATGGTTGACCAGCGGAGGTTGTCATAAAATAAAATTTCACATCCTGCCACCAATCTTCTGGTGCGTTAAAACCACAAAGATCTTCAAGTTCTCTTCCATCTAGTAAATCTTGTTCTTCTTCTGCTTTAACACTGGTGTTTATAAAAAAACTGCTTACTCCTGCAGCAAGCATTATAAAAACTGCTGCAAAACATATTGTTCTTTTAATTTTTTTATTTTTCATATTTTTTTTCCTCTCTACAAAATTTTTATATTAATATTTTCAAGAAAACTTATTATTTTTTCAAAAAATGGGAATTGTTTTAAAAAATCAAATAAGGGCGCATAGTCAATATTGCTTGATTTTTTAACTTCTACTTCATCAGATATTTCATTGCTGTATTCATGGAATCCCGCGTTATACCAGTCTTTTACTTTCGCTGTGATTGTGTATGTTCCTTTGTTTTCATATGTATGAGTTTTAGATACAGTGGTTTCACCGTTCATTATTTGGTCTTTATCATCCCAGAAACCTGTGTCAGTTGTTGTTCCATCACCCCAGTCTATTGTGACACCTATATAATCTCCTTGACCTGAGGAAGGTCTATAATCTGGATCCATTGCATCCATGTTAAGAGTTATTTTTTTTCCATCTTTAACTACATCATAATTTGTTATTGTTGGTGGAGTGTTTTCATATTCTAAATCTTCTTCTAATTTTTTTGTTTGAATTGTAGTAGTCCATTCTGTATCAAGCCATCTTTTGTTTTTATATTCACATCTTAAAGTTACAGAAGCAGTGCTTTTATGCCATGCATATCTAAACCAGTCGCGAGTTGGTGTGAAATCAAAATATAACATTCCAGTTGAACTATCATCTTCACCAGGAGTGTCATGTGTTTCACTATACCATCCTATCTCATTTTCAGGAATAATAAATAGATACCAAGATTCAAGACTAACTCTATCTATTGAAAAATTCCAATAATCTTGTCTTAAACCACCTTCAACTATTTCCCAAGACGCCTGTAGGCGTATTGTTTGACCAATTTCAAAAATTGGAAAATCAATATTTGAAGCGGTATCAAAAGTTATTTTTACATAGTTTTGATCAGGATCATCTATGTATTCCATTTTCATAGAACCTATGTCAACTGTTAAAATATCATTATTATTTTCTTGGGATATTGTTTCTGTTGAGCTGGCTTGGACATTAAAAAAAGTCAATGATAGCATCAAAAAAGCAGTAAGAGCTAAAATACTCTTATTTTGAATTTTTTTTATTTTACTGCCCCCTATTTACTCCAAACTTATAATGCAACAATTTTTATATAAATATTTCTGAAAAATTACTATAAATTTAATAAGTTTATAAAATGCAACATATAACAGATATAAAAAATATTAATAAAAAATTTTATTAAAAATTAATAAATTGGAAAATTGGGAATCTGTTTACAATTCTTTGAATAATTTGTAATATAAATGAGTAACTGTAAGGCATAGTAACCTCAAATGGGTCACTCCATTCACTCCAATCACCATTTACATCCTGAACTCTTGCCGTAATAGAATAATCACCAGTTTCATTCCACACATGAGAAATATTTATTACTTTTCCACTCTCCCAAGGCATGGTACATGATTCACCACCTTCTCTTTGTATATCTCCATCACTCCAATTAATTTCAAGCGTCATTAGCATATTTCCATCAGGATCAGTTGTTTTAAAACTGTAAAAATGTTCTTCAGCTATTTCTCCAGATCTTGGACCATCGATTTCTGGTGGATTCGGCGGTTGATTTGGATTATTGGTAGTTTCAACTAATAAATTGCTAGCGTTTACTAAAAAACTAAGAGGTGTTATTAAGAATACAAATAATAGTATTGTAACAATTTTTTTATTCATAAATTTTTATTCCTCCACATCATTTTTTAAAAAAACCACTTTTATAAGAATATTTAATAATTCCTGAAAAAAGCATTAAAATTATTTAAAAAACAATTCAAATAAATGAAAAAAAATTTTGTTTCAATTTAATAGAATTAAGAAAAAAGATATTTTTTTAGTTAGGATAACCAGCTATGATTATGGGAACTGACTTAGATCTTTGAAGGGCACCAAATGATGGGTATATTAGTGAAATTAATAATACACCACCATCATCGCTGAATTTTATGAAACCATCGCCTGATGAAGAAAAATGATAATGGATCATATAATTAAATTTAACACAATCTGTCCCTGCAGGGGTTGTAGTTACCTCTATATCAGTAACGCCAATATAAATGGACCTCCATTTTGTTTCTGAAGTTTTAGGTTCGACTGTATCAGAATCTTTTACATCATTGAAATTATTTGACAGTTTTTCAGCTTGCACATTTGATACCATCGGCATTGATATCATTATTAAAAATGCTAAAATACTTAATATGAATATTTTCTTTTTCATCTATATCACTTTTTATTAAACTTTTTTATAATAGTTAGACATATATATAATTTTTTGTTAAAAAATATTTGCATGTTTATATAAAAAATTATTAGAGGATTAGTTATCATGCCGTCCGGTTAGTCGACAGTTGAAACCTATTCCCACTAATCTGTTTTCTTCGTGATTGATATTGCCTATGAAATGCTTTATTTCAAAATTTGAGTAAATATTTCCCACCCAATTTTCATTTGTGCTAATTGAAATAGGAATTGGAAATAATGTCCAAAATTTGAGATTATCCCATCTATATCCTTCACTTATTCCTGTGCCTTTTAAATGGAAACTTATACCATTTGAATTGCATTCTTCCATGGTTAATTCTTTGTATTTTCCTGATACAATTGAAATTGGTAAATTTAGGGGATCTTTATTAATTGATGTTTCTTTTTCCTCTTGAATTTTTTCTGTTGTTTGTGCGGGTATGTTTGAAATCAAGGGCATTAAAAGCATTAAAAAAACCGCTAGAATAACTTCTACAAGTATTATTTTCTTTTTCATAATATCACCTTCTTTTCATTCCTAACAATAATATATATTTAATTATATATAAAACTTATTGCTTGATTATAGTGTTTATGTTACAAAATTTCTAAATAAGCCATTTTTAGTAAGAAAGAAAAAAAACTGAAGAAGAATAAAAGAAAAAAAGTATTTTTTATAAATCCCTAATTATAGGCTCTTCTGTTATTTGACCAAAAATTATTGGTCCAATTTTTTCAAGGACCGGTTTTAATTGACCTTTTTTAAAACCAATTTCTACATTATCCGAATAGGTATAAACTTTAGAAAAAGGCCACCAAAGATGAATAGGTCGATAAAAAGTATATTCTTCGCCATCAATTTTTTCAACCTTTTTGTTTAAAGGCATTACAAATCCTCTTATAGGAAGAATGGGATTTGGCTCATCAGTTGGAAGTTTATTATTGGTGTTTTCGTTTGATAAAAGATTTTGAGATGCAATCGTTGGGGTCAGCATCATAATAATCAATAAAAACACCAAGCTTGAAAAAAATATTTTTTTATTCATATTCTGATCACACTCTCTCTTTTTGTATTTCAATCATTATATATTATATTATATATAACTTTTGGTTAAAATATATTTTTTTACAAAGATAGATATGTAACTGGATTATATGATGATTTGTTAATGAAAGATAAACTTAGAAAAGAAATTAAAGAAAAAAGAAGAAAACTTAGTAAAGAAGAAAACAGGAAAAAAAGCAAAGAAATTAAAGAAAACCTGTTTAGTTTAAAGCAGTTCGAAGATGCTGAGACTATTCTTTTCTATATTTCGTATAATGGCGAAGTTTTTACACATGATATGATCTGTGAACTTTTTTACAAAAAAAATATAATTGTTCCTGTTAGCAACCCTGAAGATTATTCGTTGACATTGTCGCATCTGAAAAGCTGGGAAGAACTTTGCGTTGGTTCATATAATATTTTAGAACCCCGTTTTGAAAAAATCAGAGAAACAAAAATTCAAGATATCGATTTGATTATTGTTCCGGGTGTCGCCTTTGATGAAAAAGGTGGCCGATTGGGTCATGGCAAAGGATATTATGATCGATTGTTAAATGAATCAGCAGATATTTTAAAGATAGGTCTTTGTTTCGAGTTTCAGATAGTTGATAGTATTCCAATGGATGAACATGATGTTTATATGGATAAAATAATATCAGAAAAAAGAATAATTGATTGTAAAAAAAATTAAATTATTAAATGTTAAGATAATTTTTTAGGAATTCATCCCATAGTGTGTCTTTTGAAAATTTTAATCCTTCATAATCGGGATCGAATTCATTATTCCAAATGTATCTATTGTAAAGATCTTTTTCTTCTGGGTAATAAATTGAATAACCATTGGAGTCGTCGAATTCTACACAGGTGTTTCTAATAACCGAATTGTTTATATCATCAATTAGATCAACGCATAAATTTTTTATTTGTTGATCATCCGTTGAGTTCTTTAATAGTTCTGCCAGGTTGTACAAATCTATATATGATCCAAATGTTACTTTATTGATAAGTAACATCATAGCAAGAGATGAAATATCCGGTGTTTTTGGATAAAAATGACCATATGATCTAACATTTTTTCTAGCTTTTTCTAAAGAGGATGATATTTCTTCGTCTTCACAATGAAGAATTAGTTTTTCTGATAAATTATTCAAAGATTCTTTTAAATTATTTAATTTACTAACATTAACCGCTGAAAGAGTAGTATGCAAGCTTGCAACATGATAATCAGGGTTTTTAAGATTATTTAAGAAATTTGTAGCAATATTTGAGAAAAGTTTTAAAAATGGGGACATTTCACCTTTTTTGTAGATTATTTCATATGTGTAAAGTACCCATAACGGGAAATCCGTAGGATTATAGAAATCAACCATTTTTTCTGCAAATTCTTCTGGTGTTGCATTTGTATTGTTTTTCAGATACCATGTACTTTTTTTGTATTGAAACGTATATTCTAGTCCTTTGTCAAGTGGTTCCAGCATGTGTTCTTGTGAAAATACAACATATTTAACATATGGGTATAGTTCATAAGCTGTTTCAAGTGACCCTGATATGCATGTTCTAATGACAACAAGGTCAAATGGGTCTACTCCATTGTTGGAAGTTTCTTTGAACACATTTGCTAATTCTGGTATTGTCATAAGTGGCAGACCATTGTCTTTTCCATTGTTTGTATCTCTGCAGACGCCCTGCCATCCACTGCCGTAATCTGTGTATAAAATGATTCCGTAGTGTTTTGATGGATAGTTTTCTTTAACTTTTTGGATTAATGTTTTGATTGTATATGGGCTGCCCATATCTACTTCTTTCGGCCAATTAAATTCATTACTTATGTTTACAGCATTGTTTTTTTCTATGTAAAAAACAGCTGAATCACCGGTTTCTACTGCATCTTTTGCAACTATTAAATTAAAATCATTGTTTGATCCTATTTTTTTGAAATCATTCATTTTTTGTTCTAATTCATAGGATTCATGATGGTTATCAAAGCATAGATAATGGATTAAAGTCCATTCTGCAATGTTTTCTTTATTTGTTTCTAATACATCTGTGTTGGTATTTTTATCTGTATTTAGTAGATTAGCAGATGTAATAGTTGCTGAAAAAAACATTATAAAAATGGTTATAATTACCATTATTTTTCTATATTTATTCATTTTTTTGTCCCCCTTAGAAAATAATAATATGCTATTTAAAAGAATTATGTTTTTATAATAACAAATAAATTTGAATAATATAAAAATTTGACGAAATGTGTTATTATGTTACAATTTCTTTTAGTCTATCTTGTTGTGCTGCTTTTTTGATTTCCATTGCTATTCTTTCACCGTAGCTTATTGAGTCTCTGTAGAGGTATCCGCTGTGTGGTGTGAAACGTGTCAAAGGACTTCCAGGTATTCTCATTGATACATCAAAGACTACCATTTCCTCTTTTCCTTTATCTGCTGCGATGCTTCCTTGTAAAGCAAAAGGTCCTATGATTCCTGGTGGTACTTCTTTTTTGGTTGTTTCTACAAATTTTTCCCCGAGGTTAAAGATCTTTTCAATGATTGATTCTTTGGTTGTTGCAGCGATGTGTCCTGTTTCTATCATCTTTGGTTTCATATATTTTAGTACTTCAAGTTGTTCATTTGCTGGAAGACGCAAGAGTCCATCAAGGTTGGTTTGCCGGCGTGTATCTGTCCCCATGATTTCTAGTTCATCATCTATTTTTGAGTAGAAATAATTGAAGTTTACTTGTGCTCCTACTATGTATTCTTCTATTACTGCTTTTTCTAGTGCTTCTTTTGTGATTAGTTTTTTTTCAAGTAGTTCTTCTGATTTCTTTTTGTAGTCTTCAAAATTGCTTGCAAAAAAGAACGCTCTTTCGTATCCACGTATTGCTTCGTTTACTTTTACAATGACTAAGCAGTCTATATCTTCAGGTTTTTTAATTATTCTAGGGAAACGAATACCGGCTTTTTCTAATAAATAATATTGGTTTTTGGGTACGTCTCTTTCTTCAAGTTTTACCATTTCACGTGTTCCATAGATTGGTACTTTGAATTTGTTTTCGATATCTGTAAAATCAAAATATACCCAGAAATACCGGTTATGAATAAAAATTGTGTTTTTTTCGCGTAGTTTTTTCTGTACTTCAGGTTTTACGATATCTGCAAATTTATCTAAAACGATGGTTTCATCGATGCATCCTCGTCCATCGGATCTGGTTTTGTAATATTTTGTATAAGTTTTTTCTCTTCCTTTTTGGCATACTGCTATTGTTTTAAATCCATGTTTTTTTGCTCCTCGGCATACATCAAGACCACTATGCCCCCCAAGTACTCCTATTGTTATGTTGTCTTTGTCATATGATTCAATGATGTTTTGTATTTCTTTTCTTTTTATCATAAAAACCTTTTAGTCCTCCCCTAAAGTTTTTTGATTGTTATGCATAATGTGTGTTTAAAGTTTTTTTATCCAATAAAATTTGGTCTTTTTGATAGATATTTAGACAACGGTAGCAGCTCCTGTGGATACTCCTTTGTTTCCTCATGGATTATATCAAATATTTCCTTAATTGAATAGGAATTGTTGCTATCTCCTAATTCTTCTCTTCTGAATCTTGGGTTGAATTTTTTACTATTTTTTTCTTTATCCCCTACAACTATTATTATTGGAATCCATTCTTTTTCAGCATCTCGAATCTTTCGACCCACGCTTTCTTCACGGTCATCAATATCGGCTCGAACAATATGACACTCTGAAAAACTGTTTAACTCTTTGATATATTCTTCAATTTCAGGTATGAATTCATCCCCTACAGGTATAAAACGAACTTGTGTTGGAGAAAGCCAGAGTGGCAGCATAGCCTTATGACCTTTTTGCATACGTCCTGCTTCTTTTTCCAAGAGAGCATAAATCACTCTTTCAATAGCGCCAGATGGACTACAATGCAAGATTAAAGGATGTTTTTGTTCTCCGTTAGTATCTGTGAACTGTATGTCATATCTTTCTCCGTTTTCGATATCTATTTGGTCTGTAGAGAGAGCAGATGCCTTATCACTCATATCTACAAAGTTAAACTCAAATTTCAATATAAAATAAAATATTCGTTCATCCCAAAGTTCCACAAGAATAGGTTTATCAAGTTTTTTAACTAGACTTACAATAAATTCTTTATTCTCCTCATAAAATTCTTTTGTAGTACGTAAAGCCATCTCAATATCATCAGTATATAGTCCTATATTTTTTAGAACACTGAGGCTTAGATCAAAACGAACATTGAATTCTTTCATAGCCATCTCTATATCTGAGACCATGGCATGTACATCAGGCATAGTGAAAGCCCGAAGCCTTCTTAGACCTGTAAGCTCCCCTGATTGTTCTCGTCTAAAAGAATACTTCGTCATCTCATACAGTTTCAATGGTAGATCCTTGTAGCTTATTGTTGCATCATGAGCCATTAAGAATTGACCGAAACATGCTGCAAATCGAAGAAAAAATTTTCGTTTGTCACTATCGATTTGATACTGCCTAGCTGGAAACCTTTGTAGATATTTTGAAAGCGTTGGATGATCCATATCATACATTATAGGTGTCTCCACTTCAAGCCCGCCATAATCAACGATTCTACGTGTTACATATTGTTCTAATAGTTTTTTTATAAAACGACCCTTAGGGTAATAACGCATGTTCCCAGCATCTGATGCTGGTTCGTAATCAGCAATTTCTAGTTTTTTCATAAGTTTAACATGCTCTGGTTCACCTTTAACAGCACGAGATTTTTCTTTTTCATAAAAAGAAAAAATCTTAAGGTTTTTATGATCCTTAAAATCAAATTCATCAATATTATGAAGTACTCCATCAGGGGTTAGTATATGCCAATAAGAAGAAAGTTTACGTTCTTTTTTAAGGGATTCTGTTTCATCCTCAGTTTTTTTTTCACCAGGAATAACAGTTTTTGAAAGCTCAGAAAGTGGATGTCCTTTACAACTTAGTTTAAATGCTTTGTACCAACCAAAAGGACTTCTTTTAACATTGAAGTTTTTCTGTTTTAGTTCATATTCAAGCTGCGAAAGAATTTGTTGAGCTTTTTTTGGACTAGCAAGATCTGATGATAGATGTGCATATGGATAAAGCATGATATTGTTGACTTTTAGTTGTTCAGCTGTTTTAACAATCTCAGAAACTGTTTGATGTATTGAATCTTCTTCTGATTTTTCATCAACTTTTTCAACTGCGGTAAAAACAGTAAGAGCTTCATCAAAGCGATCTATTTTTTTATCAATCTCTTCAGGTGTTTTAATCGCTTTGTCTTTAACTTCGTATTCAATATAATCACTATGTATTAAAAGCAATTTCATAGGAAATCAAAACCGTAAATCGAATTATTACTATTAAACATAATGATACAAAAAAAATTTTTAGTAAATGGGGGAGGCGGCGGAGGTGTAAAAACACCGCTTTAAAAAAATTAAAGTACTACTTGTCATCCCATCTCTCCGCCTAAATTTAGAATATGTTAAAGCATATAAAAATTTTGTGGAATCTTTTCTCCTCCATTAATTTAAGGAGAAAAAAATATGGTTTTTTTTATTCAATATTTTTTTTGTATTCTTTGTCGTCCATTAAATCTTCGATTTCTTCTTCATCTTCCATTTCGATTTCTACAAGCCATCCATCATCATATGGTTTGTCATTTATTGTTTCGGGTTCATCTTCTAGTTCTTCATTTGTTTTTGCAATTTTTCCTGATACAGGTGAATAAATTTCTGAAACTGATTTTACTGATTCAACAACGCAAAGTTCATCTCCCTTTTTGATTTGTTTTCCAACTTCAGGGAGTTCCACAAAAACTATGTCTGTTAATTCCTCTTGAGCGTGATCTGTTATTCCAACAACAACCGTTTTGCCTTTTACTTTAATCCATTCATGAGTATCAGTATATTTTAAATCATTTCTTACATCTGACATATCTATCAAACATCCTGTATTTTAATAACTATTTTAAATCTTTCTTTTAATTTTTTTCAGCCCAATCTTTAGAAACAAAAGGTGGTTTTACCATTTTAGCTTTGACTTTTTTGTTTCTAACAATTATCTCTGCTTCATTGTCAACTTTGATGTATTCTGGTTTAATGTATGCCATAGCTATACCTTTTTTTAGGCATGGTGACATTGTTCCACTTGATACAACTCCTATGTGTTCATCATCTTTTAAAATTTTCATTCCATGACGTGGTATTCCTTTTTCCATACATATCATGGCTGTGAGTCTTTCATAATCTCCTTGTTCTTTTTGTTTAAGAAGTGCTTCTTTTCCAATAAAGTCATGATCCCAGTTGATAAAAAATCCTATGCTTGCTTCAAGAGGTGTTCTTCCTCCTTCGAATTCGTTTCCAGCAAGTAGGAAGAATTTTTCCATTCTAAGAGTGTCCCTGGCTCCGAGGCCTATCGGTTTTATTCCATGTTCTTCTCCGGCGTTCATAATTTTGTTCAAAAGTTTTTCAGCTACTTCAAAATCATTTATTTGGAATTCATAACCAAGTTCTCCAGTGTAACCTGTGAATGATATGATTACATCTTCATCAGCTATTTTTATTTTTTTACAACCAAAAAAACCTATTTTTGAAAGGTCTTCATCTGTCAATTTTTGAAGTGTTTTTCTAGAATCAGGTCCTTGAACTGCAAGGATTACAAAATCACGTGATACATTCTCTGCTTTTGCACAAAGATCATTTTTTTCTGCTTGTTTGTTAAGCCATTCTGTTACCGTTTCAGATTGCCCTGCATTAGGTATAAGCATATATTTATCGTCTTCTATATGCATAAATATTGTATCATCAATTATTGTTCCATCATCGCGAAGAATCGCTGTATACTGACTTTTTCCAACCCCTATTTTTGATGCATCCTCCATGGTTGTTAGTGTTAGTAGTTTTTCAGAGTCTTCACCTGTTATCCAAACATTTCCCATGTGTGATACATCAAATATTCCTACTTTTTTTCTAACTGTTAAATGTTCATCTTTTATTGATGAGAATTGCAAGGGCATTTCAAAACCTGCAAAATCTGTGAATTTAGCTCCAAGTTTTTTATGAATTTTATTCAATGGTGATTTTAAAGCCATTTTTAATCTATAACCCCCGGGGTGAATAACAGTTGCCCTAGTTTAAGATTTCGAATAACAAACATAAAAAATCCTATAGACAAAAAAACATAAAACAAAAACTCTATTACAGACCGATTGAAAAAATATGAAACCAACTGAAATCAAAGGAGTATACAAGGAAAAAAACAAACTATTCACAGAAAACCCAAAAGAATCCAAAGGAATCAAAGTATACAATGAAAAAATAATTAACAAAAAAGGAAAACAATACCGATCTTGGAACCCTTATCGTAGTAAAATGGCAGCAGCACTTCTAAAAAACTTAAACATACCAATCCAAAAAAATTCAAAGATACTATATCTAGGTGCATCATCAGGAACAACAGTAAGTCACATATCAGATATTATAACAAATGGAACAATATATGCTGTGGAAAGTTCACCGGTTTCTTTTAAAAAATTTTCAAAATTATATCATCAGAGAAACAATATAATACCAATTTTAGAAGATGCAAATCATCCAGATCGATACATTCCATTAATCCCTAAAGTCGATATTATATATCAGGATATCTCACAGAGAAACCAAGCAGATATTTTTACAAGGAATATTAAAATATTTTTGAAAAAAAACGGTAAAGCATATCTGATGGTTAAAGCAAGAAGTATAGATGTATCTTCAAAACCCAAAAAAATTTATGAAATAGTTGCTAAACAACTTCAAAAAAATGATATAAAAATAAAAGACATCGTGGAATTACAACCATATGAAAAAGACCATGCATGTATCTCAGTTTTTATTTAAAAAAAAGGATTTGACGTAGATGATACTAGGAATAGAATCGGAAAAAAATACTCGTATTGCAAAATTTTTTTTACCAATAATAGTTGGTTTCACAGTATATGGTTTCTGGTGGATATTAACAGATGAAATATCAAAGATTTGGCCGCTGTTGTTAGCTTATTTTTTTCCTCCTTTTGGAAAAGAAACAATTATACCGTTGGCTGTAGGTTTTTTAGATGAAGGGCTAACTGTACCTTTTTTAAATATTTATTTGGAACCTATGAATGTTAATCCTTTTACCATTGCAATGGCTGTTGCTTTTATTGATATAGTGATTGCCTGGTTTCTTGTTTGGAATTATGATTTGGCTAAAAAGATTCCTTTTGTTGGTAAATTCATGGAAAGAGTGGAACGAATTGGTAAAAATTCTTCTGATAAATATTCATGGGTTAAACCTCTGCGTTTTGTTGGAATTATTTTGTTTGTTATGGTTCCGTTTCAGGGTTCTGGTGGTCTGGTGGGATCTATTGTAGGTCGACTTATTGGTATGAAACCCTGGAATACTTTTCTTGCAATATCTATTGGGGCTGTGGTTGGTTGTATTTTGATTGCTTATTTTACTGATGTTATTTTGGATTTATTTAAAACAAGTCTTCCTCATGCTTTGCTGGTTATATTTATAGTTATGATTGTTGGTATAATGGTATGGGTTTATAGAAATTCTAAAAACAATAAAAAAGTTAAAAAAGAAAATTAATTTTTTTTTTAAACGTTCATCTTGATTTTTTTAAGCATCATGTTTATCACAAATGATGGTTGTTCTGATAAGAGTTTTTTGTATGGTGAATTTGGTATCAGGTCTGATTTACTAAGTTTTTCAGCTTTTTTTACGTGTTTTTTGATTTCTTTTAGGTACATTTTTTTGATTTTTTCTTCGTTATTTTCGATTTTACTTCTTATTTTTGATACTGTTAAGTTGTTTTCATCTATTTTTTTGTTTTCAAGTCTTGTTAAGAGTGGTATTACTACACTTCCGATCATTTCTCCGTTTTCTAGGTCTACTAAATCATCTGCGAGTTGGTAGGCTATTCCGATTTCTCGTCCGTAGTCTGATAATGTTTGCGCTATTTGTCCGTTGGCGTTGGCTTCGAATGCTCCTGCTTTGCATGATGATGCGAAGAGTGCTGCGGTTTTTTGATCAATTATTTGTTTGTATAGTTTGTATATTTTTGATTTAGTTGTAAATCCTTTTAAATCTATTTCACTATCTCCTGTTTCTTCGGTGTTGAAGTCTACTTCTTTTATTTGTCCTGTGAGTACTTCGTCCCATGTGTTTACGTAGAGTTTTCCGATTTTTTCTCCATGTTTTATTGCTATTCCGAAGCCTGTGGATAACATCTTATGGCCTTTTAGTATGGCGTGTGGTATTCCTTTTTTTGTGTATAGTGCTGCTCTTCCTCTTCTGGTCTGGTCTTCATCTATTATGTCGTCGTGTAGTAGTGATGCGGTATGAGCTAGTTCGATGCTTACTGTTCCTTCTAAGGCTTTTTGGTAATCTGTTGGTGTTTCTCTTCCACCGGTGCATACTTTGTAGGATAATATTTCTAAAAGTGGTCTTAGTCTTTTTCCTCCTTGTAAAATGTCTACTATGTCTTTATCTGTGATTGTGTTTTTAATTTTTTTTTCAACATCAATTTGTGTTGTTTTGAAGAAGTTTTCAATATTAAGATCTTTTAAATTTTGGGCCATAACCTATATCGCTCCGGTTAATTAGGCATATTCGTAACCTCTCTCTTCTTAGCTACAATGCCCTTTTCTTTATTTTGTTTTTTTTATATTTGTCAACTATAATTTACTATAAATATATTATGTACAATTATTTAATTTTTTTTGGAATGATTTGTTATTTTCTATTTTTTACTCCCCATTTTTTTAAAATTTACTTTTTCTTT
Organism: uncultured Thermoplasmatales archaeon; assembly: GCA_964391965.1. Lineage (GTDB taxonomy): Archaea > Thermoplasmatota > E2 > DHVEG-1 > DHVEG-1 > JAZKSG01. The sequence goes on along the minus strand of CAYMOC010000003.1, from coordinate 9,333 downwards.
ATTATAAGAATTCATAGTATTTAAATAACGCGAATGTTTGTCATTATATGGTTAATTTTTTTGAATTGACAAACCACCATTTAGTTAACACCTGTTAATTAATAAGTGTTTCTTCTCTAAATCTAACTCTGAAAACCCTTAGCAACAATATATACTTCACTACTACTCTTACGAGATGCCGGAGGATTAAAACGTCTAACAATACTAAAACAACTTTTAACTTTTATTACAAAACTTTTTAAATCCTCACCCTCAAAAATTTTACACACAAAAAAACCACCATCTTTCAAAATAACCTTTGAGGCATCAAGAGCTTTTTCACAAAGATAAACACTACGAGCCTGGTCCATACTATAATTACCAGTAATATCCGGCGACATATCAGAAAGAACTACATCAACCTTGGAATCACCAACAACCTCAACAACTCTACCCAAAGAATCCTTCTCCGTCATATCACCCTTCAAAAAAACAACATCCTCAAGAGGTTTAATATAAGACAAATCAATCCCGACAACTAAACCATTATCACCAACAATTTCTTTTGCAACTTGACTCCAGCCACCCGGAGCAGCACCAAGATCAACGACTTTATCGCCTTTTTTTATGATATGAAACTTCTTCTGTATCTGTTTAAGTTTATATGCAGAACGAGCTCGATAACCCTGGTTTTTAGCTTTCTTATAAAAATGTTCACGTTTTTTATCTTTGTACCAGCGAGTCATAAAAAAAAGAAAAAAATTTTAGGATTTTATAGAATAATATCTATATCCAAACGTTCAGCAAGTTCCTTGTAACGATTACGAATCGTAACCTCTGTAACACCAGCAACATCAGCAACTTCACGTTGTGTACGACGTTCACCGCACAATATTGATGCAATATAAATCGCTGCGGCTGCAACACCAGTTGGACCACGACCACTAGTAAGCTCCTTATCAGCTGCATCTTTAAGGATCTCTATAGCTTTACTTTGCACGTCACCACTAAGATCAAGCATACTACAGAAACGACTTATGTAATCCTGAGGTGAAGTGGGCATAAGTTTAAGACTCAACTCACGAGCTATAAACCTGTATGTTCTACCTATTTCTTTACGAGAAACACGTGAAGCATCAGCTATCTCATCAAGAGTACGAGGGACATTACACTGACGACATGCCGCATAAAGAGCTGCTGCTGAAACTCCTTCAATGCTACGTCCACGAATCAAATTTTTCAAAACAGCTTTTCGATATATCATAGCAGCAGTCTCACGAACATTACGTGGAAGGCCCATACCTGAAGCCATACGATCAAGTTCAGACAATGCAAATGCTAGATTACGCTCTGTTGCATCACTTATTCTAATCCTGCGCTGCCATTTACGAAGACGATAAAGCTGCGCACGGTTACGAGTAGGAATACTTTTACCGTAACTATCACGGTTTTTCCAGCCAATAACAGTACTCAAACCCTTATCATGAATAGTATATGTCATAGGCGCTCCAACACGAGCACGTTTCTCCCGCTGTTCACTATCAAAAGCACGCCACTCAGGTCCTTGATCTATAAAATTTTCATCGATAACCAGGCCACAATCCTCACAAACCAACTCCGCTCGAGAATAATCCTTAGAAAGATGAGTGCTACCACAACTTGGACAACGTGTTATTTGTTCAATCTCTCTTTTTTCATTTTTATCTTTAGATTTAGATTTAACCATTTAAACAATTTCCTCCAAAAATATATTAAACCTTTCGATACATTTTTAAACATGATAAAAAAAGTTTTATTTAAACCTTTCCAACAATTTTTTGTGGTTGTCAACTTAAGAAATAATTTTTTATGACATAAAAAAAGGCTTTGCACTTAAAATCTGATTTAAACCATATCTAATATACCACTACTCTACGCACCAGAACGGCAAAATCAGATAACAAAATTAATAAGAATGATAAAGTTGTAATAACTAAAAAAGAAGGATCAACGTTACATGTGAAACCTTTGGAAGAAAAAAAGTGAGTCCAAAGTATTATCAACCCCTTCTTATTTTCTCACGGTTTGATAACAAATGAATAACGGTTTAAAAATACAGTTTCTCGGTGGAGCAGAAGAAGTAGGTAGTCTATCTATGGTTCTAGAAACAGAAGATGACAATCGTTTTCTCTTTGAATATGGTATGACACCAGGGGATCCGCCAACTTATCCTCTTCCAGCACCAGAAGTAGACATGGTTTTTCTAACACATGCACATCTTGATCATTCTGGTATGATTCCTTGGCTTTTTTCGTCATATGATCAAACAATTCTTTCAACAGAATTGACCGCTGAAATCAGCAATTTATTACATGAAGATTCAATTAAAATTGCTAAACAAGAAGGTTTTGCTATACCTTTTAGAAGAGCAGATATAAAAAACGCTAGAAACAGCTTTGATTATGTTAAACCTAATCAAAAAAGAAATCTAACAGAAAGTTATGATGTAAAATTTCATGATGCGGGTCACATACCTGGAAGCCTAATGTTTGAGTTAAAAGGAGATAGAAACATTGTCTTCACTGGTGATATAAATGTACAGAACACTCATCTTGTAAAGGGGGCAAAACCAGTTGACTGTGATTTATTAGTTCTTGAAGGTACTTATGCTGGACGTGATCATCCTCAAAAAAGAAAAGAACTAGAAAAAGAACTGCTTGATAAAATAGATGAAGTAAACCGCCGTGGTGGTATCGCAGTACTTCCAGCTTTTTCTGTTTCACGTTCACAAGAACTTTTGATGATTCTACGCAAGGCAGGGTTAGATATTTGGTTTGATGGAATGGGAAAAAAAGTCTCTAAAATCTTTTTAAAACATCCAAAATTTCTAAGAAACCCAAGTGAACTTCGTAAAGCAATGAATAAGGTAAATCTTGTTTATTCTAATCATGGTAGAAAACTAGCTCTTAATGCAGATGTAATTGTAACATCTAGTGGGATGATGGACGGAGGTCCTATTCTAAGTTATATGAAACAATTAAAAGATGATCCAAAAAACGCTGTTATCCTTACAGGTTACCAGGTAGAGGAAACCAACAGCAGACTTCTTGTGGACAAAAAACTACTAGATTTTTATGGGGTGCGTGAAAAAGTTGAATGCGAAGTACAATACTATGATTTCTCAGCACACGCCGGTCACAGTGAACTTATTCATTTTGCAAAAAACTGTAACCCTGAAAAAATAGTTTTAATGCATAGTGATCATCGAGAACTACTAAAGGAGCCGTTAAGTGAAATCGCTGAAGTTTATACTCCAAATAAGGGCGAAACAATAAACATTTAACTTTTAATTTATTTTAGAATAATTTTTAAAAAAATTTGTTAATTGAGAAAAGGAAAAAAGGACTATGGATGATTTAAACAAAAGACAGGAATATCTTCTGAAAAGACAGATAGAGGAACTTAAAGAAGCTAAAGGAAGACATACAGAACTTATTAGCTTGTATGTTCCTCCTAGTAAACAAATCTCTGATGTTTCTGCATATCTTAGAAACGAACTTTCTGAATCTCAAAATATTAAATCTAAACAAACACGTAAAAATGTTTTATCAGCAATAGAATCAATTCTTAGCCGGCTTAAATCATTTAAAAAACTACCTGAAAATGGTGTGGTATTTTTTGTTGGACACAAAAGCGTTGGTGCAGATCAAACAGAAATGGTTGCGCATGTGATAGAACCACCTATGCCTATTCAAACATTTCTATATAGATGTGATTCACAGTTTTTTACTGAGCCACTTGATGATATGCTTGTGGAAAAAGAAATCTATGGTCTTCTTCTGATTGATCGTCGTGAATGCACAGTTGGAATGTTGCGTGGTAACCGGGTTGAGCTTTTAAAATATATGACTTCTCAGGTTCCTGGTAAGCATGGTAAAGGTGGTCAATCTCAGCAGCGTTTTGAAAGACTTACTGAGATTGCTGCGCATGAATGGTTTAAAAAATGTGGAGAAAAAGCTAGTGAGATACTAAGAGGGGAGGATAATCTTCAAGGAATATTTGTTGGTGGTCCAGGTCCTACAAAAAAATATTTCGTTGATGAAGAATACCTGCATTATGAGATACAACAAAAAATTGTTGACACCTTTGATACAGGTTATACAGATGAGTATGGTCTCCGGGAACTTGTAGATGCTGCATCTCAAACACGTTCCGATCTTAAAGTTTCTAAAGAAAAAAAGTTGATGAAAAAATTCCTCCGGGAGATCACTAAAAGAGAAAAAGGTTTATCTGTTTACGGGGAGGATCATATAAGGAAAGCACTTCAAATGGGTGCTGTTGATACTATTCTTTTATCTGAAGATCTTAGACGTTATCGAGTGACATTGAAATGTCCGAGTTGTGACTTTAAAATAGAGAAAACATTCAAAGAAGAAGAACTTGAAGATTTTGAGCCGCCCGAATGTACTGAATGTGATAGTCAAATGCAGATGGAAATAGAAAAAAAAGTAGATTTGATTGATGACTTATCTGATTTAGCAGATAATACTGGTGCTGAAGTTGAGCTAATTTCTAGAGGTAGTGAGGAAGGAGAATCGCTTTATTCTGCTTTTGATGGAATCGCTGGAATTTTGCGTTTTGCGATTGGATTCTAAAAGAACCATGTGAAAAACACTAATTTTCTTTTTTTTATAATATAAAATATCATATTCTATTATTTATTTGAAACATATTAATTATATAATTAATAGATTATAATATCTTGGAAATCTCCCAAAACTACGACCTATATATACTTTAAATCGATGGTTTTATAAATAATGAAATATATTAATAGTATTGGTAATATTCTATGACTGATCGAGAAAATTTCAAATCATTTATACCTGCAGGTAAAATTATACCTGAATTAACAATAAAAGCAGTATTAATAGGTGCATTACTTGCAATTATTTTAGGAGCAGCAAATGCATATCTTGGACTTTTTGCGGGTATGACTGTTTCAGCAGTTATACCTGGTGCAGTTATGGCTTATATACTTTTAAGACCATTTAAAGGAAATATTTTAGAAGTTAACATAGGTATGATGGGTGCTGCTGCCGGTGAAGCTCTTGCTGCAGGAGTTATTTTTACTATTCCTGCTCTTGTAATACTTAACGCTTGGACGCATATACAATATGTAGAGACAACGGTCATTGCATTTCTTGGTGGTATCTTAGGTGTTCTATGGATGGTGCCGTTAAGACGTGCTCTTATTACAAAAACAGATCTGCCATTTCCAGAGGGAATAGCAGTTGCTGCTGTTCTTACATCAACTGTTGGCGGAGAAGAAGCAACTAAGGATAAAAAATCAAAAGGCGGACTTTGGCTTCTTTTCGGTGTTTCGATTGCTGGATTATTAAAATTATGTCAAGAAGGATTTAATGTTATTTCAAGTAGAGTAGAAGGAATTGTATCTCTAGGCAGATATTCACTTCTTGGAAATGAAAATGAAGCGGTGGTATATGGTGGTGTAGCTACATCACCTGCGCTTTTAGGTGTTGGATGGATTATTGGTCCAAAAATAGCATCTTTTGTTTTTGTAGGTGGTCTCATAGGATGGGTTATTCTAACTCCACTAATTGCTCTTGCAACAGGTCTTCCAAGCCCTAATCTTGCAAATCCTGAAATATATGAAACAGTTCTTCAATATGGTAATGGTAATTTAGAACTTGGAAAAATAATTTGGGGTTTCTTTACAATATGGGCGGATTACATCCGTTATATTGGCGTCGGAGCAATGCTAGTAGGCGGTCTATATACAATATTTACTTTACGTTCTAATTTATCTGAAGGGATAAAAGAAGCAATATTGGGTTTAAAAGGCGGTGAGACTGAAACAAGAATAAGAACTGAAAAGGATTTAAATTTTAAAAAAGTCTTTATTATGATTGCTTTACTTTCTATTCCAATTGTTATAACTTATGGTCTTATTTCTGAGATGTGGGGTGTATCTATAGTGATGGGTATTTTTGCTGTACTTTTTGCATTTGTTGCTTCAGCTATAGCAGGTTATATGGCGGCGTTACTCGGGAGTTCTAATAATCCAATATCGGGTGTTACTGTAGCTGTTCTTTTGGTTACTACTTTAATTTTATTACTATTCGGTGTAAGTGGACCACCTGCATTTGCTGTAGCTATACTTATTGCTGCAGTTATTTGTTGTGCCGCAGCAATCTCTGGAGATGTACTTCAGAGTATGGCATGTGGTCGTATGATAGGAGCAACGCCAAGAAAACAGCAAATAGCTGAAATGATAGGAGTACTTGCTGCTGCTCCAGTACTTGCTCTTATAGTATCCGCTTTAGATCAAGCATACAGGATTGGTAGCCCAAGTCTACCTGCACCACAAGCATTTTTAATGGCAGGTATCGTAGAAGGTGTTTTAGGTGGAGGAATGGGATGGCCATTTGTTTTTGCAGGAATGATACTTGCAATAATTTTGATACTATCTGATCTTCCAGTATTGCCTGTTGCAATAGGAATATATCTACCATTTACTCTTGCGGTACCAATATTTGGCGGTGGAATCATAAGGGCTTTAACAAATAGACATCTTAAGAAAAAATATGGTTCTGCTGAAGAAGAAGAGATAAGTGAATGGGATCTTGCGATTAAAAAGAAAGATGTAAAACCAAAAGAAAAAGTTATAAGGACTGGTTTACTTCTAACTGCGGGATTAATCGCTGGAGAAGCATTGATGGGTGTATTAGTTGCATTCCTAATTGTAGCAAATATTAACCTGTCTCTCATGGCATTTCCACCATTGCTACCTGCATTATTGATATTTATCTTCATTGGTGTACTTCTAGCATATATCCCACTGAGGGAAACGTTTGCTGAATAAAAACAAAAAACAAAAAAAACAACCAACAATTGAAGAATTCCTTAAATATAGGCCAAAAAGAAATGATTTTGAATGGTCAAAAAATGAAGATGGACTTGTTGAGATAAAAGTACCGAAGTTTAAATCAAACTTCGGGAAATCTTTTTGTAAATTTATAAGAAAAGACCCTACTTTTTATGCTAAAATGGATAAAATAGGAACAATTGTTTGGGAAAACTGTGATGGTAAAACAACGATAGAAGAAATACATGAAAAACTAAAAAAAGAATTTCCGGATGAAGAAAAAATAGAAGAACGGCTATTTTTCTTTTTATATCAAATGCATAAACTCAACTATATAGACTATATAAAAAAGAATTAATCATTAACACCCAATTTTTACGATTAATTTATATATTTGTAAATTAATATAATGCTTGGTATCATTCATGTCTTATAGGGAAAATTTTAAATCATTTATACCTTCCGAAGAGAGTATTCCTGAATTTACATTAAAAGCAGTATTGATAGGTGCAATACTTGCGATTGTTCTTGGTTCTGCTAATGCATATTTTGGATTATATGCAGGAATGACAGTTTCTGCAGCGATACCTGGCGCAGTAATGGCTTTTGCACTTTTAAGACCTTTTAAAGGAACTATTTTAGAGGTAAACATTGGGATGATGGGTGCTGCTGCAGGAACAGCACTTGCCGCAGGTGTTATTTTTACAGTACCTGCCATGATACTAATTGGTGCATGGACTGATATACAATATGTTGAAACAACTATTATAGCAGCACTTGGTGGTTTTTTAGGTGTTCTATGGATGGTCCCTCTTCGTCGTGCTTTGATAATTAAAACTAATCTACCATTTCCAGAAGGCCTTGCTGTTGCAGCTGTTCTTACTACAACAGTTGGCGATGGAAAAGTTACAAAAAAAGATAAAATAAATTTAAGTGGAAAATGGCTAGGCATAGGAGCCCTTTTTGGGGCATTATTAAAATTCGGACAAATTGGATTTCGATTTATAGAGGGTAGAATCCAACATATTATGAGTATAGGTAGATATAATATCGGTGGAGGAAATAACGAAGGTTTTATTTATGGCGGTGTTGCACTATCTCCTGCGCTTCTTGGAGTTGGATGGATTATTGGTCCAAAAATCGCTTCTTTTGTTTTGGTCGGTGGTTTAATTGGATGGGTGATAATAACACCGTTAATGCTTCTAGCGGTAGGCATTCCAGCTGGTTTGGATCCACTTGAAGGTTTTTTCTTTATTTGGGAGGAATATGTTAGATATATTGGCGTAGGAGCAATGCTTGTCGGTGGATTATGGACAATTTTTAAACTTAGAAATAATCTAGCTGATGGAATACGAGAAGCTGTTTTAGGTATTAAAAGTGGAGGAAACTCTACAAAAAACAGAACCGATCAAGATTTAAACTTCAAATATGTATTCTTAACAATAGGATTATTAACAATCCCTGTTTTTTTAGTTTATGCATGGATTTCAGAAAACTGGGTAGTATCAGGAATTATGGCCGTATTTGCAATTCTTTTTGCATTTATTGCAAGTGCTATAGCCGGGTATATGGCAGGTCTAGTTGGCTCTTCAAATAATCCTACATCTGGAGTTACAGTTTCAATCTTATTGATTACCTCATTGATTTTGCTTGGATTTGGCATGTCAGGAAACATTGGAGCATTTGGCATAGCAATTCTTATCGCTGCTGTAATTGCATGTTGCGCAGCGATTTCTGGAGATGTTTTACAATCGATGACTGCAGGGCAAATCATAGGAGCAACCCCCTCAAAGCAACAATTAGCAGAACTTGTAGGTGTAATAGCTGCAGCACCAGTTCTAGCTATTGTTGTATCAGCACTGCATAGAGCGTACACGATAGGAAGCCCAGATCTTTCTGCACCGCAAGCCTTTCTTATGGCTGGTGTCGTAAGAGGAGTACTTGGTGGTGAAATGGTCTGGCCTTTTGTATTTGCAGGTATGATATTGGCATTTGTTTTGATTCTAATCGATATTCCAGTATTACCTGTGGCAATTGGAATATATTTACCATTCACACTTGGAACTCCGATATTTATCGGCGGTGTTATAAGATATTTAACTGATAAAAAAATCAAAAAACAATATGGTGAAGATACCGATAAAATTAGTGAATGGGAACTTGCAATAAAACAAACTAAAATAAAACCTAAGGAAAAGATAATTCGAACTGGACTATTATTTAATGCAGGGCTTATAGCAGGTGAAGCTCTAACAGGTGTAATAGTTGCATTTATTATAATTGCAGGATTAAATATAACTATTTTTAATATACCGCCGGTTCTACCGGGATTAATCTTATGGTTATTTATTGCATTACTAGTATATTATATTCCATTAAGAGAAATATTTACTAAAGATTAATAATTATTATAAATAATCATATGCTAATATGATTCGCCGATTTTACCTGCCGGATTAGGTGTTTTTTTTTTATATTAATTGATA
>CAYMOC010000002.1:89824-116651 GCA_964391965.1 uncultured Thermoplasmatales archaeon | reverse complement strand
AAAATATTGTTCCCAAAATAAATGCATAGGTTGTAAGTGTTATTGTATCAAACTTATTTAGCATGTTTTTTCCTGCAACAGAAAAAACAGCCCAGCAGACCGCTGAAAGAAGAATAAGTATGCAACCCAAAAGAAAAGTATTATCAAAAACTATTGTTTCATTAGTCATTTGACCTAACACAACTACAACAACTCCTGAAAAAGAAAGAATAATCCCAGTGGTTTTTTTAAGTGTAAATTTTTCTTTTAAAAAAACCACTGAAAAAACAGCTATCAAAACTACATTAGTGTTTATCAAAACAGCACTAGTAGATGCATTAGTGTAATGAACACCAGTGAATTGAAAAATATAAAGAAAGGTTACACCAGTTAAACCAAGTAAAGACAAGGGTAAAATATCTTTTTTTGACGGCGTTTTAACTTGTTTTTTTGTTAAAAAAAGAACCATTATCATTAAAGGTGTAGCCACTGCGAAACGTAAAAAACCAATATCTATTGATGAAATCTCGTTTTTTGTTACTCTTACTGCTATAAATGAACCAGCAAAAGCAAGACTTGCAAAAGTTAGTAAAATATAGTTTTTAAGGTTGTTTTTGTCCATAAATCCAAAAAAATTAATCAGATTTTTTTGTATGCGTTAAAACCGTTTTCAAAGGCTTTTTTGTTGATCTCTTTGTATTTATCTGGAACATTATCAAGAATGGTGTTTTTTAGTATTTCTGAATCAAAAGGTAGCGTGTCTGATGCAGCTAGTGCTCCTAGCATTACAACGTTTTTTGTGATAAGTGCTCCAGCGTTTTTAGCTATTTTTACCGCATCGATTTTGTAAAGTTTTGCTTTGTTTTCTATTTCTTTGAAAACTTTTTTGATATCTGGATATTTTTCAGATCCTATTGAAACAGTAAACGGTACAACTGGTGTTATATCAGTTATTATTTTTGTTTCATTGTTGCAGAATTTTATGTATCGTAGTGCTTCAATTGGTTCAGTGCTGACTAGTGCATCCGCGGTACCATTAGCTACAAGTGGTCCTGAAACATTTCCTATTCGGATTGTGCAGTTTACCGAACCGCCTCTTTGTGCCATTCCATGTACCTCTGAAACAAAGATATTGACACCAGCATTAACAGCTGCTTTACCAAGGATGTTAGCTGCAGTTATTACTCCCTGGCCTCCAACACCTGACAAAACAATATTTGTTTTTTCTTTCATCATGTTATCACTGCTCCTCCTTTCTTACTTTTATAGCGTTAAATGGACAAATCTGAACGCAGTTTCCACAGCCATTACATTGTTGTTCATCTATCATTATTCTACCGTTTTTATCTTTGTAAAATGCTGGACAAGCGAATTGTTCTATACATTTATTGCATTGTTTGCATTTGTCTTGATCAACTGTTAAAACAGGTATCTTTTTTCCTGCATGTCTTTTATCCCGGTTTGCTAGAAGAATACATGGTGATTTACTAACTACAACACTAGGTCCCTTGAAATCAAGTGCTTTTTTGAAAGCCTCAGCAGTTTTCTTGATATTATTAGGATTTACAATGTGAATATCTTCTACTCCACAGCCTTTTACCACATCTTCAACTAGTAGTTGTTTAGCTGGTTTTCCCATACCATCTGTTTCTGTTCCAGGATGGGGTTGATGACCAGTCATAGCAGTAGTACGATTATCTAAAACAGTGATTACTACATCATGATTATGATGAACTGCATCAATAATTGCTGGTATGCTTCCATGGAAAAAAGTTGAATCTCCCATGAAACTAATTATTTTTTGTTTAGTAGATGCTGCAAAACCACAAGCAGTACCAGCATTACTTCCCATACAAAGTAGTACATCTGCTACTTCATAGGGTGGTGCTTTTCCAAGTGTGTAACAACCTATATCTGTTGGAAAAATAGTGTCTTTTGGTGCTGCTTGTTTCACTGCGTAATAAGTAGCTCGATGTGGGCAACCCGGGCATAATGCAGGTGGACGACTTGGTAGTTTAATTTTATGTTCAGTATGATCCGGGTATGGTTTTTCTTTTTCAAATATTTTACAGAATGCATCCATTACAATATCAGGGTTATATTCAAAAAGCCGGGAGAAATGACCACTTCGTTTACCAAGTATTTCAACATCACAATCATCCATCTCTTTAGCCATTGACTCAAATTCTTTTTCAAGAATTGGTTCTAGTTCTTCTACAATTATGAGTTTTTTACAAGTTTTTATAAAATCTTTACAGGTTTTAGATGGAAGTGGATGGCTCATTCCAAGTTTTAAAATTTTTACATCAAGATCCAAGTCTTCAGCTACTTCTTTTACATAGTTAAATGCTACACCAGATGTTACAATTCCTACATTTTTTGGGTTACCTATTTTTATTATTTCATTAAATGGTGAGTTTTCACTTATTTTTTCTGCTTTTTTAAGTTTTTCAAGAAGGATAGGATGTTGTTTCCGTGCAACTGCTGGAACTGTTACAAGCATAGGATCTTTTTCAAAATATCCTTCTCTTTTTGATTTAATTATTTTTCGTGTTGTTATAGCGCCACGTACATGATTAAGACGAGTGGTGGTTCTTAGAAGAATAGGTGATTTAAGTTTCTCACTAATTTCAAAACCAAGCCTGGTCATTTCTTTTGCTTCCTCAGGCGTGGTTGGTTCAAACATTGGACAGCCACTAAACCAGGCATAAAAACGGTTGTCCTGTTCATTCTGTGATGAATGACAAGATGGATCATCTGCTGAAATTATAACATGCCCGCCTTTACATCCAACGTACATATAGGTCATAAAGGCATCACTCGCTACATTCAACCCCACATGTTTCATACATGTAAGAGCCCGAAGGCCAGAAAAGGATGCAGCTGCTGCAACTTCTAATGCCACTTTTTCATTTGTAGAATACTCAAAATAAAAACCAGGATCTTTATCTTTTCTTGTATGATATTTAGCGATATGTGAAAAAGTATCAGCAATCTCAGAAGAAGGAGTGCCAGGATAAGTTGTTGCCACATCTATACCTGCTTCTAAAGCACCACGGGTTATGGCCTCATTTCCTAGTAAAAGTATTTGTTTACCGGGTTTATCCTCTAATATATCCATTTTTTTTTTACACCTTAAATAAAAGCTATAGTAGGTCTATTTCCCCGAGAAAGTGTAAAAGAGGATAGAATATAAATCTAACTAATATATATGAAGTGGAATTATGAAACTAAATAAAAAAAATGTTTTAACAATAGCAGGGTCTGACCCCTCAGGTGGGGCAGGCATCCAAACAGATTTACGTGTTTTTAATTCCTTATCTCTTCATGGTTCATCTGTTATCACATGTTTAACAGTTCAAAACACTCAGGGTGTAAAAAAAACACAAGTTATGGATTCAGATTTTGTAAAGGAACAAATAGATTTTCTAACAGAGGATCTGCAGTTTTCTGCTGTTAAAACAGGAATGCTTTATAATTCAGATATAGCTGAGGTAGTATCAGAAAAAATTGATGAATATAATCTTAAAACAGTGGTTGACCCGGTAATGATTGCAACAAGTGGTGATTCGCTTTCTAATAAAACTTTTGTTGATGTTTTAAAAAAAGAACTTTTACCTAAGTCATTAATTTTAACTCCAAATATTGATGAAGCAGAGATTCTTACAGGCAATAAAATTAAAGATTTAGATGATGTTAAAAATGCTTGCAAAAAAATTATTCAAATGGGAGCAGAAAATGTTTTTTTAAAAGGTGGTCATCTAAAAGGTGATGATGCTTTGGATGTTTTTTTTGATGGAAAAAAGTTTTCTGTTTTTTCACTACCAAAGCTTGATCTTGTAACTCATGGTTCTGGTTGTAATCTATCCTCACTGATAGCTGGTTTTCTCGCTTTAGATGAAACGCCCTTACACGCAGTTGGTAAATCTAAATATGTTCTTTGGAATATGATTAAAAACAGTTACAAACCCGGCAAGGGTTTTAATGTTTTAAATGTTAATCAAAAAATAGTTAATGACACGCCTGGTGTTTTTGAATCATCTGTTCATTTTGATGTTTGGAATGAGTTAAATGAATCTGCAGATAGATTAATTGATTTATTGCCAACGTGTTTTATTCCAGAAGTAGGTATAAACATTGGTTTTGCTCGTTCTGATGCAAAAAATTTTGATGATGTCGCAGGATTAGATGGACGGATTATAAAAAAGAATGGAAAAGCAAGTAGGTGTGGTGTTTTCTGTTTTGGTGGTTCTAAACATGTTGCAACTATTGTTTTAACAGCCATGAGTTTTGATTCAAGTTATCGATGTGCTATGAATCTAAAATATTCTAAGGAGAATCTTAAAAGGTGTGAAAAAGCTGGTTTTAAAATTGGTTTTTTTAATAGGGAAAATGAGCCCAAAAATGTTGATTCCACTATGGAATGGGGAACAAAGAAAGTATTAGATGAATTAAATTATGTTCCTGATGCAATCTATGACAAGGGTGCAGTTGGTAAAGAACCAATGATTAGACTTTTGGCTAAAAGCCCCACTCATTTAGTTGATAAAGTTAAATTAATTTGCTAAATTTTTTTAGCATGTTCTTTTAACTTTTAATTCTGTTTCTTTTATTGGTTGTCCACAGAATATGCAAAATTTTGAATCAGGGCGGATTTTCGCTCCGCAGTTTTTGCATTTCATTATATAACTTCCAAACCAGGGTTTTTATCTAGTCTTTTTATAATTAATTGTATTTTATATAACTTTCCATAATTAATTAAAACATATGTTATAAAAGAAGAAAAAAACAAAAATATTAGGCAATAAAAAAGAATTATTTGCGAAAGGTTTATAAATAAAAAGTTTGTTGATAGGAAAAAAACCTAGTATAATACAGGGAGGAAATAGTAAATGATAGAAAATCCAGAAGAAAACACTATTTATGTAGGAAACAAACCACCAATGAGCTACGTACTTGCAGTTGTAACCCAGTTCAACGGTGGATCAGACGAAGTAGTAATAAAAGCACGTGGACGTGCAATAAGCAGAGCAGTAGATACAGCTGAAATCACCAGAAACCGTTTTGTAACTGATGCAAAAATAAAAGACATAATCATTGGTACAGAAAGTGTTACAAACGAAGAAGGTCGTACTTCAAACGTATCTTCAATAGAAATCTCTTTGACAACAAAAAAATAAAAAAAAACAAAATTAGATTTTTTGTTTAAAAGAAAAAATTGGGGTTTCCAAAAAAAAATGGAGATTCCTAAAACATTTTATTTTTTATTTTAATAAAAAATTTTTTAGGTAAACAATTTAAATCATTTAATGCATACCCAAAAAATAACAATTTGGTTTGATTAGGGATGGCTAATTATATAATTATAACAGGCGGAGTACTGTCTGGTTTAGGAAAAGGAATAACCACAGCATCAATCGGAAAAATATTGCAACTTCATGACTATAAAGTAACAGCTATGAAAATAGACCCATACATAAACTACGATGCAGGAACACTCCGACCCACTGAACACGGAGAAGTATGGGTGACAGAAGATGGCGGAGAAATAGATCAAGATTTGGGACATTATGAACGTTTTTTAGATATAAACATACCAAAATATCACAATATCACAACAGGTCAAGTATTCAATGCAGTAATAGAAAAAGAAAGAAAAGGAAAATACCTAGGAAAAACAGTTCAACCAATACCTCATGTAACAAATGAAATCAAACGAAGAGTTAGAAGACCAGCTGAAGAAAAAAACTGGGATTTTGTACTAGTAGAAATAGGTGGTACAGTTGGAGATTACGAAAACCAGTTGTTTTTAGAAGCAGTTCGTCAGATGAAATTAGAGGGAGATAAGGTAGTTTATGTTCATGTCACTTATGTTCCTGTTTTAAATGCTCTTGGTGAAGCAAAAACTAAACCAACACAACACTCGGTAAAACAACTAAGAGAAATCGGTATACAACCAGATTTTATAGTTACTCGTTCTGAAAAACCACTAGACAATGTTAGACGTGAGAAAATAGCGCTTTTTTGTAATATACACGAAGAAGGAGTAATATCTGATTCAGATGTTGATAATATATATGCTGTTAGTCTTTTATTTGAACAACAAGGATTTTGTGAAAAAATAATACAAAATCTTAAACTGCGAAAAAAACACAAAGACATCGAAGGCTGGGAAAAATTCATAAAAAAAATAAGAAGGCTGAATAAAACCGTTAAAATCGGCATAATCGGTAAGTATTTTGATATAGGAACAAGTCAACTTTCTGATTCATATATTTCAGTTATTGAAGCTGTGAAACATGCATCTTGGAATAACAGTTTGCAACCTGAAATTGAATGGATTGATTCTAAAGATTTTGAAAAAGATCCAAGTAAACTAAAAAATCTTGATAATTTAGATGGGGTCATAGTACCGGGTGGTTTTGGTACATCAGGGATACAAGGAAAAATAGATAGTATTCGTTATGCACGTGAACATGGAATCCCATATCTTGGCCTTTGCCTTGGTATGCAACTAGCTGTTGTAGAATATGCTCGAAATGTTTGCAATATGGAAAAAGCAACAAGCAGAGAATTTGATAAAGATTCAAAACTTGCAGTTATAGATTACATCCCAGATCAGGTTGAAATCCTTCGGGATTCTCGTTATGGAGCAACAATGCGTTTGGGGAGTTATCCTGCTAAACTAACAAAGGATACTAAAATACAAAAATTGTATGATAAAGTAACGGTTCATGAAAGACATCGGCATAGATATGAAGTAAACCCGGATTATGTTGAAAAACTTGAAAACTGTGGAATTGTTTTTTCAGGCCGAAGTCCGGATGGGGTTTTAATGGAATTTATGGAACTTACCGATCATCCATATTTTGTTGGAACGCAGGCTCATCCGGAGTTTAAAAGCCGACCTTTGCATCCAGCACCGTTATTTGATGGTTTAATAAAAGCAGCTAAAAAAAGGAAAAATTAGATTTGTATGGAAAAGAAGAAATGTAAAAAAAAGAATGGAAAAATTCAAAGTCCTCAGATGATAAAAGCCATTGATAGATCAAAATATATAACCGAAGCATGGTCGCAGGGTGGAAAAGCAATAGGAGAAATCTGTAAACCTAAGAAAAAAAAGAAAAAATAAAAAAGTTAGGTCTTGATGAGAATCCCATTTAGCAATATGAATATTACTAAAATATTATTTTATTTTTTAAGATATTTATCTATTGCATTAGCTGCTTTTTTACCAGCACCCATAGCAAGAATAACTGTAGCTGCACCTGTTGCTATATCTCCACCTGCAAAAAGACCAGGAATATTTGTTTGACCATTTTCATCTGTTTTAATATTACCCCATTTTTCTACTTTAAGTCCTTCCACGGTTTCAGGGACAAGCGGGTTAGGGCTTTGACCAATTGCAATTAAAGCTGTATCAATATCTATTTTGAATTCTGATCCATCAATAGGAATAGGTCTTCTTCGACCTGAACCATCAGGTTCACCTAGTTTCATTTCAATACATTCTACTTGTGTGACATGACCGTTTTCATCTGGTATAAACTTGGTTGGATTAGTTAAAAGTTTGAAAATAACGCCTTCTTCCTTGGCATGTTCTATCTCTTCGTTTCGTGCTGGCATTTCTTTTTCACTACGCCTGTAAATAATATATGATTTTTCTGCACCTAAACGAAGGGCAGTGCGTGCGCAATCCATCGCAACGTTTCCCGCTCCAAAAGTAGCTACTTTTTTACCCATCTCTATTGGGGTGTCATATTCAGGGAATTTGTATGCTTTCATCATATTAACTCGTGTTAGAAACTCATTAGCCGAGTAAACACCAGCTAGGTTTTCACCAGGTAGATTTAGAAAACGTGGAAGACCCGCGCCAGTACCTATAAAAACTGCATCATATTCTTCCATGAGTTCTTTGACATCAAGTGTTTTTCCTACAACTACATCATAGCAGATTTCTACACCAAGTTTTTCGATGTATTCAACTTCAGATTTAACAATTTCTTTAGGTAGACGAAATTCTGGTATACCATACATTAACACACCGCCGGGTGCATGAAATGCCTCAAAAACAACTACTTTATGGCCTTTTTTAGCAAGATCCCCCGCACAAGTAAGACCTGCGGGGCCTGCTCCAACAACTGCTACTTTTTTCCCTGTAGCTTTTGGTTTTTTAGGAAGATTTTCTCCTTTTTCACGGGCATGATCTGCAAGAAAACGCTCCAAACGACCTATCGCAACAGGTTCACCCATTTTTAGAAGAGTGCAGTTACCTTCACATTGTTCCTCATACGGACAAACACGACCGCAGACTGCCGGGAGATTTGTTTTATTTTTAAGAACTTCAACAGCTTTATCAAAATCGCCATTTGCTATTTCTTTAATAAAATCAGGAATATCAATATTTACAGGACATCCTTCAACACAAGGCCGGTTTTTACATTGAAGACAACGCTGAGCTTCCGCTATAGCTGTTTTTTCATCATAACCAAAAGGAACCTCTTCAAAATTTTTTATTCGTTCTTTTGCATCCTGTTCAGGCATAGGATGTTTCTCTTTTTTAACAGCCATCTTTAGACATCAGCCCCTGCAAGTTTACAAGCATGTTTTTCCTCTTTGACAAAACGCCTGTTCCTAAGCATCAAATTATCGAAATCAACCAAATGACCGTCAAACTCGGGACCATCAACACATGCAAATTTTGTTTCATCACCAACTGTAACTCTACATCCACCACACATACCAGTTCCATCAACCATAATAGGATTCAAGCTTACAACAGTTTTAAGATCATATTTACGAGTAAGATCAGCAACCACCTTCATCATAATAACCGGGCCAATCGCCCAAACAACATCAATTTCAGTGTCTTTATCAATAAGACTCTGCAGGACATCACTAACAAAACCCTTATGACCTTTTGAACCATCATCAGTAGCAATCAAAAGTTCATCACTAAATTCTTCAATCTCATCCTCAAGCATCAACAAATCTTTATTCCTCGCTCCAAGAATGCTAATAACCTTATTCCCTGCATCTTTTAACGCACGTATAATAGGATACAAAGGCGCAATACCAACACCGCCGCCGATACAAATAACAGTTCCAAATTTTTCAATTTCAGAAGGAACACCCAACGGACCCGCGAAATTAAGAAGTTTATCACCTTCTTTTAATTTACCAAGCTCAATAGTAGTTTTACCCACTTCCATAAAAATAATAGTGATAGTGCCTTTTTTTCTGTCATAATCCGCAATCGTCAACGGAATTCTTTCCCCAGTTTCATCAATTCTTAAAATAATAAACTGACCGGGTTTTGCCTTTTTAGCAACCATTGGAGCTTTTATTTTCATGAGTTTAACGTCTTTAGATAGAACTTGTTTTTTTAATATCTCATACATAATAAAACACTGCTCGGCAAAATTGTTGTTTAATAAAAACTTGTAAATAAGGACTTTTTTTAAAACTTTGCCAATAAATCAAAAAATTTTATTATAATGTTAAAATGAAATGAAAAATATTGTCATTTTACTATTTTTTACATCTATAGATCAATAAAAGGAAAAACACATCCTATGTAATTTTTTTAAAAAAACTACACTCAACCAACAAAATCATTTTCTAATTTCTAACAATTAGAGTCTTTCCATTTTTGCCATCAAGTTTTATTGTCAAAGGTTTTTTTAATTGTACATATTTCACAAATTCTAGCTCTTTTATGGATTCCTTAGATTTCAAAAAATTCCAATCAATAAAATCATTTTTAGATAAAGAAACACTAACATAACCTATCTCTCTTGATATTAAATTTTGTAGGAAATGAGTTCCCTGAGTCGGACTTATGTTGAAATCTTCTAAGGCAACCTCTACTAAAACCTTAACATTTGAAATCTGAGACCAAGAAACCGGAATCCCAAGAAACCTATCTTGTGTACCCCAACGACCCGGACCAATTAAAACATACTTTCTGCCTTCTTCTGCCAAAAATTTATTGATTTGTTCTATTTCTTTTGAAATTTCAAAAGTTTTTAAAGAAGAAAAATTTTCCTTTTTAACAAAAACAATATCAGATATCTCATCTATAATACCATTGCCAAGAGAGTTATTTGATAAAACCAACACATCATCTGATTTTTCTTCATCTTTGGACCACTCAATTATAGAAGTTTCCTTATTTATAATCATAGGTCTAATTTGAAGTAACGCAAAAGTTGGAGGTTTTGACTGCATATCAACAGCGAATTCATATTCCACATGAATCCCCATACCTTGTTTACCAATCTTCAATAAATCCTCTAAAAGTTTTGAAAACGGAAAAGTATCATATTTAATAACATTTGAAAACGTTATCAACTGTGGACCTTTTTTTGAAAAATTATCAATTATCTTATCATCATTCATATCATAACTACTAGAAACATATTCCAGCTCACCGTCTTCCAAAATATCTGATGTTTTTATTTTTTTCAGATTTTCTGAATCAGATTCAGTAAGCGTTAGTTTCTGAGCGGTGTTTAACTCTAAGACATACAGAGTGTTTTGCGTGTTTTCAAAAGCAGAATTTGGCGCATTCATTTCTGAAATATCAGGATATTTCGGACAAAAACGAAATGTTTTTTCTCCACCAACAACAGAATAACCCAACCCTACAGCAAGATTCACCACACCATCCTCTCTTTTTTGATAAGGCATTGGATAATAATTATAGGATTGTGCGACACCTGAAAAAGTAGGATAATACCGCCCATTGTGATTTTGTCCAACTACTTCTTGTATAATGATCGCCATCTTTTCTTCTTCTATCCGCGAGGAAGTGGATTTAATATATTCTCCTGCCGTATTATAAAAAACTGAGGCGTAAACCAATTTGATCGCTTGAATTAATTGATCCTCTCTTTCTGACAACGTCTTAAGATTATTTGGTATAAGGTATGTAGAATAAATACCAGCAAAAGGATGATGTTGTGAATCCTCTAAAAGACTTGATGATCGTGCAGCAAGTGGTTTTTTAAATTTTGTAAGAATTTTTCTTAATTTTTCGGTTAACTCTTCAGAAAGTTTCCCATCCAAAAAAATTTGGGATATTCTACTATCAGAAAAATCACTAATTTTTTTAATTTTTTCACGAATTTTATTTTGTTTGAGGAAATCATCAAATTCTTCAGTACCAATCACCGCAGTGCTAGGAACAATAATGTTCAGATCTTTATATTTATCATTTAAATTATACATTGCAATCAAAGATCGGATAAATGCTATACCTCTTGCCTTTCCACCTAAAGAATCGCCACTGATTTTTGTGAAAGAATTGTTAAACTCAAATGTTTGTTGTGAGAAATCTGTCATTGCTCTAAGTTGTTTTTTCCTTCTTGTTTCTTTGAAAATTTCTATCAAGAATTTTCTGTTTTCATCTAAATTAATAAAATCATTTGCTTTCTTTGGACGTAATAGCGAGGCTAGATTAAATTCACCTCTTGCCATCAACCAATTTGAGAAATCATTACGATCTGCATGATATCTAATTGACTCGGCAGGTATTTTCTTCATAATTTTTTCAAATTCTTCCATGTTTGACGCGCGGTCAATTTCAGTAGCTTCTTCTTTACCATTTAAAGGTTTTAAAAAAATAAAATCACCGAAACCAAGATGATTCATTAAAAAATCATCAAAATCTTGTAAAAGTGTGGAAGAATTCTTGTAAATAAAATATGAGTTTATTTTTTCTGCTCTTCGCCTGTTTTTTGGATCAGATGACTGAAGCATTGTAGGCAGGTTTTCGTTATTACTTTTTACATATTCTATAAAATCATGACCTGCATTTTTATCTAATTTGCCCTCTTTATAAAATTTAACATCAGAAATAATCCCAAGGATATTTTTTTTATATTTTGAATATAACTCTAAGCCTTTTTCATATGTAGTTGCAAGAAGTATTTTTGGCCTTGCCCTTCTACGCAATAGTCTTTGCATTTCATTTAGATCTTCTGAAAGACATCTTTGTATTTGTTTTACAATTTCAGTATAGATTATTGGCAAAAACATAGAATAATATCTTATTGAATCTTCTAAAACAATAAGTGTTCTAACATCTCCGGCTACAATATCGTAATCAATGTTTTTTTTATCTTCAACATATTTTACAATCGCAAGAAAAAGTCTGGTGTCACCATTCCAAAAAAATGCCCTATCTATTCCCTCTTCATGCATTCTGTCTTGACATATATGAAGATCAGCAGAATCTGTCGCAAGAATTATTATCGGGATTTCTGGACAGATTTTCTTCATTTTTTTTCCAAAACTAAATGGATCTGTTCCTATGTTTTTTGACATTGTGATAACAAGGTCATAGTTTTCTGTCTTTATTTTTTCAAGAGCTTTTTTACCAGAAGAAACTCTTGTTACTCTTGGTGGCGAGGAAAGCAAAAGATCTTGATATTCTCCCACAACCATCTCAGAAATCAAGCCCTCTTCTTCTATTATAAAAGCATCGTAAAGACTAGAAACAAGAAGTATCTCACGGATTTTAAAAGGCATTAAATTATGTAATCTTTGACTAGGAAGTTCATATTCTTCATTATTTTTTTTTGGAATGTATGAATAATTGTTTCCATTTAGTTTCATTTAAACAAAATTAGAATGATAAAACTTGATAAGAAATTTTTGTATAAAAAAAGGAAAAAAATAGGTGTTTATAAAAGTATTTAAACAACACCTTGATCAATCATTGCGTCAGCTACTTTTACAAAACCAGCTATATTTGCTCCGTCAACATAGTTGATATAATCTTGCTGTTTTCCATATTTTTCACAGACTTCATGTATGTTCGTCATAATGTTGTGGAGTTTTTGGTCAACTTCTTCTGCAGACCAGTTGTATCTTAAGCTGTTTTGGCTCATTTCAAGGCCTGATACGGCAACACCGCCGGCATTCACTGCTTTACCAGGGGCATACATTATTTTTGCTTCTTGAAGATTTTTAATTGCTTCGGGCGTGCATCCCATGTTGGATACTTCTGCAACAAGCATGCAATCATTGTCAATTAATTGCTTGGCATCCTTTCCATCTAGTTCATTTTGGATTGCGCATGGCATTGCAATATCAACTTCAACTTCCCAAGGTTTTTTACCTTTAACAAAATCAACACCAAATTTATCAGCATAATCTTGCACTCTATCGTTATTTGAGGCTCTCATCTCAAGCATATAATCAATTTTTTTACCTGAAATACCATCTGAATCATAAATATATCCATCCGGGCCTGAAAGAGTTACTACTTTTCCACCGAGTTCATCAATTTTTAATGCTGCACCCCATGCTACATTTCCAAAACCAGAAAGTGCAACTTTTTTACCTTTGAAAGTTTCACTTTTAATTTTTAACATTTCTTGAGCGAAATAGGTGGCTCCAAAACCTGTTGCCTCTGGTCGAATAAGTGATCCTCCCCAGTTGATACCTTTACCTGTTAAAACTCCTACAAATTCATTTTTAATTTTTTTGTATTGGCCAAACATAAAACCAATCTCTCGACCGCCAACACCAATATCACCAGCAGGAACATCTGTATTTGGTCCAATATATTTGCAAAGTTCAGTCATAAAAGCTTGGCAAAATCTCATTATCTCTTGTTCGGATCGGCCTCTTGCATTAAAATCTGCACCGCCTTTACCGCCGCCCATAGGGAGAGATGTTAAGGAATTTTTAAAAGTTTGTTCAAAA
Source organism: uncultured Thermoplasmatales archaeon (assembly GCA_964391965.1). Classification (GTDB taxonomy): domain Archaea; phylum Thermoplasmatota; class E2; order DHVEG-1; family DHVEG-1; genus JAZKSG01. Next base: position 102,956 of record CAYMOC010000002.1, on the reverse strand, counting down.
CCTAAAAACTTAAGTGTTGAAAGATTTACACTAGGATGAAAACGTAAACCGCCTTTATATGGTCCAATCGCACTGTTAAACTCAACACGATAACCACGATTTACATGAATTTCTCCATTGTCATCTACCCAAGGCACACGAAACATTATTGTACGCTCAGGTTCAACCATTCTCTCAAGAATTTTATACTTCTGATATCTGGGATTTTTCTTAACAAAAGGCATTAAACTTCCGACTACTTCCTCAACTGCTTGATGAAATTCTTTTTCACCAGGGTTTTTTTGTATAACCTTTTCCATAAAGGACTCTGTATCTTTATCCATAAAAATCCTCCCATTCTGGGTAAAAATTCGTAACAACAACACATATTAAAAACTTGTTATGACAGATACGTCAAAAATCGTAAAAATCATAGAAAAGATAAGATTAAAAGACGCTCCTAAACTCCTTTTAAGAATGCACTACAGAATTTAAAAAATTAAATTAGTGTTTAAATAACAATAACATATACACAATAATGAAGAAACATTTTTTAATATTAGAGAATGGGAGTGAACTAAAATTATATCAAAAGATGAAGTTATTGAAATAGCTAAAAAAGAAAAAATACTTTTTGTAAGACTTCAATTTATTGACATTCTTGGTTTTCCAAAAAACATAGTAATTCCATCTAGCAGACTAGAAGAAGCTTTAGATGAAGGTATTGCTTTTGATGCGTCATCAATTGCAGGATATGCAACAATCGAAGAATCAGATAAAATAGCAAAACCTGATCCGGATAGTTTTATCATATTACCCAAAGAGATCGAAAGAAGAAAAACAGCAAAATTAAACTGTGACATTTATGAGCCTAATGGGAAAAGATTCATCGGAGACTCGAAATTTGCTTTAGAAAAAATAATGAACAAAGCAAAAAAAATGGGTTATATTTTCAACACAGGACCAGAATGTGAATTTTTCCTTTTTAAAAAAGATGGAGAAGGATCAACTCTTCACCCAAACGACCGTGCAGGATATTTTGATCTATCTCATCGAGATTTGGCAGAAGGAGTTAGAGCAGATATATCAGTTGCTCTTGAAAGACTTGGGATCCAAACGTATACATCGCATCATGAAGTAGCAGATGGGCAACATGAAATAAATTTCCGTTACGCAGATGCTTTAACCACAGCCGATAGAGTCATAACTTTAAAATATGTTACAAAAGTAATTGCTAGTAAACATGATCTTCATGCATCATTTATGCCTAAACCAATTTATGGAATAAGCGGGTCAGGTATGCATACACATATGTCCTTATTTACACCTGATGGAAAAAATGCTTTTTTTGATGAAAATAAAAAAAAGATGAATGAAACATGTAAACAGTTTATATCAGGTCTAATCACATATATCAAAGAGATGACTTGCATCCTTAATCCAACAGTGAATTCTTATAAAAGACTTGTTCCAGGGTATGAAGCACCAACATATATCTCATGGGCCAAAAGAAATCGAAGTGCTTTGATTCGTATACCAACTAGCAGAGGAAGTGGAACCAGATGTGAATTACGTAATCCTGATCTTTCTGGAAATCCATATCTACAGTTTGCAGCTATGCTCGCTGCAGGACTTAAAGGAATAGAAGAAAAAATGACTGTTGTAAAACCTGTTGAAAGGAATATTTATGAACTATCTGAAAAAGAAAGAGAAAAATATGGGATAAAACAACTTCCCGAAAGTTTGGGACACTCGATATCTTTAATGGAAGAAAGTAGTTTATTAAAAAAAGTTCTTGGAGAACATATTTTTAATAACTTTTTACATGTTAAAAAACAAGAGTGGGAAAACTATAGAACTCAAGTAACTGAATGGGAGATAAAAAAATATCATCCAATTATTTAAAGACGGTTTCATAATTTTTTATTATTCTTTGTTTCCTTTGTAAAGCATAAACTATTATAAACGATTATTTTATTTCATAAAAACCAGATTTTAATGAGGTTTAGATAAAATGGGATTTGAAATAAAAGTAGTAAGTAATACACCGCTTATAGGCGAGGAAAACCCTGAACAGGTAGCTAAACAATTTTTTGAACAAATTGGATATATATCAAAAGGATCAAACCCAAATATTCCTTTTAAAATTTTTAATGAGTTTTTTTTAAAGCATCCCACTAAAGCATGGTATGTGGAAGAAATATCTGAAAAATTAAATACATCAAAACCAACAGTTTATAGACATCTTAACAAGTTGAAGGGATTTGATATTCTTGAGGAAATGCATGTTTTTGATGAAAACTCTCAACAAAACAAAAAAGCCTACAGGCTTCGATATGGAAATCTTGAAAAAGCATGGAATTTTGTGGAAGCACACATTAAAGTAGCAATAGAAAATTACAGTAAAACAGTTGAACACTTGCAAAAATTGATTGATGAACAAAGGAAGGATTTAGAATGAATGATGAACATATGGAATTAACAAAAGGCTCTAAATACAAAATTACATCCCTTGGCGGAAAGGATAACCCCCTTGAAACAGAAGGAATTTTTAGAGGTTTTATGTCGATAGGTATAGATGAAAATGCTATTATAATGGAACTGAACAGTGAACATGGAGAATTATCTGGCAAAATGAGGATAATACCGCTTCATGTAATTCTTGCCATTGATATTCTTGAGATGAAAGAAAACGAAAAAAAGGAAGATGACAAGGACGTATCACATTACGTTGGATAAAAAAACAATATTCATTTCATTTTTTAAATTTTTTAATTTGTATAATTCATTCAATAATTTTTTATAATGGTTCCACTTTTTTAAAAACTGAAAGAGTTAAATGACTGATCAATCTGAAAGAAAACCAATTATAAGATTTGAAAAAATTACCAAAGAGTATAAAGAGTATGGAAATGTTGTAAAAGCTCTTAACAATGTTTATTTAAAAGTTTTTCCAGGAGAGTTTGTTTCAGTAATCGGAGCATCTGGAAGTGGCAAATCTACTCTTCTGCATTGTATGGGTCTTTTAGATAATCCAAGCTCTGGAAAAATATTTATTGAGGAAAAAGACACTACAAAAATTACAGGGAGGGAGATAGCTCTGCTAAGAGGGGAAAAAATTGGTTTTGTTTTTCAGAGTTATAACCTTATTCCCAGACTCACGGTGATTGAAAATATTATGCTTCCCGGTTTAATTATGAAAAAAAATCCTGTAGAGTTGGAAGAAAAAGCGATGCTTTTACTTAAAGAGGTTGGTATTTCACATCGTTCTGATCATAAAGGTATTCATTTGAGTGGTGGTGAAAAACAGAGAGTAGCTATAGCTAGAGCTTTGATTAATGACCCTGTTCTTATTCTAGCCGATGAACCAACTGGTGCACTTGATTCAGATAGCAGCAAAGACATTATGAATCTTATTGTTAAAATGAATGAAAAAAGAAGAGTGACAAGTGTTTTTGTTTCCCATGAAATGGATATAGCAAGTTATGGTAAACGAACTATTGTTTTAAAAGATGGAGAAATAATAGCTGATTCTAAAAAAGAAAATAAAAATTTTAAAACAATTTTAAAAGAGAGTCATATGGGTAAATAAAATATGGGAGAATTTTGTATTGAGTGTCAGTAGACGTTTGGCTTTTGGAGAGCTTAAAGATCATAAAAGAATTTACGGAATTATAGTTGTTGTTATAGCTCTTACTATGGCTTCTTTTATGCTTGAAAATGCTTATCTAAATTACATGATGCAAGTAGTGGATGACACTACTAAACTTGTTACAGGAGATGCAGTGATTGTTGATCCCAGTACTACAAAAAGAGATATTTATGGAACTGAACCTGAGTTGAAAAACGCTGGAGACATCGCCGAGACTGTTGAGAAAAAATTTCCTGATTATAAGACTAGTTTGCGTGTTACAGCGCAAGGTGCTTATGGTTTAGGTTCTGAAGAAGGTATGATAGATGCTTGCACAGTACAAGGTATAAATCCTGAAAGAGAAAGAGACATATCAGGCATCCATAAAAAAATTGTAAAAGGACGGTTTTTTAGAGAAGATGATGCCATACTTAGAGGCCATACACCACTATACATAGAAGTAAAAGGACCTGGAGACCTTCCTGATTTCACATATGGAAGTGGAGAGAAACCATTTGATGATGAAAAACCCTACCCGATAATAATAGGGGAAACAGCAACAAAAGTACACCCTGAGCTTGATGTAGGTAAAACCCTTGCCTTAACACTAAGTGTTTCAGGAAAAGAAACAAGCTATGCAACGGTTAGAGTAAAAATAATAGGGCTATACACTAGTGGAACGCCAACTCTTGAAGCCATGATTTGGTTTATGCATGCAGACAGTGTACGAGAAATCAAAGGATATGGTGAAACAATAGGAGAAAATCTTGAAATACCCGGTGTTGGAACATTTAAAGGATACCACCCGATAGAAATTGATAAAAAAAGAGCAGATGTAGTGGTTGTCAAAGCACCTGAACCAGTTCATAGATTAAATCCGGCAGGTCATTCTGAAGAAGTTAAAAAACAAATAAGTTCAGTTGTGCCAAGAATGCAAGTATACAGTTGGCATGATTTTCTTGTTTATATCGCAGGTAGCATGCAAGACGTTGTAACAATTATGCTATGGGGAAGTATAGCCGTAACATTGTTTCTATGTGGTGCTGCAATAAAATATGTTATGGATTCAATAATTATGAGAAAGACAAGAGAAATAGGTAGTTTAAAAGCATTTGGAGCCCGAGACCGGGTTATATTTAAAATATTTCTGTATCAAGGTTTAGCTATAGGGTTCATAGCAGGTGTTTTAGGAATAATTTTTTCGTTATTAGTAATGAATTTTGTAAACTGGTACGGTTTAAGCGTTGAATTTGTAGCAGGAACACAACTTGAAATAGGTTTTATTGTAAACTGGTTAACTATTGCAGTGGCATTATTACTCCCTATTCTTTTATCTGTGTTAGCAGCAGCAATACCAGCTAAAAAAGCAAGTATGCTTTCCCCAGTCGAAGCTCTTAGAAAAGGCGAACTTTCATTATAAAATCTATTTAATATTAAAATAAAATTACAACCATAGTATTTATAAACCTATAAATTATTAATAATATAGAAATATATAGAAAGGGGGACGTAAAAAAATGATGAAAAAACTATTGCCTATTTTAATTATAGGTATTTTTGTATTAAGTAGCATAGGCGGCATATCTGTACAAATAAGTACTGAAAAACTTGAAGATTCTTCTTTGAATGCTGATGATGAAAACACTTTTGATCTTTTATTAATAGCACCTAAAGCTTTCAACAGACAACTACAAAGATTTGTAGAACATAAAGAAGAATACAATATAGCTACAAAACTCGTAAATGTCAAAGAAATATATGATGGAACATACTTTGAAACAGAAGGAAGAGATCCGCCTGAACAAATAAAATATTTTATAAAAAATGCTTTGGAGAACTGGAATGTTTCATATGTTTTACTTGTTGGTGGTTTGAAAAACAAATTTTATGCTAAACCAAGAGATAATCTCAACTACGGTGCAAAAGACTGGTATGTACCAGTAAGATATACAAACGTCTATGATGAACCCGAACATCCTCTTGTTTCGGCTGATGGAAGAACTTATGATCCAGGAGTTATAAGTGATTTATATTATGCAGATATCTATGATAGCGAGGGTAATTTTTCAAGTTGGGATCCAAATGGTGATGATGTTTTTGCAGCTTGGAACTTTAAATTCAACGAAACAGATCATAATATAGAAGATGATCTTCCTATAGATTTGGAACCTGATGTTGTTGTATCTAGACTTCCTTGTAGATCAAGAAGGGAAGTAAAAATTGTTGTAGATAAAATTATAAACTATGAGACAACAGCTTATGGGCAAGAATGGTTCAAAAAAATGATGGTTTTCTCAGGAGATGGTTTCCTTGACCAAAAAGATCTTGATTTCCAATGGAACACAACGGGTTTAAAAGAAGGCATCTATAGAATTTATGGACAAAGCTTTGCTGAAGATGAAGGACAGATAATTGAAGGAAATATAAACATGGTGACCGTCGAAATAGATAGGGACAAAAAAACACAAATTCATGTTACCCATGATGACCATCTACAAAACCCTGAATACAATTACCCAAATCTACCTATAGCTGAAATAACTGTGCCCTCAGATGGAGATATTCTTGGAAAAAACGAAAAAGTAGATACAAATGACAGTTTAGCATATGGCAATGATTTTTCGCATTGGACAGATATTGAGTACGTTGATGGGATTATGCATATTCGCGGTAAATCATATAATCCAAAACCTTACGGGAATCTCACAGACATAAAAGTATGGATTTTAAATGAAGAAAATGAGACAGTTTTCTCAGAATGGAGATACAACACAGAAACATACTATGAAGGTGAATGGGTAACAGGTCAAAAAGTGTTAAACGGCCGAGGTGGGGCATTGTATTACATGCCTGATGAATTCAAAAAAGAAATATATTGGGCATCAAACGGTGGTCTTACCGGACAGCAAAGTGTTATAAATGCTTTAAGCAAGGGAGCAGGTTTTGTTTTCATGTCAGGACATGGAAGCCCAAATGTATGGGCTGATCACTACCCTGGAGTACCCGGTGACAGAATACACGGTGGAGTTGATGGTTTAGCAGTCACGAACATGAAATTATTTGCACCATTTGTTCAAACTCCTTTGTTCCCAATGAACAAGCTTTCCAATGGAAACAAACTACCAGTTGCTGTCGTCGGCGGTTGTCATAACAGCCAATTCAATGTTTCATTAACCAAATCGATTGCTCACGGTATTTACAAGATATATTTTGCTGCACTTGAACAAATAATTTCAGGCAATCCCGTTCTTGATAGAATTCTACCAGGTTTAATATTTAAAGGCAAAGATACTATGATGTGGACATACGGCGCACCTGTAACAGAATGTTACAGCTGGAAACTTATTAGCATTCCAAACAAAGGAGCAATAGCAACTCTTGGAAACACAGGTCTTGGATATGGTCGTTTAGGTAGTAATTGTACATCCGATGGTGGTGATGCTTGGATAACAACAGAATTTTTCAGACAATATGGAACAGAAGGACATGAAACACTTGGAGATGCATTTTTCAATACTCAAAAAAGCTATATAAACACATTCGAAGAGGACATGTTTAACTTACCTGAAGGGCATGCAAAAACCGTGCAACAATGGGTTTTATTTGGCGATCCAACTCTTAAAATAGGTGGATATAAAAACTAAACTTTTTTTCTTCTTTTTTTGTTTTAAAAATACAAATTACGTATTTCGTAGAATGTGTTTTATGTAAAGATTTTATGAAATTTTACTAAAAGTTTAAAAACACTAAAAACTATACAAGTTTATTGGGGGAAGTCCGGTGGACCAAAAAAAATAGAAGAAGATTTATGGATGGGTCTTACCGATTCCGATTCCTCGAAAAAAACTAATGGGAGAAAAATAATTCATTATTTAATTGTCACAAAAAAAGGTTTTGAATGTGATAACATGCATTCGTTTGCGCCCCGGTTCCCCCATATATCATACTTTTTCCAACAAAAGTTTTAACAATAGTTAATAGTTTCGGTTACCTCCCCTTTTGGGTTATTAAATCATGACTAAATTACATAAACTCAAAAAATCTGATCTTAGGAGGCAAAAATAGCAGTTGAAAAACATACTCATTAAAGGTGCTAGAGAACATAATCTCAAAAATATCAATGTAGAAATACCTAGGGATAATTTTGTAGTAATAACGGGTCTTTCTGGAAGTGGGAAAAGTACACTTGCTTTTGATACAATTTATGCCGAAGGTCAACGCCGTTATGTTGAATCGCTTTCATCATATGCCCGTCAGTTTTTAGGTCTAATGAGTAAACCTGATGTAGACAGCATAGATGGTTTATCCCCTGCTATATCAATAGAACAAAAAACCACTAGTAAAAACCCTCGTAGTACAGTTGGAACTGTTACTGAAATATATGATTACTTAAGACTTCTTTTTGCTAGAATCGGAACTCCCTATTGCCCTGAGCACAATAAAAAAATTGAATCGCAAACTCCTCAAAAGATTTCAAAAAAAATTAGTGAAGAGTTCTCTGGAAAAATAATTATTTTATCACCAATAATTAGACAAAAAAAGGGAACATATGAACAACTCTTTAAAGATTTAAATAAAGAAGGATACACAAGGGTTCGAGTTGATAAAGCACTTTATAGAACAGATGAAGAAATAAAACTCGATCGTTACAAAAAACATGACATAGAAATAGTAATAGACAGATTGGAAGTTAAAGATGTTTCTCGTTTAACTGAAGCATGCGAAAACTCTTTAAAAAAATCAGATGGGCTCTTAATAGTATTAGACAATGAAAGAAATGAGTGCTTGTATTCTTCAAAAATGGCCTGCCCTGTCTGCGGCATGGTCTTTGAAGAACTGCAACCCCGAATGTTCTCATTTAACAGCCCCTTTGGTGCATGTGAAACATGCCATGGCCTTGGAATAAAAATGGATTTTGATCCTGATCTGATCATACCAGATAAAACAAAATCAATTGCCGATGGAGCTATAAAACTTTATCGGGGAGTGCATGATAGATGGAGAATCAAATATCTTGGTGCCGTTGCAAAACATTTTGGTTTTGATATATTTACCCCAATAGAAAATCTCACAGAGAAACAATATAATGCGTTAATGTATGGTTCCTCAGATAGAATAAATTTTGATTTTTCTATGAGACGCGGAAAAAGCAGATGGTCAGGTACAAAAAAATGGGAAGGACTTATACCTCAATCTGAAAGACTTCATAAACAAACAGAATCAGATTATCGGCGAAAAACACTTGAAAAATTTATGAGAGTTAGCCCTTGTCCAACTTGTAAAGGTCAACGTTTAAAAGAAAAAGTTTTATCTGTAAAAGTAGGAAACAAGTCAATTAGTGATGTAACAGGGATCTCTATCAAGGAATCCATTCGATTTTTTAAAACTCTTATCCTCGATAAAAAAGAAGAAGAAATAGCATGGAGGATTTTAAAGGAAATAAAGGAACGTTTGGATTTTCTAGACAAAGTAGGTCTTAACTATCTTACCTTGTCCCGTAGTGCAGGCACCCTTTCAGGTGGAGAAGCACAAAGAATCAGACTTGCAACACAAATCGGTTCGAATTTGATGGGTGTTGTATACATCCTTGATGAACCCTCAATAGGACTTCATCAAAAAGACAACAAAAAACTAATTGATACACTTCACAACCTAAGAGACATAGGTAACACACTTATTGTTGTAGAACATGATGAAGAAACCATACGTCATGCAGATCATGTAATAGATATGGGACCTGGTGCAGGTATACATGGTGGAAAAATAGTTGCAGAAGGAAGTCCATCAGAGATAGAGAAAAACCCGGCCTCATTAACTGGTAAATATCTCTCTGGCAAACTTGAAATCGAAACACCTGAAAAAACTCGTTTTTCAAACAAATATATTCATCTTCTTGGTTGTCGAGAACATAATCTTAAAAACATAGATGTTGACATCCCTATTGGATTATTGACTCTGGTGACAGGTGTTTCAGGTAGTGGAAAATCAACAATGGTTTATGATATTCTGTATAAGGGTCTTAAGAAAAAGATATATAACTCAAGAGAACGACCTGGTGACCATGATAATATCGTTTTTGATGAAAAAATCGATAAAGTAATAGTTATAGATCAAAGCCCGATTGGTAAAACACCAAGGAGCAACCCTGCAACATACACAAAAGTTTTTGATGGGATAAGACAGCTTTTTGCTAAAACACCTGAAGCGAAAAAACGTGGGTATAAACCAGGGCGTTTTAGTTTTAATGTAAAAGGTGGAAGATGTGAAGCATGTCGTGGAGATGGGCTTATAAAAATCGAGATGAATTTTCTGCCTGATGTTTACATCGAATGCGAGGAATGTAAAGGAAAACGTTACAACAAGGAAACCCTTGAGGTTAAATACAAGGATAAAAACATTGCAGAAGTTCTAGATATGACAGTTGAGGAAGCACTCTCGTTTTTTGAAAACATACCTGTTGTTAAAAGAAAACTTGAAACATTAAATCAGGTAGGACTTGGCTATATCAAACTCGGTCAGAGCAGCACAACACTTTCGGGGGGAGAAGCACAGAGGATAAAACTTACAAGAGAACTGTCAAAAAGAAGCACTGGAAAAACACTTTATCTATTGGATGAACCTACAACCGGTCTTCATTTTCATGATGTAAAAAAACTAATAAATGTACTAAACAGTCTTGTTGACAAAGGAAACAGCGTAGTTGTAATAGAACATAACCTTGAAGTAATAAAATGTGCAGATTATATTATAGATCTTGGACCTGATGGTGGAGATATGGGTGGGGAAGTAGTAGCTCAAGGGCCACCTGAATCAATTATTGATGTAAAAAAAAGTCATACTGGAAAAGTAATAAAACCTTTATTTTCAAAAAAAAATGATAAAAAATGTTTAATTTAGAAACTATTCCCAAAGACCCTGGATGCTATCTTTTTAAAAACAAAAAAAATAATGTAATTTATGTTGGAAAAGCTAAAAACCTCAAAAAAAGAGTGGGTTCATATTTCCAAAAAAAAGATTTAGATACAAAAACTCAGGCTATGCTAAAGCATGTAAAAAACCTGGATTTTATAATTACTGATACCGAAGTTGAAGCTTTAGTTTTAGAAAACACACTTATAAAAAAATATCAACCACATTATAATGTAAGATTAAAAGATGCTAAAAGCCATTCATACATATGTATTAGTGATGAAAAATTTCCTCGTATTTTTATAGATCGTAGAAAAAAAACAAAAGGCGATTATTTTGGTCCTTTCGTATCAGCTCAAGAACGTAATTATATTCTTCGTTTTATCAAAAAAACATTTGCGTTAAGAACATGTAAGCGTCTTCCAAAAAAAGCTTGTTTACGTTTTCATATTGGTTTATGTGATGCGCCATGTATCAGTAATGTAACAGAGGGAGACTACAGGGAAAAAATCGATAATGTAAAACTGGTCTTATCAGGTCATGTTTCTGAATCAATAAAAAAACTAAAACAGGATATGAAAAAACTTTCTGATGAAAGAAAATATGAGAAAGCATTACGAATAAGAGATCAAATCAAGGCTTTAGAATATCTTTCTGAAAGACAAAAAATGAAACGTGAAAAAAAATATGATGAGGATATCATAAATTTTGTTGTAAAAAATAATGTAGTATATTTGATGGTTTTTAATGTTTACAAGGGGACTCTTACCAATAAAAACGAGTTTGTTTTTGAAAATAATCATGATGAAGGTTTTTTTGATGATTTCCTTATTCAGTTTTATTCAGAAAAACCTGTTCCGAAAGAGTTGATTATTCCAAAAAAGATTGATGATTCTTTGATTTCATTTTTAAATAAAATGAGGGGTAATAAAGTACATGTTAAAGTTCCTGAACGTGGTGAAAAAAAACAACTTTTAGAATTGGTTGAAAAAAATATTGCAGGAGTTTTTTTCAAGGATAGTAAAAAAGTTGAAGCTCTTAAAAAAAGTTTGAAGTTGAATGAATGCCCAAATGTTATAGAATGTTTCGATATCTCTCATCTTAGTGGTACAAGTACCGTAGGTAGTATGGTTCAGTTTAGAAACGGACATCCTGATAAAAGTAATTACCGTCGTTTTAAAATTCGAAGTGTTGAAGGAGTTGATGATACTGCTGCAATTTCTGAGGTGGTTTATCGTCGTTACATCCGTATTAAAAAAGGGGATATTGATTTTCCTGATTTGATCGTTATTGATGGAGGGCGTGGTCAGCTAAACGCAGCTTGGGATGAGTTAAAAAAGATTGGTTTTCAGGTTCCTCTAATTAGTATCGCTAAAGAGTTTGAAGAAATTTATATACCTGGTGAAAAAGAGGTTCTCCGGTTGGATGAAAAAGACAACGGCCTGCATTATCTGCAGGAGATTCGAAATGAAGCACACAGGTTTGCTATTAAATATAATCGACTGTTGAGAAGTAAAAAGTTGGTGGAAGGATGAAAAAGTTTGAATTAGTTTCAAAGTTTAAACCTGGTGGCTCTCAACCTAAAGCTATAAAAAAACTGGTTAAAGGTTTTAAAAAAGGTGAGAGTCTTCAAACTTTACTTGGAGTGACAGGTAGCGGTAAAACTTTCACGATGGCTAATGTGATAGAAAAACTTCAGAAGCCCACGTTGATTGTTGCTCATAATAAAACTCTTGCAGCACAACTTTATAGTGAATTTAAAGAGCTTTTTCCAAAAAACCGTGTTGAATATTTTGTTAGCTATTATGATTATTATCAACCCGAGTCTTATGTTCCAGAAAAAGACATGTATATTGAAAAAGATGCAGATATCAATCCTAAAATTGAGCAGATGAGGCTTTCTGCTACAGCTTCACTTTTATCTAGAAAAGATGTAATTGTTGTTGCTTCTGTCTCTTGTATTTATAGTGTTGGTAACCCAAAGGATTACTCCAATCTTGGTCATGAGTTTCAAGTTGGGGAAAATATTGGTAGACGTCGTCTTATTGATCATTTAGTGAATATGCAGTATGAACGCAATGATTTTGAATTACAACAAGGTCGTTTCCGAGTTAAAGGTGACACTGTAGATCTTATCCCCGGTTATTATGAGAATATTATCCGTTTTGAATTGTTTGGTGATGAAATTGATAGAATTGTTGAATTAGACAAAGTAACAGGCGAAATTGTTGACAGTTTCAAATATTTGTATATTTATCCTGCCAAACATTTTGTGATACCTGAAAGTAAACAAAAAAGAGCTGTTAAAGGAATAAAAAATGAGTTAAAGCAACGTCTTAAAGAGCTTGATATGCTGGAAGCGCATCGGTTGAAACAAAGAACTCTTTATGATATAGAAATGATAGAAGAAACAGGTTTCTGCAAAGGAATAGAAAACTATTCACGACATATGGATGGAAGAAAACCCGGTGAGAAACCATTTTGTCTTTTGGATTATTTCCCTGATGATTTTTTAATTTTTATAGATGAAAGCCACAGGACTATACCTCAAATTCATGGAATGCACCGTGGAGATTATTCACGAAAAAAATCACTTGTAAATTATGGTTTCAG
>CAYMOC010000002.1:82850-89724 GCA_964391965.1 uncultured Thermoplasmatales archaeon | reverse complement strand
GAATATAACAAAAAACACAACATCACACCACAAACAATTATTAAACCAGTACAGGAAAAAAAGGTTGAAATAAAAGACATAAAACATATTCCAAAAAAAGATATTCCAAACATGATAATAGAGTTGGATGCTGAGATGAAAAAAGCAGCAGATGAATTGGATTTTGAAAAAGCAATATTTTTACGTGATAAAATAAAAAGACTAAGAGAAAAAATACTATAAAAAAACAATATTTTTTTTAGATCAGTCTAGTTTGCCCTTGGAATCGGTAATTAGAAAGATCCTGGATAACATCATCTTCTTGAAGAATCTTTGTTATATCCTCTCCAGACGATGACATTTTGATTTCACGGGTTCGACCATACCGGCCTTTTGAAATAACTCGAGCTGTAATAATACCAAGCATATCAAGCTCTGAAATAAGATCAGCTACACGACGTTGAGTTAAACAATCAGTCCTTGTTCGTTTACATATGGTCTTATAAATGCTGTAAACCTCACCAGTTGTAATAACACCTGGCTTATCCGTCTGCTTATTATGTTTTTCTTGAAGAAGAATAGCAAATAAAATAAGTTTAGACTGAGTAGGAAGAGTTCTAACAACCTCAATTATCCGATCCACTTCAATTTTGTTTTGAGCGAAACGAACATATTTTTTAGTTATACGAGGTGAGTTTTCACGCTCAGCTAATTCAGCAGCCATACGTAGAAGATCTAAAGCACGCCGTGCATCGCCATGTTCTTGCGCGGCCAATGCCGAACAAAGAGAAACAACACCATCTTCAACAACATCGGATTTTAATGCTATACCAACTCGTTGATGCAATATATCTTGAAGTTCACCTGCATCATATGGTGGAAAAATCATATTTTCCTCACCCAGACTAGATTTCACACGCGGATCAAGAAATTCAGTAAATTTAAGATCATTAGAAATACCCACAATAGAAACTTTAGCATTTTTTAAATCAGAATTAACTCGCGAAAGATTATACAACGCCTCATCGCCTTTAAGTTTATCAATTTCATCAAGAATGATAACAGTGACACCGCCATGTTTATCAATCATTTTTTTAAGTTTAGCAAAAACTTCATCAGTAGGCCAACCAGTAAAAGGAATCCGCTCTGACCATTCATCTATAAAATGATTTGCTATATTCTGTAGCAGTCTATATTGTGTGTCAACAACTTCACAATTTATGTAAATAAAATTTACATCCTTACCTGTTTCTTTACCCTTTTTTAAAAGTTCCTTACCAATATATTTTGTGACAGCAGTCTTTCCTGTCCCTGTTTTACCATAAATAAAAACATTCGATGGGGTTTCGCTACGCAAAGCTGGTACTAAAACAGAAGCTAATGTATTTACCTCCTCATCTCTATGAGGTAAAACTTCAGGCATATATGAGGGTCTCATAGCTTCTCTATTTACAAATAAACCCTCCGTTTTTAGTAGTTTACCAAATATATCACTTGTTACCGTGTTTTTTTTAGCCGTTAAAATATTCCCCCAGTCGGAAGTCATAGTAATGTCTGTTTTGTATTAAAAACTTTTTAACGATAATTTTTTTACTTTTTTATATCTATAAAAATGTAGTAAGGGAGAGGCCTTTATTTCAACTGGAGAATTTAATTGTGTGATATAAAGTTTTTAGAAAAATAATATCATTTTTCCATTAATATATTTTTAAAAATGAGAATGTTCAAATACTTAAAAAAATATAGCCGACAAACTATTTTTCAACTTTTTTATTTTTCAATTTTTCGTAGGGCAGTCTTTTAATTTTTCCAAAGGAAATAGAGGGGTCCGTCTTATTTTCTACACACGATCTTTTTATACTTTTTTAGGGATAAATTATTATATAAGTTTCCTGTGTACTCTTTTTAAAATAAATTGCTAAAGGTAATTGTTAAAATGAGTTTGATTGGTAAACGACTTACAATACACAGAACACATCTTTTTGATATCAACCGAAGAGTTACTGCATTTGCAACCCAAGATTCTTGGAAGAACGCACCCCATGCAACTTATCTTTATGAACCTGATATTACTGATTTTCATAATTATTATATGAAAATTCGTGAAAAACTTGAAAAAAATTCTCCAATAACCTTTACTGTAGTTATGCTAAAAGCTATTGCTGAGGCTTTAAAAGATTCACCAAAATTAAACTCTCTTCTAAATTATAATCATAAAACTGCTGTTGGCAAACATCATCATCTTAAAGAAATAAGTATCGCTACACCATGGCTTCTTCCAGATTATAGAATGATTTCACCTGTTATTCATGATGTTGGTAAAAAAACATTGCAGGATATAGCTGATGAAATCAAAAACATGCGTAGAAAAATAAAAAATACAAACGTTGAGGTTATGCAGTATTTTGTTGCAAAAAAACAATTATATTACAATATTAAACATTTAAAATTAGGAGTTTTACGTCAATTATTTAGTTCTTTTATAGGTAAAAACCGTATTAATATTTCAAGAAAAGAAAAAAAGAAATATCTAAATACTCCTGATGAAGATAAGATAACACCTAGCAATATTTTTGATGCTAGTGTTTTGGTTTCAAATCTTGGTAGTGTTTTCAGACATCAAAAAGGCGGTATAACTCTTCTTGATTTGATAAGCCCGCAGGTTTTTGCTATAGCTATTAACGCAGTTCAAGATAGGCCTGGTGTTTTTACTGATAAAAAGGGTAAGAAAAAAATTGGTATAAGAAAAATACTCCCTTTGACTTTGACTATTGATCATAGGGCTCTTGATGGTGCTGATTTCGTTTCTTTTCAAGACAGTCTTGACAAAATTTTTGAAAACCCAAAAATTCTTGACAGCTGGTAAACTTGTTTTAAATTGTGTTGTTTTTTATGGTGGGTTTTTTATTGTCCACCAATTATTACAACATCTTTTACTGATTTTATTGAGTTAAATGGAAACACGAGATGCCCATGATCATCAAGATGATACAATCTTGGATCTACATCTTCAGAAGGTTCGACAAGTATATTTAATAATTCACCTGTTTTTTTATCTGTTGTAGCGTTTCTCATAACGCCAAGGTATAGTCCTTCTTCGCTCATTACTGTTTTTCCTCTAAGCTCATCTTCTGTTACTTTCATTTTTTTTTACCTCCTTTAATTTATATTGATTCTCAAATATTGAATGTGTTTTTATATTTTTATGATTTTTCCCTTAAATGATTAAAAAAATAAAAAATTTAGGGGTTTTTTATGCTACTGCTACATCTCTTTCTTTTACGTCTTTTTGTGATACGCCTTTACCGATTTCTTCTGAGAGTTTCATGTAGAACTTTCTTATGTTTTCAGTTATTGATGCTCTTACTGATTTCATGGCTTCTTCAAAATGTTTTTTGTGTACTATGTCTGCTTGATCGTTTTCCCTTATGGCTAGCATTGCTGCTTCACGGCATAACGATTCTATGTCTGCCCCTGAATAATTCTCTGTTAGGTCTGCAAGTTCTTCAAGATCGATATTTTCTGAAAGGGGCATGTTTCTTGTGTGTATTTTAAATATTTCAAGTCTTGCTTCCCGATCTGGTGAGTGTATTAGAATCAATCTGTCAAAACGTCCGGGTCTAAGCAGGCCCGGATCTATTATATCTGGTCTGTTGGTTGCGGCTACTATTACCACTCCTTCCATACTTTCAAGACCATCAATACTTGTTAGGAGTTGGTTTACTACACTGTCTGTTACATGTGAACCTGTGTTTGTTCCTCTTTTTGGTGCAATACTATCAAGCTCATCTAAAAATACTATTGTTGGTGCTACTTGTTTTGCTTTTTTAAAGAGTTCTCTTACTGCTTTTTCGCTTTCACCAACCCATTTACTCATAACTTCAGGGCCTTTAATTGAAATAAAGTTAGCTTTGGATTCATGTGCTACTGCTTTAGCTAAAAGTGTTTTACCTGTTCCTGGTGGGCCATAGAGTAATATTCCACTGGGTGTTTCAATGCCCATCCTTTGGAAAACTTCTGGTT
Organism: uncultured Thermoplasmatales archaeon; assembly: GCA_964391965.1. Lineage (GTDB taxonomy): Archaea > Thermoplasmatota > E2 > DHVEG-1 > DHVEG-1 > JAZKSG01. The sequence goes on along the minus strand of CAYMOC010000002.1, from coordinate 85,722 downwards.
TTGTAAGAGGCCACTCTACTGCTTCTTTTAGATTTTGTTTAGCATCCTCAAGTCCACCTACTTCTTTCCATGAAACCTTAGGGACTTCTACGATAAATTCTCTCATAGCGGAAGGTTCTATACCTCGATGAGCATTAACAAAATCATCCATTGTTACTTCCATTTTCTCCAAGACTTCAACAGGAATTGGTTCTTCAAGATTAATTTCAGGTAGATATCTTCGTAGTGCGTTCATCGCTGATTCTCGAGATAGAGCTGCAAGATCCGCTCCGACATAACCATATGTTATATCTGCAAGTTTATCAAGATTAACTATTTCTGCTTTTGGCATACCACGGGTATGTATCTGAAGGATTTCTTTTCTTCCATCTCTATCTGGTGCGTCTATCCTTATTTCCCTATCAAATCTCCCGGGTCTGCGGAGTGCGGGGTCTATCTGATCGGGGATGTTTGTTGCGCCTATTACAATTAGTTTACCCCTGCCTTTTAAACCATCCATTAATGTAAGAAGCTGGGAAACAACTCTTTTTTCTACTTCTCCGTGTGTTTCACTTCTTTTTCCTGCGATTGCATCGATTTCATCGATGAATACAATTGATGGAGCATTTTTTTCTGCTTCATCAAAGACTTTTCTTAAGTTTTCCTCGCTTTGACCGTAGTATTTACTCATAATTTCTGGACCATTTATTGTGTAAAAGTTTGCTCCTGATTCATTTGCTACTGCTTTAGCGATTAGTGTTTTACCTGTTCCTGGGGGTCCATGTAATAGAACACCTTTTGGCGGGTCTATTCCAAGACGGTCAAAAAGCTCCTGGTGTTTTAGTGGAAGCTCAATCATTTCTCGGACTCTTGATATCTCTTCATGCAATCCACCTATATCTTCGTAGCTAACACTTGGTCCTTCTATGTCTTGTGTTTTTGCTGCTTCTTCCTTAACATTTATTGATGTTTCTTCACTTATTGATACAATGTCGCCGGGGCTTGTATTTAGTATTACAAAAGGAAGGCTACTTCCAAATAGTGCTATTCCTGGAATTATTACATTATCTCCTTTGGATAATGGCCTTTTGAGAAGTCCTTTTTTTATTAGGTGGTCTATTCCTTGTCCGAATTGGATTTGTTGTCCTTTTGATATTAATGGTGCTAGTGTTACTTGTTTAGCTGGTTTGATATCTGCTTTTCTTACTGTCACTCTGTCGCCTAGTCCTGCTCCACTGTTTTTTCTTGTTAAATTATCAACTCTGAGTATTTTTTTGCCTTCATCTGTAGGATGTGCTCTCCATACTACTGCTGCTGTTTTTTTGTTGCCCTCTATTTCTATTACATCGCCTATTGAGAGGTCAAGTTCAACTCTTGTTTGGTTGTCAATTCTTGCTCTTCCGTATCCTACATCTTGTTGGAAAGCTTCTGAAATTTTAAGTGTTATCTCCCTATTATTCATTTTATGATTTCCACCAGTTTTTTTTCAAAGAATTAAAGGTATAATATAAATTTTACTACTAATACCTTCCATTCAAACGTAACAATTGTTAATATTATTTAATACTTTCTTTTTTTTTCCACAATAATAATCAAAAATAATATTTAAATATAAAAACTACTATTTAAAAAATCAATAAATATGAAACTAAAACACCTATCCATACTCTTTGCCATAATCGGAATACTATTACTATATTCAATATCAACTTTATCAAAACCGCAGCAAATAGACATATCAAAAATACCAGAATATGAGGGAAAAGAAGTAATAATAACGGGAATAGTAACAGATTATTTCATAACTCAACAAGGAAGCCAAATAATAACCGTAAAACAACACAATGGCACAACAAAAATATTTTCAGAAGAAGCAATAGAAATAGAAAAAGGAGACCAAATCCAAGCACAAGGCGACGTCCAAAAATACCAAGGAGAATACGAAATAATTGTAAACAACAAAAAACATCTTGAAATACTACAAAAATGGGAAGGAGAAACAACAACTCTAAAACAACTAACCGAAAACCCTGAAAAATACATAAATTTAAACGTAAATGTGACAGGAGAAATAAAAGAAATCTATGGAAACCTCCTCTATATATCAGATGAAAACAATACATATACAATAGCTGTAACTTTTTCAAACCTTACAGAAAAAAATCTACAAAATAACCAAAAAATAACAATACATGCAACCTTTGAATACAATGAAAAAAACTTTAGATATCAACTAAAAAACAAAAATTCATAAAACTTGAGGGATACACTTGATTGACTTAGTACTGGCCATAATCTTTTGCATATTAGGAGTATTCACAGGTGTATTAACTGGCCTAATACCCGGGCTTCATGTAAACAACATAGCAGTAATACTACTATCGCTCTCAACCCTTATTATATCAAGTTTTAGCTTCTTAACAAACTACGGATTCAACCAAGAATTCATATTCCTACTAATCGCAATCTATATCATAAGCTGCAGCCTCAGTCACACATTTCTCGATTGTATCCCCTCTACTTTTCTCGGTGCACCAGATGCAGACACTGCACTTTCAGTTCTTCCTGCGCACAATCTTCTTCTTGAAGGAAAAGGATACGAAGCAGTATCTCTTTCTGCTCTTGGAAGCTATGGAGCAATACTGTTCTGTTTTGCCTTGTTATTCCCAGTTAGACTCGTAATTGGAAACCCTTTATTTTTTTATGAAACACTAAGAGAAATCATGCTAGCGGTACTAGTTGCAATAACTTTTTTGATGATAGCAACAGAAAGAGGAAAAATAGAGGATATCAAAAAAATTAACCCACAAGTTGCAGGAATGCTTTTTGCAATCTTTGTATTCTTCCTTTCAGGCATCTTTGGAATAATATTATTTGAAATACCTGTTGAATC
>CAYMOC010000002.1:0-82750 GCA_964391965.1 uncultured Thermoplasmatales archaeon | reverse complement strand
GCACGTGGAAAAACAGGAGATGAAAACACCTCAGATTCCAACAAAAAACAAACCATTGTAACACTCTCAGCGGTTAACACAGCATGTGCATTTTTTGTAGTAATGGTACTTTTTGTAATCCTTAGACCAAGAAGTGGAGCGGTTGTAGCTGTAGCAGAACTAATAACCATCCAAGAATGGAACAACCTTTTAATGCCCTATAATCTATCATTTCTGTTAATAGCAGTTTTACTTGCTGGAACCCTGTCTTATTTTTTAACTTTAAAATTTGGAAAAATTTTTGCTAAACATTTTTCTAAACTACCCTATAAAAAAATGGTGAAACTAACTATTTCTTTTATTGTTGTAATGGTTTTTCTATTCACAGGCTTATTTGGTCTATTAATATTGCTTGTTGCAACAACAATAGGACTACTTCCAATAACATGGGGTATAAGACGTAGTCACTGTATGGGGGTATTGTTACTTCCAATTATTATTTATTTTGTATAAAAACAGATTCCTCTGTGTCTTTTATAAATTTTTCAAGTTCTATATCATATTCTTTTGCATAAAGAAGAGCCGCGACATCAAAAAAAAGATTTTTTTCAGATGAAATAACATTTATTTCCTCATTAATTTCCTCTATTGACTTATCTGTTTTTTTAGCTATTAGCGATATTAAATTATTTTTACTTTCTAGTTTTTTTCCATCAGGTTTTCCATTTATTTTTTTTTCAAAAAAATTAGCTGATGGTTTAAAACCCACAGGGATGTCAACATCTTCAAGTTTAAAATTTGGTTTTAAAACATCTTTTTCTTCTATTAACAAATTTTTTTCTATACAATTTTTTATAAAATTTTTCGCTTCTTTAGGGCTGCACCAGTTAAGATTCATAGAAATAGTTAGATACATCTCTGAGAAGGATAATGCTTCTTTTCCAGTTCTTTTATAGATGAATGCTAAAACAATTTTTTTCTCATGATTCATTTATTTTTTTAAACTCCTCTAATTTATCTATCTCTACAAAAACACCTTTAGCCTTTATTTTCTTCCAATATGAAAAATCTTTTGGATTGTCTTCGAAACCATATATTGTTGTTTTTTCTGAAAGATTTTTTACAAAGTTTCCAATGGTGTGATTATCCCTAATCTCCTCATAGTTTTTCAATACTATCACACCATCTATATCAGGTGTTGATATTGCATCATAAATATCTGATCTTTCATTTTCAAAATCTAATCTGTAAAAAATATTGTTGTGTGTTATTTTTTTTATTTCTGAAAATATTTCACCAATCCATTTTTTTTCTTGAATGATTATGTTGTTTCCCCCTGCCATTAAGTTATCTACGATATCTCCTAAGTCTCTTGGTGCTGCATCTATCCAGAGTTCTGCAAGAGTTGAAAATCGTTGATATGAGCAGAGATTAGGTTTATTTTCTTTTATTCCGTCCATATCATAGAGATATAGTTTTTTGTTTTTAGATAAAACCTGCATTATTTTTTCATCAGAAATTTTGTTATTGTTGTCATAATCAGAATATTTTTTTCTGTGTTTGATATAGATTAAAGGTATTATTTCCATTTTTATTAAAAATTTGATAGGGTTAAGTTGTTAAAAAAATTTTGTAAAGAAAAAAAGAGAAAAAAGGTAAATTGTGTTTTTTTAGTTACCCAGTTTTTTTTCCATATCTGCAATGGTAAGTCTTGTTTTTACTACTGTATCTGGATTTAGACTAATACTGTCTATTCCGCATTCTACTAGGAATTCGGCAAATTCTGGGAAATCACTTGGTGCTTGTCCGCATATTCCTACTTTTCTTCGTGGTTCATGTGCATGAGCTGTTTCTATGACTTGTTTTACTAGTCTTTTTACTGCTTCTTGTCTTTCATCGAATATATGTGCTACAAGATCGCTGTCACGGTCAAGTCCTAGTGTTAGTTGTGTTAAATCGTTTGATCCTATGCTGAATCCGTCAAATATTTCTGCGAATTGATCTGCAACTACTACATTACTTGGTATCTCGCACATCACATAGACTTCTAGGTCATTTTCTCCGCGTTTTAGGCCGAATTCTTCCATGGTTTCTATTACTTTACGTCCTTCTTCAGGGGTTCTGCAGAATGGTATCATTGGTTTTACATTGGTTAGACCCATTTCGTCTCGTACTTTTTTAATGGCTTCGCATTCCATTCCATATGCTTCTTTGTAGTTTTTATCATAGTAACGGCTTGCCCCGCGCCATCCGATCATTGGGTTGTGTTCTTTTGGTTCGTAAAGATATCCGCCTATTAGATTTGCATATTCGTTGGTTTTAAAATCACTCATACGAACAATTACATCACGGGGGTAAAATGCTGCAGCGATTTTAGCGATTCCTCGTGCAAGAGTATCAACAAAGAATTCTCTTTTGTCTGTGTAACCTGCGCTTATCTTATCGATCTTTTTTATTACTTCAGCGATTTTTTCATCATTTTGTGCTTTGTTTTTTAGTTCATCATAGTCTAGTAATGCTTTTGGGTGAATTCCGATGTGACTGTTTATTATGAATTCTTCTCTTGCTAGTCCTACTCCATCGTTTGGTATTTGTCCTTGTTGGAATGCTTTTTCAGGAATTGCTGCGTTCATCATCACTTTGGTTTTTGTTTCTGGTATGCTATCAAGTTTGGTTTCTTCTATTTTGAATTTTAAAAGACCATCATAGATGTTTCCTACACCTTCTGAACAGTCTACTGTGACTTTTGCACCATTTTTGATTTTTTCTGTTCCATTAACTGTTCCTATTACACAAGGGATACCTAATTCTCGAGATATTATTGCTGCATGACATGTTCTTCCGCCGCTGTTTGTAACAATTGCTCCTGCGATTTTCATGATTGGTTCCCAATCCGGATCTGTCATATCTGTTACAAGAACTTGCCCTTTCTTGAATTGGTCAATGTTTTCAGCTGATTCTATAACGTTTACTTCTCCTTGGCCGATTTTAGCTCCTACTGCTTCTCCTTGTGCGAGAACGTTTCCTTTTTCTTCAAGTACATATGTTTCTAATTTTGTAACATCTTTTTGTGAATGAACTGTTTCTGGACGTGCTTGTACTATAAAAAGTCCTCCGGTTTTTCCGTCTTTTGCCCATTCTATATCCATTGGTTTTTTGTAATGTTCTTCAATAATTGTTGCCCATTTACCAAGCTGTATGACTTCGTCATCACCTATAACAAATTTATTTTTATCTTCCTCTGAAACTGATTCGTTTTTTACACCTCTATCAGAGTAAATCATACGTTTTTCTTTACTTCCCAGTTTTTTTTCTACAACTGGTTTGAATCCTTTTTTAAGAGTTGGTTTGAAAACATAGAATTGATCAGGATTTACTGCTCCTTGTACAACGTTTTCTCCAAGTCCATATGCACCAGTTATATATACTGCATCTTCAAAACCACTTTCTGTATCAATTGAAAACATAACACCAGAACTAGCTAGATCTGATCTTACCATTTTCTGAACTCCAACAGAGAGGTACACGTCGAAGTGATCAAATCCTTTGTCTTCACGATAGGATATTGCACGGTTTGTGAAAAGTGAAGCGAAACATTCACGTACTTTTTCAAGTAATTCTTCTTCGCCTTGAACATTCAAATATGTTTCTTGCTGACCTGCGAAACTTGCATCAGGAAGATCCTCTGCTGTTGCACTGCTTCTTACTGCAACATCACAATTTTTACCGTATCGTTCTTCCATTCCACGGTAGTGTTTACGGATGTCTTCTTCTATTTCTTTTGGAAGTGGTGTGTTTTTTATTATTTCACGGATTTTTTTACCGCGTTCTGCAAGGTTTTTTACATCATGCGTGTCTAAATCTGATAAGATTTCTCTTATTTTTTTATCAGTACCTGCTTTTTCCATTGTGTATTTATATGCATAGGCTGTAACTGCGAAACCTGATGGGACGTTAACGCCTTTTTCTTTTAGAGATCTTATCATTTCTCCAAGTGATGCATTTTTTCCACCCACAGATGGCACATCCTCCATTTTAAGATCTTCAAACCAAATATTGAATTCTTCTTTCATTCTAATATACACTCCTTAATTTAACACTGGTAAAGGAAACCTGTATATAAAGTCTTCTTCTATAAAATCAATACTTTGAAAAACATATAAAATCACTTAATTTTTTACATTAAAAAAACAGCTGCAGCAACGGCTGTTGACCAAACATCTTCTTTTCCTTTAAATGTCTGAACTATACTTTTTTTGTTTAAAACACAATCCGATTGAGTATCTATTAAAACAGTTTTTAACATGTTTTCAGCTGTCTCCTCGACATCCTCTGTAAGTTTTCCACTTTCTTCCCCTTTTTTAATTCCTTCTGCTACATATCCAAATATTTCTCGATTATCTGAGTATGCTAAACCGATACCGGCTGCTATCTCTTCGTTAGCATTATTTGTTTCACAAACAGATAGCACACAAAATGTTATTTCACCAGGTTTAAGAAAAGAAACACCTTTTTTTTTGTTAATTATTTCACATTTTGGAGGAATGATGCTGGATACTTTTACTAGATTACATCTGCTTATTCCTGCATCACGAAGTGCAAGTTCAAAAGATTGAAGTTTATGTTTATGAAAACCTTTCCCTTTTGTAAGAAATAATTTTTTTGGGATCAAAAAACTCATCTGCTCCTTTTTATTCTTCGTTATCTTCTTCCTCAATGTTTTTGTTAGCATCCTGCATTTTAAGTAAATCACGCATTTGTTTTTGAATATCGACTTGTTCTTTTTGAAAAGCTACTTGTTCTTGTTGATATGGTGTAATCGATGATTCCTGAACCATTTTTTCAACAATTTTTTTTATTTCTTTATAAGGATATACTCCATGTAGTTCATAATAGCTGCGTGCTCGTGGTGTGCTTACTTCACGCCCGCCTCCTGCGAAACCAAAAAGTTTTGCTTTTTTCCCGCCAAGTGCAACACCTCCACCGGCCATTGATTCATCGCTTCCAAGTCCAAAACCTGATTGCGTTATTGGTATGATTGTTCCAAAACCAAAAATTTGACCTAGTATTCCTTGTTTAGCATTAATGTCAGAGATTTTATCATATCGGATGGTTCTTTCTTCTTTTGTAAATACCCCTCCTTTGAATTTTAATCTCTTATTGGATAATATGTATTTATGTGATCTTCGATACCATTCAACAAGCAAAAAACCGATAATGGACATACTAATGGTCCAAGCTGGAGCAAATAACCCTATTGCTCCATCTATTGAAAGTAGAAAAATAAGGCCTGTTCCGCCTGCAAAAACTCCTAGATATAAAAAGAAAATACTCCATCTGACTGTTAATAGTGATGCAACAATTCCTGCTAATAACAACCCAATTCCCCATAAAAATAATGAAAGCCAGAAATTCCCCTCAAAAGCCGGACTCCATTCAGAAAAATTAATTATCCATGCACTTAGTAAACCCCATATTATTAAGAATATACATAATGATTGCAGATTCATAAATGAAAAAGGATGTGGTGAAAGCACTTTTTCAATTTTTTCACCTTTTAAAATTTCATCATCAGACATAAACTTATTTTTCTCCCTTTTTTTTCTTTTTAAACATTTTAAATCCTAATTTAGATTTAAAACTATTGGTAGATTTTTTGAGTAGCAAATATGTAACAAGAATAGTAGTTAGAAATGTAACCAACAAGGATGCGCTGTTACTGTAATCTGTTGGGTGATAATAAAAGATTATACGCATCAAAATGTAAATTATTGGGATTATGATGAAAGGTATAGCTTTTTTTAAACCTTTTATTTCATCTGTTTTCATCACTAAAAGTAGTATCATATCTGAAATAAGGATTGAGAAAATTGATATTATTGAGAGCCATCCGAATATGGAGAATATGAAGACATACCAGTTATTTTGGAAATAATATGATATATAAAAAAACGAGTAAGCTAAAATAAAAAAATAGAGTAGATAACGAGGGTGGTCAACTATTAGATTCCAGATGTTTTTTAGATCATAAAACATGTCTACTCTTTGTGTTTTTTTTTCACCAATGTATATTGGCCTTATGCCCATTCCTAATATGATCATAAATAAGAAAAACCCAAAATGCGCGGGGTGTAATAGATCTATGTTTACTAAAAACCCTAAAAATTTAGCTGTGAACTCGTAAAGGCTGGTTCCTACTATTATTATCTGGCCGCCAAAAGTATGTTCAAGTCCTTCTAAGTTATAAGGTATCTGAAACCCGTATCCTCTCTGAATCAAGAAAAAGAGACATGTTAATAGTAAAAAGGCTGGTATGAAAAAAGGCCCTACAAATAGAAAGGCATTGGATATCCATTCGAAAATACCGGTTTTTTCTCTTTTAGGTTTAACTTTGCCGTAATGTATTGTTATATGAAAATCAGATACCCCACTTTTTGTAACCGTGTATCCTAATGCATGGCATATGTTTTGAAAGAGTATGCCTAAAAAGTTTGTAAAACGAAATAAAGCTTCATGTAATGGCCTTATTTTTTCGAGAAGATATTTTTCGCTTTCTATGAATAGTAGTTGTATGAACCATAGTAATAGAACACAGAGTATTGGTGCAAGTGGTGCAAATATCAGTGTATCTATTGATGGAGCATCCATTTTTTTTTTGTTTCTCCTCAATTTTGATGGAATGTTTATTTTTTATATAAACTCTTATCTTTGTTTAGGTTTTTTGGATGAGAAAAAATTTTATATATTAACGATTGTTATTAATCATTGTGAGGTCTCAAAAGTTAGTGATTTAATATTGCTATAAAAAAAATTTTTATTGTAACAAAATGCTGATATCTACTTAGTTATACAGGTTACATATAACGGTTTTTTCCGTTATAACGTATATAATTGCAATATTTTTTATGACTGTAAATCTGCATTAGGTAAAAAATAAAATGGACATTCTAGGCAGAACCAAGAAAAAAATCCTAAAACAAATTGAAAATAAACCCTTACACGGTTACAAAATAGCATCTGCTTTAAATCTATCTCTCTCTACAGTTTACGGTCATCTTAAAGACTTAAAACAAATGAATCTCATTAAAGAAGAAGACGAGCAAAACAGGAGTAAAAAATACACATTAACCGAAAAAGGAAAAGAACTGCTCAGAATTTTTGAAAAATAATACAATACAGGAGGAATAATTTTTTGACAGGTTGGGTATGTAAAAACTGCGGACATGGAAACCTTGATAGTTGGAAAAAATGCAAAAGCTGCGGACAAGAAAAAACAAAATAAAAAAAACTTTTTTTTTAAAAAATTTCTAACTTTATTTTTTCACCATCATAATCATAAGCACTCCACGACTCAAAAGAAAAAGGAGAAGCAACAATAATATGAACTTTACCATACTTTCTAAACATCTCCTTATCTGCATTTGAAGGATAAAAAGATCCTGAAGGATGACTATGAACCGTTCCAATAATACTATAATCAATGGGTCTCATATGCATCTGAAAAATCGCATGAGTATTACCTGAAATGGTGCCCGGGAGCATAACAATTTCTGTTATCAAATGTTTATCATAGCTATCAACTCTAAGAAGCCCACCAAATTCTTTTGGAAAAACATCTTTAGAAGACTCCAAAATCATCTCAAGACAACTCTTTGTAATACGCCAGGGTTTCACAGGATCAACTATTTTCCTATCCTTTTTCTTTTTTTTAAAAAACATAAAAAACTCAGGATTTTATCTAACTAGTTTTAATCTAACCATCTGATAAAAGCTTTCACCAAATCTAACAAAACGAGCCTTATTTTCAGAACCCGTAATCATAATTTCGCTTTCTGTATCGACTTTTTGAGGAGATTCCCCGTCGATTACAATACTTGAATCCTCACTTTTAGGAAGGACCTTAATTTGTACTTTTTTACTAAGAGGAACAATCCAAGGACGAGCACCAAGTTTAAACGGTGCAAGAGGCGCTATAACCATCGCGTTAACCATAGGATCAAGTATCGGTCCACCAGCGCTAAGAGCATAACTTGTACTACCAGTTGGTGTTGCAACAATCACTCCGTCAGCACCAAGTGTTTCTAAAAGTTCGTTTTCAACAAAGACCTGTAAATACATAATTTTTGCAATCCTTGCAGTTTGTACAGTTACTTCGTTTGCAGCATCAGGCAGTCTTTTTCCATCAAGTGTTATTTTTAGTTTAGCTCGTTCTTCAACATTATAATCACCAGAAATAACACGATTTATTCCTTCTTTTGCATATTTAGATTCTGATTCACAAAGAAAACCCATCCCGCCGCAGTTTATCGCAAAGATTGGTTTATCTATTTTTTCAAGAGCACGAAGAATAGTTCCATCTCCACCAATGGTTACAACTATATCACATTTTTTATTAATTTCAGATAAGGAATGTTCTTTTACTCGGTCTTTTTTGGAGAATTTTTTTTCCAAAAAAACTTCTTGTTTTTCTTTTAGAAATTCATATATTTCTTCAGCAAGAGATGATGCTTTTTTTGTATGTAAATTGTAAACAATTCCCCATTTCATACAAATACACAACAATTTTTTATTTTTCTTTTGCAACTTTCATAAGAGGTTTTAATTTTATTAAGAGTGTAGGATGCTTTCCGACTAGTGCTTTTATTAAACTAAAAGTACTGAGTTCTTCGAATTTATAATCTTTTAAGGAATCCGCTAGCATATTGAATGTTTTATCTTCCATGTCAAGCATTATTTCTTTAACCATGTAGTTACGTTTTATTTTTTTCCCTATTGTTTTTTTCCATTTTTCTTGATATTCTGATAGGAATTCTTTTGAAAAATCCTTGTTTTTTACTGCTTTTCCGATAATCTCTCCAGCTATTTTTCCGACTTCTAAACTATGAGTCAAACCCCCGCCTGTTATGGGATCTACATGTCTTGCCGCATCACCAACTAAAATCAGATTATCATCAACTGTTTCTTCTGCGGGTTCTGAAACAGGTACTGCACCAGTTAGAAAACGTATTGGTTGAGCATCAGTAAATCTTTTATCTTTTTCTATGAATTCATCTAGTAGTTTTTTAGCAAGTCCAGGTTCAGAAAGGCTTGCAAGTATACCTATACCAACATTGGCTGTACCATCACTTTTTGGAAAAACCCATATGTATCCTCCTGGCGCTATTTTTTTTCCAAGATAGAAATCACAATATGCATCCAGGTTTTCACAGTTGGTAAAAGTGTATTGACAACATGTTTCCAAATCATGTGGTTTCAAGATTGTTTTAAGACCAGCCCACTGACCAATTTTTGATTCTACTCCATCGGCACCAACTACGATATCTGCTTCTATCTGTATTTCCTCTTCAAAATGTTTAGCTGTAACTCCTTTTATTTCTCCATCCTTTTTTATTAGCCCTGTTGCTTGTGTGTTCATCATAAAATCTGCTCCTGCTTCTGCAGCACGACGAGCAAGTTCTTGATCAAACACATCACGGTATACAACATATCCTGTTTCATTACCTGCCATATCTGCATCAAGGGTTACACATGTTTTATCTGGTGAATAGATTCGTGCTCCATCCATACGACCTGCTATCCAACGATTTCCTTTGAGCATATCCCAGTCATCAATTTTCCGGCTAATTCCTTCGCCACAGAGAACGGGTACACCAATTTCAGCGCGTCTTTCTATAACAAGAACTTTAGCACCATTTTCAGCAGCAAAACGAGCTGTTACGCTTCCCGCCGGCCCCGATCCAACTACAACAACATCATATTTCATATTTTAGTACTCCTCCATAGAAATCGCTCCAACTGGACATGTTTTAAAACAAATCTTACATGATATACATTTTTCTTTAGTTACAAAGGCTTTATTTCCAATCCATGAAATTGCATCCTGTGGGCATACACTAATACAACCGCCACAGGCAAGACATTTTTCTTTATCAACAATTGCTTTAGGCTTTACCATAGCTTTCACCTCTAGTGATACCTGATGCTATAAGATGAGCAACCCGGACAGGTTCAGGTATGACCCCTCGTATCGTAGACAACTTTATTATTTCTTTTGCCTCCTCAAAATCAATTCCTGAACATTTAACATAAATCGGATTAAACCCTGTTTCAACCTTATAAAGCTCTCCAGATTTTATAATATTCCAACGCCTCTTCCAATCATCAAAATTACTTTTTAGAGCAGTTTTAATTTTACTAAAACAAGGTTTAGTTCTAGTAACCGTTATAACTGGTAGATTTGTTGAATCATACACATTGTCAATATCAACAACATTAAAACCCCCTAAAGCCACACCATCAAGAAGCATAGCTTTAAGTTGTTTCTTATGACGAGTATTCTTTATCATTTTTTTAACGATCTTTGTTGCATCCTCTCCATCAATCTCGACTTTATCTTTTAAAACACATTCCAAGTATTCTCCACCACGCATAACCACACCGATAACAGAGGAAAACTTATCTTTAAAGGTAAAAGGAGAATCATCAATTCCAAGAAGTCTTATTTGTTTTTTCATCAATATAAAAGAAATTAAACAAAAAGACCTTTAGAAAACTTTTCAATAGTTTTATAAGAAATAAACCTTTTACGACTGGCCGAGGGAAATAAAATATGAAACTTTTAAAAAAAACAAGTCTAATAATTGCAGGTTTAATTGCAATAACTCTTTTGAGTGTTGGCGCCTCAGGAACAACTGTAAATGATGATACTGATGATGTTTGGGTTTATGAACTTGGGGGTTCAGGTATGGCCTATCGTCAATATTCAGGTTCAAGAGACAATGTTGATGTGACAAGTGTTAGTTATGAAATTTCAGGTTCTACAGTCACTGCATCTTTAACCGTAGAAGGTGAGATACAAAATGACATGTATCATACTTATATCATTTATCTTGAAAATTCATCCGGTCAATATTATGCAACTTATTCAGCTGGCAGCGGGATGTGGATAGGAAACAATAAGTATAGTGGTGAAATGGGGCAGTTAACAGATCCTGTTTCGGGAGATACATTTACTGCAATCTTTGATATTAACCATCCTGAAGATAGTTTTGACATATATGGCATGGCATCTGAATCAGTGGATGCCACAGAGGCATATTATGATTACGCACCAGATATGTTTGCACCATACTATCAAGATTCAAGTGGAGATGATGGAACAGAGCCGGAAGAAGAGGATGACCCCTCTGATAATGGTTGGGGTGATATTCCTAACGATATGGATGATATGATGAATTATACTGAAACCACAACAGATCCTTCTAGTGAAACACCTACAGATACATCTATTCAAGTTTCAATTGATTCAGCAAATTATGATTTTAGCTCTAGTGATAATAAAAGTACTGTTGATATGAGAATTTCAGGAACCACAAGCGGGGTTGATCATTGTAAAATCTGTCTTGTTAATTACTACAGTGATGGAACAACAGATGAACAATATGTCTGGACGTCTGGTTTCGATATGACCTCTTATCTTAGTGCAATTGGATCTTTTATGGGAGAAACTGAGTTTGAAGCTTATCATTTCAAATCCTTATCTGATAATTGGCAGACCTGGGAATACAAAATAAAAGGTACACTTGACACCTCGTATTCCGAAACCTCTCCTCTTGTCTCAGAGGATGTAGATTCCAATAAAACATTATCAAAAACTGAAGTTTTTGTTAGAGCTTATAAAGATGCTAATGGAACACTATGGAACCAAGACTCATATAGCATTAATACTCTAAATGGTTCAAATTCATCAGATGATGGTTCAAATTCATCAGATGATGACGGTTCAGGGTCCGGCATACCTGGTTTTGAAACTGTTTTTTTAATTGCAGCAATTGGTATCGCCTTAATACTCTTAAAAAGAAAAAACAAAAAATAAATTTTTAATCCTTTCTATTTTTTTATTCATTATAATTTTTAGTTAAACTAATAAGGAATAACTTTTTTGATATTATGGATGTTGAAAAAAAAATGTTGAAATCTAAAAAAATATTTATTCTAATATCAATCTTTAGTATGCTGTTAATAACATGTACAGTTTCTGCAAAAGAGATAACTGATGAAAAAAATGATATTTTTTGTTATAAAATAAACACTGGAGCAAATACTTATTCAATTTCTTCAAAAAATGTTGGAGATAGACCCTATATTGACATTATAAAAGCTAGTTATTCATTAAATGGTAATAACCTTACTATGTCTTTATCTGTGGAAGAACAAATACCGTCTTTCAATCAAAGTTCTATCTGCTCATATGTATTATATTATGGCGATCCTGATAATTCAGATTATTGGCATACTGCTACTTATACAACCTCCGGTACAGCGACATATCAAACAATTCAGGGTGGTTCTCAAAATATAGGAACTATATCTAATCCTTTATCAAATGGAGATAAGACTTTTACTGCGTCATTTGAAATTCAGACAGATGAGCCCTCTTTTGAATTCTGGGCTGTGACAACCGAGGTTGTAACAAATTTTGATTATACAAATATAGATACAGAAAATCCGCAGAATACAGATTTTGAAACCAAAACCTATGTTGATGCTGCACCTTTGGGGCCTGGTGAATGGGCTGGAAGCATGTATCCTTCTGCATCTTCTTCAAATGACGACGGTGATAATGGCGGAGGAAGCATACCTGGTTTTGAAATAATTTCATTATTAGCTGCAATTGGGTTGGCTTTAATCTTTTTAAGAAAAAGAAAATAACCCCTCTCTTTTTTATCTAAGTTTTATTTTTTTACTTAAAAAAACAGCGATAATTATATAAGAAATATTACAATAGTGATTTGTATAAAAATATTAATATATGGGGCAATTTGTATGAAAAAAATATTAATTTTTTTAATAGCAATGCTATTGTTTACTACAATGTTTGTAACGGTTGTAAACGCAAAAACAGATAACACAAACGTTTTTTTTAAAAATAATCGTGATGGACCAATTCTTGAATTCCTTAAAAAAATCCCAATTGTAAATAAAACAATCAATTTTTTTAAAAATCTTTTTGGTTTAGCTGAAGACATTGAAAACATTGAACCACCTGAAGAATCTGATGAAAACTATAAAATTTATCATCAAGATTCTAACAATGAACCTGGTTCAGAAAAACCAACTGATGAGAGTATTTCTGTTTCTATAAAAAATTTTGATTTAGATTATTCAAATAAGGATAATAATGTAGAGTTTGACATGACTTTTGATGGTTCAACATCTGGAGATGTTTATGCATGTTACTATATTCTAGTTAATTACTATGAAGATGACTCAGCTGAACATGCAAATGTTTGGATGAGTCCGTTTAAACAATCAGGTTTAGATTTAGCTGATTACTCTTTTGAATTAACGTTTATTGGAACAGGTCCTAATGGGGATGATGATTGGTCTACATTTAGAGGTAGACAATATGTGAATGGACCACTTAACAGTAGTAAAATTCCTTTTGAAATACCTGAAAAAGATACACATAAAATTCTGAAAGATGTGCGATTATATGTTAGAGCTTTTAGCGATGTGGATTTAACTCAATGGAATCAGGATTCAATTAGTATTATGAATGAAATGACTGGAACAGTTTACGAACAAACTGAAGAAGATGATAACGGCGGGATACCAGGTTTTGAACTATTTGCATTTGTTGTCGCTTTAGCTGTAGCGATTATAATTTTAAAAAAGAAAAAACTATAATTTTTTTCTTAAAAATTAAAGAAAAAATTGATGAAATAGAAAAATAAAGAAATATGGAATTGTAATATTATCCCTCTGAAACCCCATATCGGAGTTCGATTAGAGTATATTCATCTGTTGAGACTGTTATCTTAGCATATTCCTCTTCTTCAAACATATAGTGAAGTGTTGTTTCACCGTCTTCGCTCTCTTCTGCGTTAGGTCCCCCTAACTCTTGTTTGTACCAGGCTACAACATCATCGAGACTATCAGTAGTTCCATAATTGATTTCTATTATCTGCCCCTCCTCAGATGTGAAATTGGAATGCTCCAGCATAATTGAATCCGGATATCGGGCTATTGGTTCATCTCCATCGACTTGATCTTCGTCTGGCAGACCATTTTCATCGCCATTATCCTCGTTGTCACCGTCATTTCCGTTCTCTATTTCGCCTAATTCTCCACTCCATGTGCCAGATCCAGAGTAGGCATAGTCCCCAGCGAGTTCCCAGGTGCCTGAAACTTCTTCGCCGTTAGATGTAAAATCACCGGACCATTCAACGGTGCCGAAGGCTGCGTTCCCAGATGCCTGTATTTCTCTATCGGAAACTGTTCCAGTTATATCTCCTGTGCCATCGCCTGAAAACGAGCCGGTTACTGTTCCTTCATCGAAGTCGACATCGAATTCCCATGTTCCGCTATAGGATTCTCCACCTATTGAACCTGACCATGTTCCGGAATAGTTGGCCGTTCCTGTCATTTTTCCATCATTGCCATCAACATCGTTGTCTACATTATCAGATTCATCATTATTTTCATCATCAGTTCCAATGCAACCACTAAAAACTAAGCCTACTAACAGCATCAATATTAGCATCACAACTATATTTTTCTTCACACTACCACATTTATTCGCAAAAGAATATTTTTATATTTAAGTTTTGGGAAAAACTCTTTTTTTTGTGAAAATGTTATAGTATTTTAAAAAATATATTGATATATATCATAACTCATTTTAAAAAAATAAAACCCATTAATTTGATTTTTAATAGCAAGTTTATACATATCGTTACAGCGCTAAATTCAGCAATTGTTTCTAATCATAAAAAAAGAGAAAATAGAAAAACCCAAAAAAACTTTTTTGTTATTTCTTTATAGTAAAGTCAGTTCTCCAGTTATTTGATCGATAATATTAGATGGCGCGGGTCCAACACCTAAAACAGTTTTAGTACCCGCAGCTATCTCAGTATGTCCTGCATCAGTTATTATTTTTGTAAAAACCCCGAGATCTTTTGCTTTTTCTCTTAAAATAAAAAAATCTTTTTCTGAAGTTGTTTTTGCTACAACTTTTTTAGCGCCTTCCTGCTGCCATTTTTTAAACCATTTGGAATTATTTTTTTTAGTACCAAAGGCACATTCCACGGCAGCATGAGCAACTTGAGCAGCAAGTTTACCTGGTGAAAGTTTAAGATCTTTTCTTGTTACTATCACCATTTTATATTCAAAACACATTTTTTATTCACTTTCTTTTGAATGTTTTATCTCTTGATATGATTCCTTACGCCATTGTTCGCCCATAATACTTGCTTTTTCCTGATCAACCAAACCTTTTACAAGAAGAGTTTTCCCTCTTTTTTCAATATGTTTCAATGGAACACCAAGGTAATTTTTATCAGATTTAATAATCATAACGCTTTCGTTTTCATTAACCGCTATACTTTCTCCAACAGTGTTACCAGATCCATCTAGAACAAAACGACACAACATTTCATCATAGTTTTTATCATCATCGTTTTTAGATTTTTTCTCTTTTTTCTTAAATGTAAAAAATGTCTCTTTGATTTTTTTAAACAGGCCCATAGCGTTTTGATACTCCATTAAAAAACTCTTGTATTTTTTGTTAAAGCCAGTGAATCAACGATTCCATTATAAATCTTTGGCACATTACACAATCTCTTGTATAAAAATGATGGAAACAGATGTTACAATTATCGGCGGAGGGCCAATAGGCGCATCAGTTGCTCAGAAAATCTCAAAAAAAGGTTACAAAGTAGTAATTATAGAGAAAAACAAAGAAATAGGACAACATATTCAATGCGCAGGTTTAGTCACATCAAGAATCTTTAAACTTATTGATATAAATAAAAATGAATCACTCCAAAATAAGATAAAAGGAGCTCACGTTCATTCTCCATCAAATCATATATTAACACTTGGTGGAAATAAAACACATGCGTTGGTTATAGACCGACAGCTTTTTGATAAAAAACTAATAGAAAACTCAGTTGATAGCAACACACAGATTTATAGAAATGAAAAATTTATTGAAACCGTTAAAAAACACAATCAAATAAAAATCAAAACAAATAAAGAAAACGTTTACAATACTAAATTATTAATAGGTGCAGATGGAGCATTATCCAGGGTTAGAAAACAATTCAAACTACCTGAACCTGAAGAAAAACTAATCGGTATCGGAGCAGAAATTATAAACACAAAACTTGATCCTGATTTTGTCGAAATATTTGTTGGAAACAAAATATCTCCAGGTTTTTTTGCATGGATCATCCCTTTAAACGATGAGGGAACCAAGGCAAGAATAGGTTTATGTATACAACAGAACTGTAAACATTCATCAAAATATTATTTCAACCGTTTTTTAAAACATAAACACACAAAAAAAATTTTTAAAAATATTAAAATTACAAAAAATATCGGTGGAATAATACCTGTTGGGTTTCTAAAAAAAACTTTTGATGACAATCTTATGATCGTTGGAGATGCAGCGTCTCAGGTAAAACCCACATCCGGTGGTGGTTTATACCCTGGTTTAGTTTCAGCAGATTTTTGTGCCGAAACAGCACTAAATTCTCTTGGAAATAATGATTTTACAGCAAAAAACCTTAGTATTTATCAAAAAAAATGGACAAACATGCTTGGTAAAGAAATCAAAATAGGTATGAGATTTAGAAAAATATTCAAAAACTTAGCTGATGAAGAATTAGATTTCTATATTAAAAAGTTTGAAAATGAAAAAATAATTAACACGATAAATGAACATGGGGATATAGATTTTCCTTCTAAACTAGTTAAACCTTTGATTAAGAAATCACCTTCGTTGGTAAGATTTTTACCTAAACTTTTAAAATAAACTTATCAACTATTTTTTTCCTTCCGGTGGTGGCGGAACATAGAATTCTTCATCTTCGTAACTGTCTTCTTCAAATTTTTCTTTTTTAGATCTACGTGGTATTAAATCTCTGAATCTTCCACCTTTTTTTCTTTTAACAAAAATAATTACTAATACAAGAATAATTGCCACAATAAATGTGAGTATACATGGTAGAAACATGCCAAGGATAAAAACACCGGACGTCTCAAGTTCGCAATCTATGAGATTAGCAGGCAAACCTCCTTCTGAACTATTGAAACTAAATTCAATTATTGTTCTTCCATCTTTTGTTTTTTGTATATCCGCATCTTTAATTAAACTATTTCTAACCTTTACATTTATGCCATCTGGGAATATAATCCTATACGTTATATTTTGATCCTCTAAACTTTCTATTTTAAATGTTTGTTTTTCTATTTTAAAAGACGGCGGTAGAAGACCTAAATCAAAATTGATAGGCTTAACTATTTTAGCGTTACTGTCAACATTTATAGCAGGATATTCGTCCATATCAAAAATATTTACTTCTTCGGAATTTAAGGATTTTTCAAACGTTGTTTTATCTATTTTTGCTTGTTTACCGATTTTTAAACCCGGCCATAAATCATTTGTTCTTTGTTTGAAAATATTTTTTTCATTCTGTAAAAAACTAGTCATGTTTTCATCACTGAAAACATTTTCATTTACACATAATCTAAAGGCATCAGCGCAAAGATAATCCAGAGAAATTTTTTCTGGAATTGGGAAATATTCTGATTCATTTGATATATTTGAAACATAATATTTTCTACTCTCTGTAACTATTGCATCAAATTCAAGCTCGGTATTACCTGTTATAAAACTCAAAACATTTAACCGAGGATTTTGAAGGTCAATTTCAATAACTGTTTCTTTATTTTCTTTATTGTAATCCTTTGCATCTTTCGATTCAAAGTTTCCGTTAAAATCCTCTGATTGTTTCCATGTAAATGGATTTTGATTACTTAATGTCATATTTTTTGGGAATAATATTGAATTCTCATATTCATATGATAATTTGTTTAAACCATCACCAAAATTGATATCCTCGGAATTAAGATTTACTTTGCCTCCTGAATTTATTATGCCATAAAATGCTTTATCAGAGATATTACATATGCTTAAGTTAACATAGTCGTCTATAAATGTTGTTTTTATAGGTGGTTGACTATCCATATTATTTAAATCATAGCCCGGTGAAACTTCTGTAGAGTTTGTATCCCATTCAAATTCGAGGTTCAGTGTTTGATTTAGAGATGAATTTTCAATTATTGATGACGTGTCTTTTATTAGAGGATTGATTGTAGTGGTTTTTATATTGCTCCATGTGAAATTGTTAAATTTGTTTTCTATAAAAAGTCTTATTCCATCAGCAGTTATAAAACTCAATTTGTCGACATAATCAGGAAGGTTATAAATAGATATTGCGATTGATTTTATTGTCATTGTAATCTCTAGAGAATTTCTTTTATTTTGTGTTGAATCAATCTTAAAATCAAATGTGATTTTTTCTTCTAGACTTGATGATTTTGACATGTTTGTAATCTTAATTTTTTTGTTATTTTCGTTTTGTATATTTCCATCAACAGTTTTTTTTCTGCTGGAGCTGATGATTGTGTATTCTGATTCAGAAAAAAATTCAAAAGTGTTCTGCCATCCGTTTGTTGCGTATAGATTAAAATCGTATACTATATCTGCACCCATATTTAGCATTCCTTTTAGCATTTTAGCTAAATCTGCTTTTTCGTTCATTGAAAAAAACTCTGTTGTTACAGTTATAAAAAAATCGGAGTTAAAAGAACCATTAGTATATGCTGGTAAATCCTGATTCGGATTTATTTTACATCCTGGGAATGTATTTCTTATTGTTTCATTTATAACTTCATGGATGCGTCCTTTAATAGCCTCGAGAGGTGCACTCCCTGATTCAATCTGAGAGGTGTTATATGTTTTACCGCTGCCTGGTAGGGTTATATGTTCAACAATCGTTGTTGCATTAATCAAAAAATAAGTGGGAGAATTTATTGTAATTCTGAATTCAGTATCCACATTGTCTTGTGCATTTTCATCATCTGCATTTATCGTGTCAATATTAACAGCTACAGAAGAAAAAATTAATCCGATTATTAATATAAAAATAATAGTACGATTGTATTTCATTATTACATCCCACCTTCTTTAAATAGAATAATATTTGATTGTTATAAAAACTTTCTTACCAAAAAAACTTTTTAATCTAATTGCAGTTTCGATTTTTTGATTGTTATGAAGATTATTGAAGGTTCAGCATCAAAGAAAATATCTAATGACTTATCTAAAGTTTTGAATGTATCAGTGGTTAAACTTGAGAGAAAACGTTTTCCTGATGGAGAATTGTATGTTAGACTCATGGATGATGTATCTGATGAAGATGTTATAATTGTTCAAACTACTTTTCCTGATGAAAAAATAATTGAGCTTTTTTTACTTATGGATGCAGTAAAAGAAGCAAAAGCAAATAGTATCACAGTTGTTGCTCCTTATTTTGGTTATGCTCGTCAGGATCAAAAATTTAAAGATGGGGAACCAATTAGTGCTCGTGCTATTGCTAAACTTATTAGTTTGAATACAGATTTTTTTGTAACAGTGGATCCTCATAAAGAATACATTCTTGATTTTTTTGATTGTGAAGCTAAAAGTTGTTCAGCTGTTTCTGCTATTGCAGAACATCTAAAAACAAAAGATGTTGATATGATTCTTGCTCCTGACAAAGGAGCACTTAATAGAGCTAAAAAAGCAGCATCGATCATTGGTTGTGATTTTGATTATATGGAAAAAACACGCATCGATGGAGAGACAGTTGAAATTAAACCAAAAAATCTTGATGCAAAAAACAAAAATGTAGCAATAGTTGATGATATAATCTCAACTGGTGGCACCATGGCTAAATCAATTCAGCAGCTTAAAAAAAATGGTGCAAACAAAGTTTTTGCAGCTTGCACTCATGGTTTGTTTGCAAAAAATGCTGTTGAAAAACTAAAATCTAATGGATGTGATGAAATCATATCAACTGATACTATCGAAAATGATTTTAGTATAGTAAAAACTGCAACTGTTATGAAAAAGATTCTTTCAAATCAATCATTATAATTATTTAGATAACTTATATATAATGCTAGACTTTTTACGGGTTCTGACTATTAAAACCCAATTTTAGAATTATTTAAAAAATGGTGAAAGTTAAAATGCGAAAACGAGCACAAAGAAAAAGTAAAACCTATTCAGAAGAACCAAAACATGTATCCACCAGAAAAACAGTGATTGAAAAACCAAAAAGCACAATCCCTAAACTGAAAAAAAACTGGTGGATAGGAGTTGCTTTAATTGGAATCTTTTTATTAGTATTACTCTTTAATTCCTATTTCAACATTATAAGTGGTGTAGCATATAATCCTGATGGAGATGGCTTAGAAAAATATTATCTTTCAGGCCCGGACCCTTACTATAATATGAGAATCGTTGAAGAAACATATAATGAGGGGACGTACCAGTTTTACTCAGAGAATGATCCCTTACTAGATTATCCTATTGGCCGATCTGGTGGTCGTGCTCCATTATTTAACATGATGGCTCTTGGTTTCAGTAGAGTGTTAACTCCGTTTATGGATGAAATTGATGCAATTGGATATGCGATGCAGTTTATACCTGCTTTATTTGGAGCGTTACTTGTTTTCCCAGTTTATTCTATAGGAAAAGATGTATTTAATAAAAAAGTTGGATTAATCTCTGCTTTATGGCTTTCGTTAACTGTTGCAATTGTTGGTACAGGTCATGGTTCAGCTTATTCTCTTTTTGATCATGATTCATTTAACTTACTTTTGTTTTTCATAACGTTTGCTTTTCTTATAAAAAGCATTAAAGAAAAAGATAGAGCAAAATCATTTTTTTATGCTCTTCTTGGAGGAATATCTCTTGCTGGTTTAAGTATGGTTTGGGTTGAACATGAATACTTGTATACTGTTATTGCGTTGTATGCATTTGTTCAAATTTTTATCGATCTTTTAAAAGGAAAAGATGATATTAAAACGTTTATGCCTCCTTTGGTTATACTTTTTACAGGTTATATGGTTTCGTTGCCTGTGATCGCATCAAAATGGGCGAGTGGTTTCAGAGCAACAATCCCATTTTATATGATATTAGGAGTCTTGATTTTTGGATTAATCTATTATGTGTTGGGTAGAAGAAAAATCCCTTGGACTCTTTCATTGCCTGTTATATTAATTTTAGGTGGTGCTGGTTTTTCCTTTTTATGGTTTATTCCAGAGCTTAGTTCTGTTGTCCCATATATAGGTCAGCTTTCAAAGTTTAGTGAAATCATTCGTGGTACTGGCGGGATTTATTCTAATAAAGTTTCTTTGACTATTGCTGAGGCTAATACTTTTCCGATTAGTAATACTGTTATGAATTTCGGTGCTGTTTTGTATTGGCTTGGTTGGGCTGGTTTTATTTTTGTAATCTATAAATTTTATAAAAATCATGAGAGAAATGATTTATTATTTTTGGTTATCTTGTTTATGGTAAATGTTTGGTTGACTGGTATTGCTGGTCGTTTTCTTACAGATATGGCGCCGGTGATAGCTATTTTTGCTGGTTTTCTAACTTGGTTAATTATTGATAAAATTGACTATCCAGGTATGGTTAGGGATATTAAAAATGCTGGAGGAGGTTTGCATGGGATACGACGTGGTGTAAAAGTTTTACATGTAGTGGGAATCCTTTTTGTTTCTATGTCTTTGATTTTTAATATTATACCTGTTTTTACTGCTGCTATTCCTAATGCTGAAACTGAAGATGGAGATGGCACATGGAAGGAAATGTTTTGGGGTGAAGAAGTTTCTCATCCATTTGGTTTAGGTGTTGGAAAAGAAAGATATTGGACTGAAGCTTTTCAATGGTTGAAACAACAAGATACAGATATTTCAGATCCAGTAGATCGTCCTGCTGTTATATCCTGGTGGGATTATGGTTTCTATGAGGTTGCAATTGGTGAACATCCTACTGTTGCTGACAATTTCCAGGATGGTATTCCTCCTGCCAGTAATTTTCATACTGCTACTAGTGAAAAAGAAGCTATAGCTGTTTTAGCGATACGTTTGATGGAAGGCGATGTTTCAAAAAACAAAAACAAAGTTTCTGATGATGTGTATGATGTTTTAAATAAATATTTCCCGGATAATGCAGAAAAGATCTCTTCTTGGTTAGAACAGCCTACTGAGTCTCCATCATACGGTGAAGACATTTATCCTGAGTATCATCAGTATATTCAAAATATTGATGAAAGATTTCTAAAAGTAGGTGCTCAATGGCCTGAAAATGCTTATTATCATGATATTGTTGATTTGGTAAATAATAACACAACTGGTCTATCTCTGGATGAAACCGTGTGGTTCTATCATGATATTCAGGAAACTACGGGGTTAAGTATTCGTTATTATGCTACAGAAATCTATGATAGACAAATTTTTAGTATATTTGCATTTCTTGCTGATAAAAGTCTTATTATGACTCAACAAGTACCAAGTGATGAATTTGTTAAAATCAATTACAAAGGAGAAGTTTTGAATCCACAAGGAGAACCTGAACGTAGGTTCGATCAGTATGCCAAAGAAATTCTAGAATTACCTGAAAATGAAAGGCAATATTATCAAGTTACTGACACTAGTCAGGATTATCAAGATCCATATTTTAATACTATGTTTTACAAAACATTCTTTGGATATAGGCAAAGTCAAATGTCACAGATGCAAGGGCAACAACAAAGTCAGTTTCCAAATTTTCAACTCCCTTGTCAGGGTATGAAGCATTTCTATGCAGAGTATGTTTCTGATATTTCCAAATATCAAGGTTTCGCTCCAGTTGTCATTGCTAAATATTACGAGGGTGCCACAGTCAACGGTTCACTTGTTTATCAAGGTGAATATATGAATAAACCTGTGATGATGCTGGTTCAGAAAAATCTTAGTTACACAGATGAAGTTGTTATTCCAGTAACACATGATCAGATTAATATTTCTGATGGTAACTTTAGTGCTTTAACTGGTGGCGGGGAAATAAAACTCAGTGTTATTCGTTATCCTGAGTATATGTCACAATTATTCAATATTTATCCAACCATTGGTTCTGGTATTCCTGCATCCATTGAAAATGAAAATGTTGGTGGTTTCATCCTTAAAAATATAACTGTTCAAGTTTCAGAGGATGAAGCTATGCGACTTACTGATGATAAAGGAAGAATAGATCTTGGAAATATTACAATTAAACCTGCAGGTGTTGAAGGTTATGTTTTTGAAAATAAGGATGATAATAGTAGTTTTGATTCTTCCTCTGATAAAGTTCTTTCTAATGTATCTGTGAATCTTATAGAAATAACTAAAATAGATCAAAATGGTCAACCTGATACTGCGGGAGGCGATCGAGGCGATAATACTTCTTCAGAATCAGGTTTTTATGGTGTTTCAGATTTATTCCCTGGAAGATATCAACTATATGCATCAGAAGGTGATTTCAACATTTATGGAAATCTTGTGAATTTACATTCTGGTACTAAAACACTTAATATTTCAAAAGCTAAACCAGCCAATGTTGAAGGTAAATTATTTTATGATGAAAACCAGAATGGAAAATATGATTCTGGTGAAGAACTAAAAGATGTGACTGTTCGTTTACTTCATAAAAAAACAACTGACATGTTCACTGTTGCTTCTGAAATTAAAAATGATACAACTGATTCCGAAGGAGATTTTTCTTTTAAAAATCTTATACCTGGTTCAATTAATGGTTTAAATCTTAACAACTACACTTTAAAAGTTGAGACTACTGAATATGCTGCAGAGGAATACATTTTCCCTCAGGAAAATGAGACCTTGACTTATAATATTTCAGTTGGTCTTGCACCTGTTGAAGTAAGTGGTTCTGTTGAATACGATGGTGAAGATGTTGAAGATAAAGAAATACAGATTGAGTTTTCACCAGATCTGTCTGTTGAGGATCCTGTTAATAATACTGCAGTTGCAAAAACTGCTATTACTAACTTAAATGGCGAATATACAAATGAATTAAATGGAGAAACTGATGAAAAGTTTGATTTGATACCTGGAGTATATAATATTTCGATAAGTCATAAAGAAGGAGATGTTTTAGTTTACACTTATAATGAAAGTGGTTTTACAATTGATAAAAGTGAAACAGAAATCAATGATAAAGACATAGAACTAACTGAGAAACATTCCGCTACAATAACTGGTTATATAGTTGATAAAAGCTCAAACGTTATAGAAAAATCAGGTATCGCTCTTGATTTTGAAATCGATGAATCAATTGAAAATAACTCAGCGTTAAAACCATTTAATCCAACAACAGATTCAGATGGATACTATCTGGTTGAATTAACACCTGAAGGTTACTACAATATATCTGTTAATTACACCGAAGGTGATGTAGTTGTTTACACAGGTTCAGGTGATATAGATTCTGCTTCTGATGGAACAAGTCAAAATATTTCATTAACCAAAGAATCTTTAACTTTCACAGGAAACGTTGAATTTAACAATCAACCTGTTGATGATATAGAAATTGATTTCTCGATAGATAAATCAGCAGAGGATAACCCTGCTAAATCACCCGATGATCCAACTAGTGATGAAAACGGAGAGTTCACTGTAGAATTAAATAATGATGCTTCTTATAATATAACCATTCGAAGCTATACAGAAGAGGGTAAAGCTTTGGTGTATTCCTATGATGGACAAATAGATACAGCATCTACAAGTTCTTTAGATATCTCTCTTACAAAACATACAGTCAATGTAAGTGGTGAAACAAAGGACAAAATTAATGGTTCAAACATTGGTAACATAAAGATTGATTTTGATAAAAACGAATCAGTTGTTAATAACACAGCAGCATCAAAAACAATAACCTCTGATAAAAACGGTCAGTATTATCTAGAGTTGAAACCCGGTTCATATAATGTATCTATAAATCAAACAGTTAAATTTGGAAATGATACAGTTAATTATACCTATATTGGAACACTTGAAGTTGTTTCTGAAGATAATGAACCAATGACTCAAACAGAAAACATATTGATGTCAAGAGATGAAGACTAAATATTTTTAAAAATTTCTTTTTTTATTTTTTTTCTACCAAATTTCTTTTAAATAACAAATATGTTACTCTTTTTTTGATTATGATTGATTTAGATAAAGGAAAAAAAGCAGTAAAGTATGCTAGAAACGTTGTTGAAAATAAAGTTAAAAATGATACTATACCTGGTTTTGATGAAGATTTTTTTGATGAAAAACAAGGAGCTTTTGTAACACTTCATACTCACCCAAATCATGATTTACGTGGATGTATAGGAATTCCCACGCCTGTTATGAAACTAAAAGACGCTATAGCAGAAGGAGCTAGTTCAGCTACCCGGGATCCTCGTTTTCCTCCTTTAAGTGTTGATGAGCTTGATAAAATTATTATTGAGGTTACAATTCTTACAAAACCAGAAATAATCAAGGTTGATAAACCACAAGAGTATGTTGATACAATAAAAATCGGACGAGATGGACTCATCGTGGAAAAAGGAATGTTTAAAGGACTACTTCTTCCACAGGTGCCTGTTGAACAAGAGTGGGATAAAGAAGAATTTTTGAATCACACTTGTATGAAAGCAGGACTTCCTCCTGATTCCTGGTTTGAAACTGATACAAAAATTTATAAATTCTCTGGTCAGATTTTTACTGAAACAAAACCCAATGGAGAAATATTGGAGAAAAAAATTGATGGAAACAGTTGTTGAAGGAAAATGTTACATTAATGGCGGTTTTCAAAACTGTTGTATTGGAATAGATGAAGGTAAAATAGTTAGTATTAAAAAGATTCTAACCGGTGATAAACATTTTAAGTTTAAAAACAAGGTTATCCTTCCAGCAGGGGTAGACATCCATGTTCATTTCAGGGATCCTGGTATGACACAAAAAGAGGATTTTTATACAGGTTCAAAAGCCGCTGTTTTTGGAGGTATTTCTTGTGTTTTTGATATGCCGAATACAAAACCACAAACTGTTACTGTTTCAGATTTAAAAGATAAGATTTCTACTGCTGAAAATAAATCTGTTGTAGATTTTGGATTGTACGCTGGTTTAAATAACAACAATTTTTCAGATGCTTATAAGTTAGCAGATTTTGGTAATGGTTTCAAAGCATATCTTGGTAGTTCAACAAATTCATTGTTATTTGATTTTGATAATCTTAAATCTTTGTTTGAAACATTGGATGGAGTTGATGTTCCTATTTTGTTTCATGCTGAGGATGAAAAATGTTTAAATAAATATAGAATAAAAGAAGAAAACATTTCGGATCACCTTAAAACTCGTCCAGGTGTATGTGAACAATTAGCTGTTAAACAAGTGTTAGAATTTAAGAAAGGTTTGGATGTTAAAATTCATTTTTGTCATATTTCGACAAAAGAAGCATTTAATTTAATTAAGGACTGTAATGAAAATAATGTTAGTTGTGGTGTAACCCCTCATCATAGTCTATTATATGTTGATAAACATCTTTCTCCTCAGAGTTTTTACAAAGTTAACCCTCCAATTAGACAAAAAGATATCAGGGATTTTTTATTTGAAAATATAATTAAACATGGTTTTGATGTTTTAGAATCTGATCACGCACCACACAGCTTGGAAGAAAAAGAAAAAGAGTTTAACGAAGCACCCTCTGGTGTTCCGGGTGTTGAAACAATGTATCCTTTGTTTTTGTATTTGGCTAAAAAAGAAAAAATTTCTTGGAATCGTTTGATTTCTTTATTATGTGAAAAACCTGCAGAAATATTAAATATCCGTAAAGGAAAAATCGTTAAAGGTTTTGATGCTGATTTAGTTGTTATTGATTTAAAAGATGAAACCAAGATTGATTCGGATATGCTTCATTCACGTTGTGGTTGGACGCCATTTGAAGGTTTTAGAGCATGTTTTCCTTCGGATGTTTTTATACGTGGTGAAAGAGTAATAGAGGGTAAAGAATTAATGGTAAGCAAAGGTTTTGGAAAAAAAGTATAATTATTTAATTATGTTTTCTACTATCAACTTTTAAGATTTAAGGTGGCATAAGATTCTTGGAAAAAACAAAAAACACAAAGTTTGAGGCATTACTGATTTTTCTAAAAGGATTATTCATGGGTAGTGCTGATATAATCCCTGGTGTTTCTGGTGGAACAATTGCTCTTATAACTGGTATTTATGAAAGACTGGTTTATGCTATCCGAGCTATAGATTTGAAGTTTGTTTTTTATTTTTTTAAAGGTTTCTATAAACGAAAATATTTTAAAAAAGCTTGTGAAAATTTTTTAAAAATAGATTTTGCTTTACTAATTCCGTTAGCATTTGGTATTTTTATTGCTTTTTTATCTCTTGCTCATCTTATGGATTATTTGATAATTAATTTTAAGAATTATACTTATGCTTTTTTTCTTGGTTTAATTCTTGCTTCTGCTTTTTTTGTTTATCATTCGGTTAAGAAAAATATTACTTTTAGGTCTCTTTTTTTTGTTTTAATTGGGTTTTTAGTTGGTTTTCTGGTTGTAGGTTTAGAACAAATAAATACCACCCATTCTTTTATAGTTATTTTTCTTGCTGGTTTCATTTCTTTTTGTGCTATGATACTGCCAGGTGTGTCTGGTGCTTTTATTCTTCTTGTTCTTGGTCAGTATAGTTTTATGATAAATGTTTTAAAAAAAATCGCGACTTTAGATTTCACTGATCTTCCCTATGCAGTATTATATATTGCTGGTGGAGCAGTTGGTTTACTTTCTTTTTCTCGAGTTTTGTCTTTTCTTCTTAAAAAGTATCATACAGCTACTTTATGTTTTGTTATTGGTTTGATGGTAGGTGCTCTTCGTTCCCCTGGTAAGATTATACTTGATAATCCTTCGAATGTATTTTTTACCTTTTTTTCAATAATTGCAGGGTTTTTTGTTGTAGTTTTTTTGTCATTTTATAGTGCAAATTTTGAAAACATTAATTAATTTTTTATATAAGGAAAAATTTATATATGAAAATTTATATAAACAAACAAATAAAAAATTTGGTTTGGATAAAATGAAAAAAGAACTCATATCTATTGTATTAGTAAGCATCTTATTTTTAGCTGGTTTTAATCTTCTAATGACAAATAATGTTAGTAGTATATCGGGGAAGAAAATTTTTACCAATTATAAAATGAATAATAATAACTATTTGATTGATAATAACTATCAATCGGATAAATCTGGAGACACACAAGATTTAATGTTAATATCTGGTGATCGTTTTTTAGTTAAACAAATTGAAAATGTAGATAAAAAACCAATAATATTTCCCTCAGATCAAATAGAAGATCTCAATAATTTTCATGAATTAAAAATCAAAAATAATAATTATTTAATTCCAAAGAATATAGATTTGGAAAAAATCGATATTGAATTTTTTAACATTGATTATTTAATTGAAAATGAATATTATAAATTAGATTATATACCTGTTATTATAGAGTTGAAAGATAGTCGAAGCGAGGTAAATAATATTTGCAGATCCTCTTTTTTAGATGATACTTCTTTACTTAAAACTGATAGGCTGATAAAAGAAAATACGATGTCTCGTAATTATTATAGTATTGCAAATTTAGTCGCCTCAAAAATCTCTATAAAAGAACCTGATTTTGAAGTTGAATCGTTAATTTCAGATAATAATATAAATAAAATATGGTTAGATAGAAAAGTAGATGTTTGTTTAGATGAAAGCGTTCCAATTGTAGGGGCGGATTTGGCTCATAACTATGGATTTGATGGAGAAAATATCGAAATTGCCATTCTGGATACAGGCATAAATAGTTCTCATCCTGATCTTGATGATTTAGACGATAATCCTTTAACACATGACCCAAAGGTAGTTGAAAATAAGTTATGCATACCCTCCAGGGAAAACAAGTATAATGAAACTGAAGAGGATGTTGTTGGTCATGGTACACATTGTGCTAGTATAGCAGCAGGAACTGGTGCCGCCTCAGATTATCGTTATACTGGCATTGCTCCAAAAGCAAAACTATGGAACGTTAAAGTATTAGGTAAAGACGGAGGTTATATTTCTTGGATTATTTCTGGAATTGAATATGCTGCTTATGGGCCGGATAATATTTCAAATACTGGAGATGAAGCAGATATTGTAAGTATGAGTCTAGGCCCGAGTACATTATTTAGTAGTGTTACAGAAAATCCTTTAGAAAAAGCAATTAACAATGCAATTGAGAATAATGTTTTGGTGGTAGTCGCCTCGGGAAACGATGGAAGCGCTGGATATTATACTATGAATCCAATTGTTAGTACTAATGATGTAATATCTGTTGGTGCAAGTACAAAAAATGATGAGTTAGCATATTTTAGCGGTAAAGGACCGTCTTTTAATCATCTTATGAAACCTGATCTTGTTGCTCCGGGTTATAGGATTACTGCAGCAGATGCTTTTAGTGAGGGATATGTGACTTATTCTGGTACTAGTATGGCTTGTCCACATGTAGCAGGTGCTGCTAGTCTAGTTATGCAGGCACATCCAGATTGGAATGTTTCTGATGTTAAAGATGCGTTAACCTCAACTGCAAATCCGTTGGGTTATAATGCTTATCAGGAGGGTGCTGGAAGATTAAATGTTTCTTCGGCGGTTAGTTCTGATTTACATATCTCAAACTCATTTATCAATTTTGGAGTGTTTACAGAGTTTATTACAAAAGAAGAAATATTTTACATTGAAAATCTTAACCAAATAGTTGATCATGAAGTAAGTCTAAAATTATCATTATATGATATTCATGGTAACATATTTGATTTTGTGAAATTAAATGAAACTGAGTTAATAATTCCTGCAGGATGCAAGAGATCTATAAAGTTAACAGTTAACACAACTAATATACCTAAAAAAATCTATTATGGACGAATATCGATAACCTCTGATTTAAATGACAGTTATAATGTAATGTTTGGAATTAGTGGTTTAAATAAAATTAATATTTCTACTCCTTTTAAGAATAAAGATGAAATAAAACTTTTTGGAATTTATACTGCTTATACAATGATTTTTTCTGAGGAAAATAACTGGTATGGTTTCTCTTATTATACGTATTTAAAAATGGGTAAAAATGAGACGGAAATAGGTAGTTTAAATAGTGTTTTTTATTTACCAGATGGTGTTTATCATATCTACTCTTGTGAGTCCTTCTCAAAAAAACTGGATGATTTTATTTCTAATAAAGTAGAAACAAATATTTTATTAAAAGAAGATCTCAGTATAATCGATGATTGTAGAATAATAGTGGATTCAGAAAATACAGTAAAAGTAGATTTTAATCCAGGAAGAATCAATCAAATTGTTTGTTATAATCGTATTGGTATTGACAGGGCGGGATTTGGCAGTACTTTTTATGATGGTGATTTTAGGATTTCTCCAAATGAGAAATTTAACATGACATTAAATTACCAATTTCATCCAAAGTTAAGATTGTTCAAGGATTATATGTGGTATTTAAGTCATGAAACAAAAATGCCAAGTTTTTATGTTGTAAGATTTAACCAACAAGGGATAAAAGAAGATACAACATTTAAACCGGATTATAATAACTTCATAAAAAGAGAAACAATACTTAAAACTCCTCAGATCAAAGAGGGTATTGTAAATTGGGGTCTGTTTCCTTTTGTAGAAGACTATGAATTGACCAATATTTTTGGATTTTATTTTATGAATCCAATTGATTTGATACCAAAATTAATTACGATGCCTTCACCTTATAAAATAAATGTATTTCTTCAAGCTGAGCCAGTTAAATATATCGATGCTGCAATTGGAATGTATGAGAATAAAAGTATCTCTTTTATGTCGCTTAATATTGAAAGCTACGGAAAAAATAGCAATCCTACGAAAGTATTTGGAGAACATCCTTTTAAATCTGGCCTGAGAATATCCAAAAATAAACTTAATGAAACTAATAATTATATTACTTTAACTGATACAATTTTAGAAGATGCACATGGTAACAATGTTTTTTCGGGTGTTGATAGAACAATTTGGACAATTATTCAAGATGGAAATGTATTGTATGATAATGTCATAACTGAAGAACTGGACGATTATTTTAGTTTCAAGGATACCTCTAAATTTGAAATCATAGCGGAAAGTTACTTAAATCTTTCAATTTCATCAAAAATTATTACGAAAATTGAAAGTTTTGCTAATCTTTCAAAAGATTCAAATCCTCCGGATGTTTATCTTAGATGTTTAAACAATAATTTGTACAATAGAGTTATTACCAAAGATAATAAGATACAATTGGTAATGGAAGTCCAAGATGAAAGTTCTTTGTTAAAATTAAATTTGCAGCATTCTGCTGATAACGGAAAAACCTGGAAAAATACTTCTTTAATTCCCACTTCAGAAAATAGATGGATTGCAGAAATTTCTGTAGTAGATGATACAAAACTTTCTTTCAGAACAAATGCAATTGATTTAAATGGTAACAGTATCACTCAAACAGTTATAGATGGAGTTCATGTTTCAGAAGTGAATTCGTTTTTGTTTAAACTCTATCAGTTTACACAAAGATTTCCCCTTATATTTATGTTAGTTAATAAGCTTATAAAATAATAAAGAAGATTTGGTTTGGATAACAATTAAAATATAAACTACGTGTAAAAGCAAAAGACGTTCATGGTAATGAAGGAGAATGGTCGGATAGTTTAAAAATAAAAGTTACAAATTTTGTGTTACTAGATATTAATACTCAAAAACACAATTTTGTTGAAAGATTATTTGAAAAACTTGTTTTTTTATAATGAATTCATTACAAAACCGATTGAATCTCAAACAAAACAATTTTTTTTACCAAATTTTTTTATTTTAAGATCTGTTGTTATTTTTTTGTTGAATTTTATTTATGGTTGAAGAAATAAAAATTTTAGCTGGTAAAGTTGTTGATAAAATCTATCGTAAGGTTAGACGTGTTGCTAAATCTGATTTTTCTAGTTTTAAACGAAATGTAGGTATTGGTGCTGATGGTACTCCTACTAAGTTTATTGATCAGCTTGCTGAGGATGTAGCGTTAAAGGCTATTAAGAAATCTAAAATTAAGGTTAATGTTCTTAGTGAAGAAGCTGGTTTTGTTGATAATGGGGGAGAGTTTGTTTTTGTTTTGGATCCTGTGGATGGTACTCGTAACGCCTCTCGTGGTATTCCTTTTTATTCTGTTTCTTTAGCTGTGGGTAAACAAAACTTGTCAGATGTATGGTATGGTGTGGTTCGTAATATTCCTACTGGTGATTTGTTTGTTTGCGAAAAAGGTCATGGTGCCTTTATGAACAAAAACCGTGTTGCCGCTCCAGAGGTTCCCGATAAGCAGATTCTTTCTTGTTTGACTTTGGGTAATAATTATGATAAAAAAAGTTTCGTTCTTGCTAAACAAGATAAAGTTCGTTCTTTAGGTTGTGCTAGCTTGGAGATGTGTCTTGTGGCTACAGGTGCTTTGGATTTTTATATTGTTGGACGTGAGTACATGAGGGTTACTGATATTGCCGCATCTACCTTGTTTGTTCGTGAGGCTGGTGGTTTTGTGACAGATATGATGGGTAGAAAGCTTGATATGCCCCTGTCTTTGGATGAAAGAACTAGTGTCATAGCAGCGTGTAACAAGGAATTAATTGAAAATCTTACAGTTTTGGGTTAAAGATAACTATAATGTTTAAATAGTATGTTTTATTTTCGACGTGTTAGTATGACATTATCTGAAGATATATCAAAAACTGCATTAGAAAGAACTCTTCATTTCGCTCTTTTAGACCCTGAGGATCAAACTTCCGATGAAGCTGCTGTTAAAGCAAAAACCGCTGAAAAAGCAGGTAGTAGTGCAATAATGGTAGGCGGATCAACTCTTGCTTCTAGTGAACAGGTTGATGATACTGTTAAAGCAATTAAAGCTCAATGTAATCTTCCTGTTATTTTGTTTCCCTCGGGTGCTAAATTTCTTAGTGGTTATGCTGATGCGATTTTTTTTATGAGTCTTCTTAATTCTCGGAATCTTGATTTTGTTATCCGTGAACATGTAAAAGGTGGACCTTTTGTCAAACATGTTGGTCTTGAACCTATTTCTATGGGTTATCTTATTGTTGAACCTGGTATGACTGCGGGTAAGATGGGGGATGTGGATTTAGTCGAACGATCTGATATTGAAACTGCAGTAGGATACGGTATTGCTTCTGAGTTTCTTGGAATGAAGTTTTTTTATTTAGAGGCTGGCTCCGGTGCACCCGATCCTGTTTCTGATGAGATGATCAAAGCGGTTAAGAAAAACATCAATATTCCCTTGGTTGTCGGTGGTGGCATTCGTGATGCCGAAACTGTTAGAAAAAAAGCTATAGCTGGAGCAGATATTATTGTAACTGGTACTGCTCTTGAGGAAGAAAAAAATCTTGAAAGTGCTCTTAATAAAATTGTTGAGGCAACAAAAATATAATTTTTTTTGTTTTAAAATGAAATTATTAGTAAGTATTGGTGGAGCATCGGGTTCTATCTATGGGGTTAAACTTGTTGAAATTCTTTCTAAAAATAAAAATGTTGAAATTCATTTAATAGCCTCATCTGGTGGAAAAAATATTTTAGAACATGAAACTGGTTTTTCTTTTAATGTTTTAAAAAAATCTGTTGATTTTGTTTACGAAAATGATGATATGTTTGCAGGACCAGCTAGCGGGTCTTTTAAGCTTGATGCTATGGTTGTTTGCCCTTGTAGTATGAAAACACTTTCTTCTATTGCTAATGGTTATGGTGATACTCTTACTGCTCGTGCTGCTGTTTGCGCTCTTAAAGAAGGAAGAAAGCTTGTTCTTGTTCCACGGGAGACTCCTCTTGATTTAACAGGTATTGATAATATGAAAAAAGCAAAACTTGCTGGTGCTACAATATTGCCTGCTATGCCTGGTTTTTATCATAAACCAGAAAAAATTGAGGATTTAGTTGATTTTGTGGTTGGAAAAATTTTGGATCAGCTTGGACTTGCTCATTCTCTTTTTGATAGATGGGGATAATTTTTTCTTTTTTTGGAAAAATATTATATAGTTAACGTATGTTAATTATTTTTGTTATTGCTTTTAAAAGGAGAGATAAACATGTCAAATATGTTAAAACCAAAAATAATAATAGCTTACACAATTTTATTAATAATCTCATTAAACTTCAACTCCATCATTGCAAAATCAAATAACACAATAGATCAAATCCAGGCATCGATAGAAAAAAACAATGCAGAATGGATTGCAGCTGAAAATAGCATATCACAACTAACCAATGAAGAAATGAAAACACTATTAGGAGCAAAAAGAGAAGAAACTGACAACCTTCCAGATCAAAAACCAACCTCCTCAAATCTCCCTGAAAGTTACGATTGGAGAAATATTAACGGAGTAGATTATACAACACCAATTAAAAACCAAGAAGATTGCGGAAGCTGTGTAGCTTTTGGAACTCTTTCAGCATTTGAAGTTTACCTAAAATCAAACTCAGACAACTTTTATGATTTTGATCTATCGGAGGGCCAACTTTTTTTCTGCGGCGGAGGAACATGCGGTTCAGGATGGCTTCCAAAAAACGCTCTTGATAGATTAAAAACAACTGGAGTTCCACCTGAAACATGTCTACCATATGACTCAAAAAACACAGAATGTGATGATGCATGTGAAAACTGGCAGAAAAAAGTAGCAAAAATCTCAAATTACAGAAGAGCAAATAGCATTGAAGGTATGAAAGATGCAATAGTAACTCATGGTCCACTTGTAGCAACATTTATCGTTTATGAAGATTTCAAATATTACAACAGCGGTATATATGAACATGTATGGGGATCAAAACTTGGAGGACACTGCGTTTCAATAGTTGGATACAATGATAATCCAGGTTATTGGATATGTAAAAACAGTTGGGGAACAAACTGGGGAGAAGAAGGATTTTTTAAAATAAAATACAAAGAATGTGAAATAAACCAGGAATCATACTATATGACAATAGGTGAAAACCAAAAACCAGAAAAACCAATTAATTTCTATCCAGATATATATGGAAGTAATGCCGGTGAAACAATAACATTTACTGCTAGCTCAACAGATCCAGATAACAACGGATTATACTACTTTTTTGACTGGGGGGATGAAACAAACACAGGATGGCTCCCCCCAAAACCATCTGGAGAAGAAATGACTATAACTCATAGTTGGAGTGTAACCTCTACAACAAATTTTGATATAAAAGTAAAAGTAATGGATGTGTACGGTCAGGAAAGTGAATGGTCTCAAAATTTAAATCTAAATATTTACAATACTGCACCTAGTAAACCTGATGTAGAAAGAACAACAATAAATGGAAACGAAGGATATTCTGCTACAACAACAGATGCAGAAAAACACAAAATTTACTATCTTTTTCAATGGGAAAACGGAGACAATTCAGGCTGGTTAGGTCCATACGAATCTGGAGAATCATGTAAAATAATACGTGAATATGAAAATTTTATAAAAGTCAAAACAAAGGATGAACATGGAGCAGAAAGCACATGGACAGAAACCTCAAATACAAACCGATTCTTTACAGAAAAAACACTTATCTTTAAAATATTGAATATTTTCAAAAATTTTGTTAAAAATCTATTTGATATTATCCTTCCATGCCATATCTTTAACTAATAAAAAAAATTTTTATTTTTTTATATGTCTCTTCTTCACTCTTTCTAACTGTAAGATTATAAAAGAAATAACTGTGGCAAGAATTGGAAGTAAATAATTTCCAAGTCCGATAATCAATCCTATAGCTGCAACAACCCATAAACTAGCAGCAGTTGTAAGTCCCTTCACATCCCCGCGGAGTGCTATTATACTTCCTGCACCGATAAAACTTATTCCTGCAACCACGCCAGCTGCAATCCTTGTTACATCATAATTGCCACTAACATCTCCAGGTAGCAAGAAAAAAGAAGCAATTGTGAAAAGACATGAACCCATACAAACAAATATATGTGTTCTAAGACCCGCGGGTTTATGGCTCATCTCTCTTTCATAACCAACAATGGCACCAAGTATCACAGCAGCAAATAGTCTTATTACTAATTCTACATCCTCTGAACTTATAAAATTTTCAAATACAATTTCTACCATTAAGATATGTATTGGTTTACTTGTTTAAAAAAATAAAGGTAATTTTTTTGATTGCTATCATGTGAAAAGAACTTCAAAGAAAGATACAACTAATAAAACATAGGTCATAGGAAACAACAGAGCAACTAAGAGAGGTATTTCAAATATCTCCATTATTTTGTATGCAATTGGATGAAAAGTTTCAAAGAAATCGACGACATGGATCGCCCAAGTTATAAGCCATGCAGCTAAGAATTCAAATAATCCTGTTGTATGTTTTAAGTCAAGATTATTTTTTAAAATATCTATCTCTTTTTCAATGTTCTCATAATCTTTATTTTCTTCATTTTTTTCAATAATTTTTTCTTTTTCTGGTGTTAATGTGTTTGAAACTGCTGTAGTGTTTGATGTCATTAAAAATATTATAAAAAATGATACAAATATTATTATGCTTTTTTTCATTTTTTTACATCACTCTCTAAACTAAGATGTATAATTTTATTATTTATATATTTATTTTTGAAATTTTTGTTAAAAATCTTTTAGTGTTTTTTGATAATCATCTGGTAGTACTATTTTTCTTTCTACTTCTTGCCATTCGAGGTTATAATCTTCTAATAGATGTTTTACCATGTCAGGAACACGAGGTGCGCAAAGTATGCCTCGTACTTTCGCTTCCTCTGCTTCACCCTTTATATCATTTACATACATTCGTAGTTGATGTACTGCGCTTATGGTTGCAAGACTGCGTTTTACTTCGATTACAACAGGAATGTGGTCCTTGTCAAAACCATAAAGATCAATCATACCTGATTTAACCTGTTTCTCTCGTTTTTTTACTCTGAATCCTTCTTCTATGCATTCTGGTTCAGACATAATTTGATTAACTACATCTGATTCCATACCAGAAATCACTGGTGCAGCTTTATCTTTTAGCCTTGTAGCTGTCACAAATTTTATAGATCGAAACTTAATTTTCATTTTTTCAGCAGGTTTACTATGGCTACATCTCATAACTAAAAACTTTTTTTCGATTTTAAAATCTGTTTTACTTCCTGCTGGTTGCCAGTTAACTGGTTCCCGTAGTTCCGGACGGTGGACAAGCACGTTTCCATCTTCTTTTATCATAATTATACGTTCGCCCCAGTCTAGAAACGATCGAGCACGTCCCTTGTAATCAATCATACAATCACCTGCTATTAAAAGAATAGTTTTTTCAGGTACAGAT
Source organism: uncultured Thermoplasmatales archaeon (assembly GCA_964391965.1). Lineage (GTDB taxonomy): Archaea > Thermoplasmatota > E2 > DHVEG-1 > DHVEG-1 > JAZKSG01. Next base: position 45,457 of record CAYMOC010000002.1, on the reverse strand, counting down.
TTATGTTTATTTTCAATAAATTTTAATGCATCAGCAATACTTGGTTTTAGTTTATTATCTGTATACAAAATATACTCTCCCACTCTATAAGAAAATTTTTTTGATTTCTCACCAAACAATCTAACAGTAGACTAACTCTGTTTTTAATTTTTTTTGTATTTACACATTAAAACAGATTTTTCTATAGCATAACTGTTTTCATCTATTAAAGATTCCAATTCTTCTCGGGTTGAACCTTCTTTTAGATTTATTTCTTCTACATTTAAAGCATATAAAATAAACCGATAATTATGAACATCGGATTTAGCTGGAGGTTTTGGTCCGCCATAACCTATTTCATTAAAATCATTCAGCCCCTGTGGATAAATAATTGTTTCATTTTCATAAAAACCTGTATCATTAGCTGGTATGTTCCATACAAGCCAATGAACAAAATTTTCTGCATCGAAGTCATCCATTATTAAAACAAAACTTTTAGTGTTGTTTGGACAATTATTAAAACTTAGAGGCGGAGATACACCCTTTCCATATTTTGTATATTTTTCTGGTATATATTCGCTATTGTTGAATGATGAACTTGAGAGTTTCATATCTTCAAATGGGACATCTGAAAGCAACTCATTTTGGTTAGTTATTTTTTCTTCTTCAAAACAACCAGTTAAAATAAAGGTTGTTATAAAAACAAGTAAAATTGTAGTAATTATTATATTTTTTTTCATTTTCCTCTCCACTCCAATTATTTTTTAAAAATTATAAAGGCGTTTAATTACTTTTTTTGTAAACATTTTTTTACAAAGTTTTTAAAGATTTCCTCTCCGTATTCAGTGTTGTCTACCTCTGGATGAAACTGTAGTCCATAAAATGGTTTATTTTTATGTTTCATAGCTTGAATTTTGCAGTTTTCACTCTCGGCTAAATTTATAAAATCTTTTGGTAGTTTTGTAACCTCGTCATTATGGGATTCCCAAACTACTGATTTTTCGGGTACATCTTCGAAAAGATCATTGTTTTCAATAATAGTTAATTCTATTTTTCCAAATTCAGGGATTTTTGAGGGTTTTGCTTCTCCTCCAAAAAACCTTGCCATGAATTGATGACCTGCACAGATTCCCATGATTGGAAAATCTGCTTTTTCTAGATATTCAGCACAGTTCCCTAATTCGTTTTTTAATCCTATGCGTGGTGCTCCACCGGATAGAACTAAACCATCAATTTTTTTATTTTCTAAATCATTAAAAGGTGTTGTATTTGGAATGATTTTTGTGTTTACATCTAAGTATTTTAATGTACGCCATTCCCTGTGTGTCCATTGACCGCCGTTATCTACAACATAGATTTTAACCATGGTTTTTTATTCCCATTCGATTGTTCCAGGTGGTTTATTTGTCACATCATAAACCACACGGTTGATTTTATCCCCAAGTGTGTTTGTGATTCTGTTAGATATGTTATCTAAGATTTCATCAGGTATGCTACTAAATGAACAACTCATGGCATCCATACTTTTTACTGCTCTAACAGCTATAACATCTCCATAAACTCTTTTGTCTCCATGTACTCCAACTGTTTTAACTGGGAGTAGTACTGCAAAATACTGCCAAGGCATCTCCATAAGTTTTTTTTCAACAGCTTTGTTTATTTCATCTTCAACAATAAAACATGCTTCTCTAACAATATCTGCTCTTTCTGATGTTGCCTCACCCATAATTCTAATTGCTAGACCCGGTCCCGGGAATGGTTGTTTTTCTGAAACATGTAACTTCATCTCTCTAGCAAGTTTGCGGACCTCGTCTTTGTAAAGATCTCGAAGTGGTTCAACAAGTTTTAAATCCATTTTTTCAGGAAGACCACCGACATTATGATGAGATTTAATTGTATCACGTACATCATCACCTGATTCAATCCAATCCGGAGCTATTGTTCCTTGAACCAAATAATCAATGTTTTCTTCCTTGGCTACTTTTTCAAAAATACGTATAAATTTTTCACCAATAATTTTACGTTTCTGTTCAGGATCAACAATATTTTTAAGAGCTTTATAATAATCTTGGCTTGCATCAATAAATCGATAATTAAGATTCATGTTTTCCATTAATTCTTTTACCGATTCACATTCGCCTTTCCTCATAAAACCAGTGTCTACATGTACTGCTATTAGGTCATCACCGATTGCTTTATTTACAAGAGCTGCACAAACAGTACTATCTACTCCTCCAGAAAAAGCTATAAGGGCTTTACCGTCGACATCGTTTTTGATTTTTTCAACTGATTCTTCTATAAACTTTTTAGCTTTAAACATAATTTTTTACCAAACAAAACTTAGTTGCTTTTTATAGTCTGTTCTTTTCTTTTTTCTCTATATTTTTTCAACTCATCCTTAATTTTCGAATCCATCAGGGAAAGTATTTCAACTGCTAAAAGAGCTGCGTTATCTCCACGGTCTAAACCAACAGCGGCAACAGGTATCCCTGGAGGCATTTGAACAATTGAAAGAATCGAATCAAAATTTACTTTACCTGAAACAGGAACGCCTATAACAGGTTTTATTGTATGTGCGGCTATACTGCCTGGTAGTGCTGCGGAAAGCCCGGCTATTCCAATAAATACATCTGCATCAGATTTTTGAACGAGTTCTTTTAAAAAATCAGGTGTACGATGTGCTGAAGCTACTTTAATATCATAATCTACACTGAATTCTTTTAATATTTTCTCTGCTTTTTCAGCTACCTTCATATCAGATTTTGATCCCATTATAACTTGTATTTTCATAGTTCTCAACCTGAGGAATAAAACTATTTGATTTAATATTTTCGACTTCCAAATATATCAATAAAAAATAATGTTAAAATCTATTCTTTATAATATTTTTTTATATGCCTCTTCAGTATCAATCTTTGAAATCACCAAAGGTGAAGGTTTCCCTCTTTCAGATTTAATTTCATCTACCTCTCTTACTTTGATATTAACATTTTCTCCGCAGATCTCTTGATATTTTTCTTTTATTTTATTAAAAATTTTATCAACCGCGGGAGGTTTATCTCTAAGGACTTCATCTATTACAAGTAAAATCTCAATATCATCAATTTTATTCTGAATTATCTGAAATTGTTTCACTTTTTTTGTATTAAACTTATTTAAAATAACAGATATAAAAGCAAATGATGCAGAAGGATAAACTCTTCCATCTGGTAAAATAACACTTGTGCTCATCCTACCTTTAATACCACCTTTTAAAATAGGGGTATTTAAACCACAACTGCAGTTATAATCTTCTTCTATTGTAACCCAATCATCCATACCTGTGTATCTAACTATAGGCGTTCCTTGTCCAAACATCCTTGTCAAAACAACATGACCTGAAGTTTTATCATCAACAGGAGTTCTTTGTTCATCTATAGATTCAACATGGAAAAAATCATGGTTTACATGCCAAGTATCATCAAAACATTCAAATGCAATATCTGCACCTGATTCTGCTGATGAGTAAACATTTAACATTTTACAGTTGAAAGCATCCTCTACATATTTTTTGGTATATTCATCTAAAACATAACCGCCAACAGCTAAAACCTGGGGGTTAACGTTTTTACCATATCCTTTATTTTTTAAAAAAGCTAAATTTTTAAAAGTCACCGGGTAGGATAAAATCAGATCGGGTTTAAAACTGTCTAATTTTTTCATAATTTTATCTATCGGTTCAAAATTGTTAATTGAAAGAGAGTTACTATGGTTGTAAAAAACACGTGTTTTGGATACAAAACCTTCTTCGAAAGCAGAATCTGCTTTGTCTTTACTAAAATTTCCAATATGTGCTACTTTTGACTTTCTCCAATGTAAATCAAAAATCTCTAATTCTCTCAAGTAAATCCCAATACTTTTTGATAATGTTTGAAAATCAGTAAAAAAATTTACAGGTTTTCCAGTAGAACCACTGGTGCAAACAACATATTTATTCTCTTTTTTTGCACCTTTTGAAATAATCTCTTCTAAGGATGCCTCTCTAAGGTCTTTCTTTGTAACGAAAGGTAGTTTTTCTATATCTTTAAATCCTTTTATATCTTTAGGGTGTACTCCTGCTTTTCTATATTTTTTATGGTATAAAGGAACTGTATAAGCATACTCTATTGTTTTTCTAAATGCTTTATTTCTATATCTTTCCATTTTTTCTTTGGAAAAATTCTTTAATCTTTTTGGATCGAAAAAAAATGTTTTTAAAAACGAAAATGTATTTTTTGGATTAAAGAATTCATTCATAATATCAATTCGCCAGTATTGGAAAATAAAACATGAAATATTAAAAACTACTGTTGATATCAATTTTTTCTTTTGGATAGATCTATCAAAAAATTTTAAATAAAACCTATTTAGTAAACTAAACCAGTATAGAGTGTATTTACGCTAAAATTTAGTTTATTAACAGGGTTTTGTTGGTAAAACTACAAATATAAGAATTGTATATAAAAAATTTATAAAAAAAATTTGTTAGATGTGTTAAAAGATGAAAATTTTATTAGTTTCTCCTCATCCAAATACAAAAAGAAGTATGTTAAATAAGATTACTTATCCTAGTTTGACTTTACAACAAATCGCTGGTATTACACCGGACGGACATGATGTTGAAATCATTGATGAAAGATATGAAACTATAGATTTTAATAAAAAATATGATTTGGTCGGTATCACGTCTCTAACTTATAATTCTCTTAGAGCTTATGAAGTCGCAAAAAAATTTAGAGAAAAAAATATGCCTGTAGTAATTGGTGGTTATCATGCAACTCTTATGCCTGATGAAGTAAAAGAGCATGCTGATGCAATAGTTATTGGAGAAGGAGAACTTACTTGGCCTAAACTTTTAAAGGATTTAGAAAAAGGAGAACTTAAAAAAATATATACACCTGAAAGATTAGTAAAACCTGAAGAAATACCACAGGCAAGACATGATGTCGGTAATTATACTTTTATGGAGGGAATCCAAGTATCTCGAGGTTGTCCAACTGGTTGTGAATTCTGCGCTATGAATAGGGTGGAGGGAAGAATTTTTAGAGCCCGTCCTGTAGAATCTGTAATTGACGAAATGAAAAAAATAAAATCTAAATCAATATTTTTTGCAGATGCATCACTCACGATCAATCCAAAATATACAAAAAAACTTTTTAGGGAAATGGCGAAACTTGATAAAAAATTTTATGCATTTGGCAATATAAATATTGTAGCAAAAGATGATGAATTTTTAGAATTAGCTAAAAAAGCAGGCGTTGTAAGATGGTATCTTGGTATAGAATCTATATCCCAAGAAAGCATCGATTCTGCTGGTAAGGGTACAAATAAGGTTGAAGATTATGAAAAAGCTATCCAAAAAATCAAAAATCATGATATGAAAGTTACAGGTTTTTTTGTATTTGGGTTAGATTATGACACACCAGATTGTTTTGATGAAACACTTAAAGCAATGTATGATTGGGGTCTTGATTCAGCAACATTTAGTATATTAACACCTTATCCAGGTACCCCACTATTTGATAGATTGGAAAAAGAAGGAAGGATAACAAGTTATGATTGGTCAAGATATGAAGAAGGTAAAGTAAATTTCATACCAAAAGAAATGACGGCTGATGAATTATATGAGGGTATCAGAAGGATAGCTGGAGAGTTTTACTCGGTTAAAAACTGTTTAAAAAGAAGTATAAAAAACAATGGTTTTAATGTTATAGATGTTTTAACATCATTTCTTTCAGGTTTAAGTACTAGATATTTTTACAAAAATGAAAAACTAAACATCTGAAAAAAATTATTTTATAACAATAAACTATATTTTTCTGATAAAAAAATGTTACAAGAAAAAAATATTGACAAAACACATCTTAACCTAATAGAAAATATGGATTTTTATCCTATATTTATCATGGGTTTGCATAGATCTGGTACAAGCATTCTTTACAAAATGCTAGGTGATACAAAAAAACTCAATATTGTAACTGCGTATCATATTTTAAAATATGATGAGTTAATTTATAATCATATAAATAACCTTGAACAAGATACAAAGGAAGAACTTAATGAAGTTTTTAAATCAAAAGGAATCACTAATAGAAAAATTGATCGAATTAAAGTAACAGCTGATTACGCTCATGAATATGTTTACATTTACACTAAAAAAAACATGTCTGAGAAAACTTCTTTGGAAAACACAGCTCTTTTAAAACAATTATGTCAAAAAATTATGTTTATATCTAAAAATAATTATCCTGTTCTTCTTAAAAACCCATATGATTATCCAAATTTTTTATTTATAAAAAAACATTTTCCAAATGCCAAATTTATTTTTATCAACAGAAATCCACTAGCAGTTATCAGTTCTACAATGAGGGCATGGCAGAAATTATTAGAGAAAAAGAATTTGTATACTGCAATGTTTTCAAAAAAATATAATAAAACATATGAAAATCCTATTCTTTTAGCATTAAATCGTTTATATTATTCAGGTTTTTTTCCTACTGGTGTTTTTGATATTATAAATAGGGCTTCAAAAGAAACAAGTTTTTATCTAAATAATATACATAAGTTAAATGATAATGATTATGTTTCTATTACATATGAGTCACTTTGTAATAAAACAGATAAAACAATGGATGAAGTACTTGATTTTTTAGATGTAACAACTGACGTAGATTTTAAGGATTATGTAGAGCCTAGAAATCTTAATCTTGCCCGAGAAGTAAAGTTTCTTAGAGAATACATTTATAAAAAAATGATTTTTTATTTTGACGAATTTGGTTACACCATGTATCCCAAAAAATTTGATAGATAAAATTTAAAAATAAATAGTAATAATATTATTTTCTATTCAATTGCTAATAAAAAAATTGAGATATTTTTGATGCATTGAAACAACAGCTTTTGGGCTTATACTTTCTAATACTGAGCTTATCCTTATTACATTTTTTCCAATAAGATCCCATTTGATAAAATTTTGATTTATTTCATGAGGATATCTTCTTATTTGTTTTTTGACGATGCAATCCGCTGCGATATCTCCACTTAATAGAGCACGGTATATTCCCTCTCCAGTATACGGAAAAGTGCCGACTCCTGTATCCCCAACAAATAGTATATTTTCATGTTTAAGCGGCCTCTGCAGCCCGACCGGTATCAACCCTCCTGTTTTGTAATTAATTTCTCCTGTGACTTTGTATTTTTCTTTAAATTCATTTAATATTTTTTTTAAGTTAGCTTGTTTTTTTCCGACAATGCCTACACCTAGATTAATTTCTTTTTTATCGGGATTTCTTGGAAAAATCCAATAATAGCCTGTTTTTTCTGTTATAAATATTTTAACGGTGTCTTTTATGAAAAAATTTGAGTTTTCTATTGTTTGTTGATATGTTTTTCCTGTTATTCCATGGTTAATTTTTAATTCTTTTTTTACAAAGCTAGGGCATCCTGATGCATCGATTATGTATTTTGCATCTAATTCTTTTATTGTTTTTATTTTGTTATCTGTTTGTATGTATGCTCCAAGTTTTTCTGCTTTTTTTCCTAAATTTGATATGAATTCTTGTCTGTTTAATATGCAGGATGTTCCTTTTTTTCTTTTTAGTGTATAAGTTTTTTTCCCGACTATTGTTTCGACTTTGTATATTTCATTGAATATGCTTTTTTTGTTTGGTTTCCATTTTTTCCATTTTCCTTCTATTGAATGGGCTTCTCCACATCTTCTTCCTTCTGGGTTGTATCCTATTTTTTTGTGTTTTTCATAGATATTTACATCTATTTTTTTGTTAAGTTTTTTTATTGCTATGGCTGCGGCTAATCCTGATATTCCCCCGCCTATTATGTCAACTTTTGTTTTTTTCATCTGCAAAGAAAACCATTTTTTATATGTTTTATCCTATAAAAAAACTTTTTTATATGTATGATAAACATATTTATATAATCTATTTAATACAATTTTTGTCTATGGTTGATAATAAAAATCCTTGGAGCTGTTCTGATGAAAAAGAACATGAAAAAAGTGCAATAGAGTGGTGGTGTTTCGAAGCTTTTTTAAAACAAAATGATAATAAAAAAAAATGGAATTTAAAAGCCTCCTTTGGCGAATGGTTCAAAAAATCAAAAGAATACGGCTCAAATTTTTTTATAACTCTTTTCGACTTAGATGAAAATAAACATTATAGTTATTATTCTGAAAATCAGCGAAAAAAACTGAAAATATATGCAGATCACAAAACTCAAAAAATAAATTACAAAGATTCATACATCGAAGGTTTATTCCCAGATTATAAAATTTTTTTGAATGATAAAAAAAACAATATACAAACCAATTTAACATATAAATCAGAAGCACTACCACATTGGGTATCCCAAGGAACAACTAACGGCTGGCTTCCAATGGGTTTAGGTTTTTACAGGTATGGTTTTATCCCAAAATGTAAAATCTCAGGTTTGTTAAACATAAATCAAAATAATTTTTCAGTAAACGGCTCTGGATATTATGAACATGTATGGGGAGATTTTTCATATACAAACTGGTTTACATATTCAAGAAATATTAAAAAAAGTCTTTCAACTTATGCTAAACTAATGGGTAAATGGTTGCAATGCAAAAAACCAAGAATCCCAAATTCCTTAGCTTTTAGTAAAGACAATAACCCTCTTGGTTATGATTGGGCATGGGCAGTTTTTGATAATGGTTGGACTCTTTTTTATGGTAATATTTTAGGATGGATATTAAAAGGCCCTGTTATAGGCACAATTATTTTATCTAAGGATGGATGCAAATATAAAGAATTTTTTAATGGATGTTTTGAATATAAAAAAATTGAATATTCAGAAGATCATGATATTTATTACCCCACTGAAATAAGTTTAATCTTTCAGGATGATAAAGAAAAATTCAAAATAAATTTTAAGAAAAAAACTGACCCATATGGTTTTCTATTTAAATTATCTGACAATAAGAATGCATATATAGTTTATGAACAACCTGGAACTGTAAAAGGTTTTTATTCAAATGGCGATAGAAGAATAGATTTAGAAGGGTTTTGTAAATTTGAACCTCAAAGACAATTATTTAACACAAATCATAGTTCTATAAGCTTAGATTTTTTAAAACCACCTGAAGGTTTTGGTTTAAATTTAGTTTTAAATTCACATGGTCTAAATAAAAAAATTAAAACAAAATTTCAACTCTATCCAAAAATTAAAATAGATTTTAAGTCTGTTGAAATAAATAAATCCGATTATTTCATCTCGGATTTTGATAAACTTTTTTGATTTTTTTATTAATCACCTAATAAAAAAGATTAAATATACTTCCCCTTCTTAAGGATAAATCATCATAAAAATTATTTAGGTTCAATAAATAGTTTAATATTAATTAGGGAGGTTTGAACTTTATTAAAGTACTTCTTGTGTTTCCAAGGATTGAACATGGTGCAACTACTGTAAATGATAAAAGCTCATGGGCTTCTATTCTTTTTGGTTATCCAATAATTACTTTGCCCCATGTTGCAGCAATCACTCCTAAAAAATATGATGTAGAAATCGTTAATGAGAACTATGATTCCCTTGATTTTGATACTGATGCAGATCTTATAGGTATTACTTGTTATACTATGACAGCTCCACGTGTCTATGAAATAGCTGATGAGTTTAGAAAAAGGGGTAAAAAAGTAGTTCTTGGAGGTTATCATCCAACTGCTGTGCCTGAAGAGGCTTTGAAACATGCTGATAGTATTATTTTAGGTATGGCTGAATCGAACTGGCCTAAGCTTCTTGCTGATTTTGAGAAAGGAAAACTTAAAAAAATTTATGAAAAAGATACAAACTATAAACCCGAGGACATACCTCCTATAAGAAGAGATCTTATCAGACATAATCCTATTATGGGTGCTGTTCAGACAACACGTGGTTGTCCCAACAGGTGTGAGTTTTGTGCAATTGCTAGTTTCTGCGAGCATGGTATTAAACAAAGACCTATACAAAATGTAATAAATGAAATGAAAGAAATGCCTAACCGACTCTTTACAATTCATGATCCTCATTTAACTGCGAATCCAAAATATGCTAAAAAACTTTTCAAGGAAATGATTAAAAATAAGATAAATAAAAGTTGGGTGTCTAATGGTACAACTAATGTTTTGTTAAAAGCTGATGATGAATTTTTACAGCTGGCTAGAGAATCTGGTTGTGTTGAATGGTTTGTAGGTTTTGAATCAGTTAGTCAGGCTGCTCTTAATGGTATAAAAAAAACACATAATAAGGTTGAAGATTTTAGTAAAATGATAGATCGTGTTCATGATTACGGGATGTCAATTCAAGGGGGGATAATATTTGGTTTTGATGAAGACACACCTGATGTTTTTGATGCAACTCTTGAAAAAATAAATGAACTTGAAATAGATGTTCTTGAAATAAATATTTTAACGCCGTATCCAGGTACGCCTTTATTTGATAGGCTTGATAGAGAAGGACGTATTTTTACTAAAGATTGGAGTAAATATAATCAGGTTGATGTTGTTTTTGAACCCAAAAATATGACCGTTGAAGAATTATTAAACGGGAGTAAAAAAGTCGCTAAAGAATTTTACTCGTGGAAGAATATCATAAAAAGAAACACAAGGATTTTAACAACAGTTAGGAGAATGGGAGCATTACTTCCTATGGGGACTAATGTTACATTTAGAAGATATTACAAAAATGATTTTAATATTTAAAAAAGGATCTAAAAATGAATTTTTTGTTTATTTTCCCTCCAGGTAGAGGATTTAGAATCGCAGATAAAAAAACCTTACCGGTTAATCCTTATTCTCCACCTCTGGGAATATTATATCTTTCAGCAATTCTAGAAAAAGACGGTCACAGTATTGAAGTATTAGATTTAACTGCTGAAAATGTTGAACGTGAAAAACTTAAATCATTGATTTCATGGTCAGATGTTATAGGTCTAACTATTTGTACAAGTTCTTTTGAGCAATCAAAAGAATTAGCAAAATTTATTAGAAACATTGAAAAAAATAAACCTTTTTTAATTGGTGGCCCTCATTGTGCGTTAGATCCAGAAGATGCTCTTATGGATTTTGATTCAGATATTTGTGTTAAATGGGAAGGGGAGCAAAACATACTTGATATTGTTGATGCCTTGAACGGTAAAAAAGACCTATCAGCGATTAAAGGGATTTGTTATTGTGATAAAAAAGGTTTGATTAAAAAAACCGCGGATTTAGATGTTATAAAAGATTTAGATAAGATCGTTTTTCCAGCTCGCCATCTTGTTGAAAAATATGACTATGGTTATATCTTAGGTCAAAAAATGACCGATGGTAAAACAACTTCTATAATCACAACACGGGGTTGTCCATATAATTGCAGATTCTGTGGTTATAATGCAATAGATCCATGTTATCGTGAGAGATCTGTTGAAAATGTCATCAAAGAGCTTCGTAAGATTGTAAAAGATGGTTTTGAAACTGTTATAATTGTTGATAATAATTTTCTTGCAAATAAGAAACGTGTCGGAAAAATAATGGATAAAGTAATCGAGAATAATTTTAATCTAAATTTCTGGGTTATGGCTGCTAGAGTAGATTCAGCAGATCCAGTAATTTATAAAAAAATGAAGGATGCCGGTGTAAAATTTATTTCTTTTGGTATCGAATCAGCTAATCAGAAAGTTTTAGATTTTTATAATAAAAGAACAACTCCTGATCAAATTCGTAATGCAGTACATCTTAGCCACAAAATGGGTTTCATAACCTCTGGTAGTTTTATTTTTGGTGCACCAATGGAAACAAAAGAAGATATTGAGGATACAATTCGTTTTGCTAGAAGTATTCCATTGGATATCGCACATTTTTTAACTCTTGGTTATTACCGCGGTTCCGAGATGTGGGATGAAGCTGTGAAAAATGGCAAAGTCAGATCAGATGAATATATTGTGGATGCAGACTCAAACAGAGGATTAAGTAAACTGTCAAAAGAGGAGCTAAATGATTACTGTTTATATGCTCATAAAAAATTTTATTTTAATCCTAAATATCTTTTTCGACAAATTTTTAGAGCTTTTAAAAAATGGGATTTCCGTTTTATTAAAGCAGGACTTAGAATGTTTTTTATAAGAGATGATTAAAACATCAATTTTTTTTCTTATCTATTACTAGTTTATATTTACCTGTTTTTGGGTTAACAGGAATTTCATCAACTTCTTTGATTTGGTATTTGACATTTGAAAATTTTTTATCTAATAAAATTTTTTCTAATTTTTTATCTATTTCCTTTAAAACTCTCTTTTTTTCATCAGATTTAATAACTGCTTTAAAAATAAATGAAGATTCACCGGTTATAATTATTTGATGTTTATCTAATCCTTTAACAAAAAAATCTGTAAAAATCAAAGGATGAATAAAATCTTTGTTTCCTTCTTCATTTTTAAACCAAATTATAAACTCTGCTCTTCCAATTATTTCATTTACTAGTGTAAAGGGATACTTGTTTTTTTTATCTTTTTTTAATGAAATATAGTCATCAATTCTGTATCTAATTATCGGCTCTGTTTTATTATACAGGTTTGTAACAATTATATAATCTTTTTTAAATTCAATTTTTGCTAAATCATCAAAAAGGTATATGCCTTCATATTCATCCTTTCCAAATCCTAAAACAATACATTCAGCAAAACTATACAAATTTGACATAGGTGCATCGAAAACATTCTCAATAAATTCTTTGTCTTTAAGGTTTAGTCCTTCCCCACAGTTTACTAATATTTTAGGATTAATTTTGAGTAAACCATTTTCTTTTTTCTGAGCAAGAATTTTTAAAGCATTAAAATAACCACCTAAAATTGTTGGTTTAAAATTATTTAGTTTTTTTATTATCTGATCTATTGGTTCATTTACATTAAGTATAAGTGGTTCATTAAATAAACCAGGTATTCCTTTTCCACCCCAACTACTAAAGCTGGCTCCTGCGAAATGTCCTCCTGTTGCACCTATAAAAACAGAACGGTTTTTTCTGAAATTGAAATCATAAGCTTTTGTAATATATGGGTAAATGCTGTCCCATTCTTTTTTGCTGTAAAGAAACAAACCTAATTTACCAGAGGAACCTGATGAATGAATAACATGATATTTGTTTTTTAAAAGATCATTAGGATGTTTACTTTCATTTAAAAAACTCAGAACCTCTTTTTTGGAAACATCATCTACTGTTACCACATCATCAAAATTTTCCATTAATGTTTCTTTATCTACCACAGGTATTTTTTCAACAGGTATATTATCCAATTCCTCCTCTGAAATACCTTTTGATTTATACAGATTATGATAAAATTTAGAATTGTTATAGGCAAATTTTAAAATTTTACGGAATTTTTTTTCTTGAATTTTAAGTATTTTTTCTCTAGAGTTTCTTTCATGAATTTTTAAAGCTAAAAATCCACGAATCATAGAAAACACGCTCAGTTAAGACGCCTCCCTTTAAATCAAATAATATAGTTCTATTATTAAAAGTTAAATATCTTGTGTTAATAATACATGTAGAGCAAAAAAAGAGGAAATATTTGAAAAATGAGTTTCTTTATCGATCCTAAATTTCTATATAATCTAGGCAAAAATTATCTTTCTGATATCAATAGACCATGGAGTTTTGACAAAGAAAAACTTAGACGATATCAGGATAAACAACTTAGAAAAATTGTGAAATATGCATACACTGTGCCAATGTATCATGATAAATACAAAAAAGCTGGAGTTCATCCCGATGATATACATGGAATAAATGATATCGGTAAACTTCCTTTCATCACAAAAGATGATTTAAGAAATAACTATCCTGTAAACATTAAACCTTATAATTTTAAAACAAAAGACGGTTTTACAATATCTACTAGTGGCTCTACTGGTAAACCAGTTTTTATTTATATCGACCGTTTTGCTGCAATCAAAAGCCTGCTTGCTTTTATAAGAGTTTTAAAAGCATATGGTGGAAACTGGAGAACTACAAAATCATGTCTGATAATAGATGTAGAACCAGGTAGTGCAGAAAACGCTTTTTTCTCAGAAAGTCTAATGCCTTTCGCAAAAAAATTCATATCAATGGATCATGTAAAATATCTGCATTTAGGTGAAAAACCAGAAAAAATAATCAAAGAACTAAATGTTTTCCAACCAGAGTTTTTAGCTACTGATCCTAACATGCTTAGACAACTAGCATATTTAAAACACAATGGGCAAGGAAAAAACATTCAACCAAAATTCATAGGCTCTGGAGGTTCAACACTTGATGAGTACACAAAAAAATATGTAGAAAAGGCATTCAACACACGCGTTTTTGACATTTATGGAACAACAGAAGGAGGACCAATAGGTTTCGAATGTGTTGAAGGCAACTTTTTCCACATCCACTCAGACTATGTCTACATGGAAATACTTGATGATAACAATAAACCCGTTCCTTTAAACAAACCAGGTCATACAGTAATAACAAAACTATACGGGAAAGGAACCCCAATAATAAGATATACAGGTATAGATGACATAGTTGTACCTATTGATAAAAAAACAAGTTGTGGAATAACTTCAAAATTAATAAAACACATCGAAGGCCGAACATCAGAATTAATTTATCTTCCAAATGGAAAAACACTTTCTCCATTGAGTGTAACTGGTATCCCTGCAAAAACAATGGAATTTTTTAACTCTTATAAAATAAAACAATTCCAAATAGTGCAACATGATCTTGATGACGTTGAAATATTAATCGTAATAGATGAAAAACAAAGAAACCAAGGAGTAAGTGTTAAAGAATTAATTAATGAACTTCAAAAAAGATTTCAACAAAAAATAGGAAAAAGTGTTAAAGTCAGAGTAACAGAAACAGATCATATACAAAAAGATGCACGTTCAGATCAAATAAAAGTAATAGTTTCTAAAATAAAAAAATAAAACAAACTTATTTTTTTTCTAAAAGAAAAGAAAAAACAGGTCCAAAAACATCAGATCTAACTTTTTTAACAATTATAAAATGATCTAAAACTTTAAAATTTTTAAAATCAAAAACATTCTTAAAATCATCTGAATATGATCTAATTATAACTTTAACATCTGATTTTGCATTTTCAAAAATATGTCTAAAAATTTTTTCCTGTTTCTTAACACCATATAAAATAAAGATTAAATCAAAATCATCTATTGGATAATTTATATCTTCAACAAGTCTTACTTTTACTTTATCTAAAAGATTCATTTTCTTTAATATTTTTCTAGCTGCTTCAACTGCAGATTTATCTATATCCATACTAACATTTTTAGCATTAGTTTTTTCAGCAATAACAATAGATGTAGAAGGCAGAGAACCACATCCAATGATTAAAACAGAATCATCCTTTGATACCTCTGTTAGTTTTAACTCTTTTTCAATCATAACTTCATATGCATTCAAATATGCATTTGTTATAAAATCAAAATTATGAGCTGTTTTTTCAAAAACTCTGAACATCAGATCTACAACATTTTTTAAACTCCCGGGTTTGAATTTATCAGGAAATTCAGAAAACAAAATTTTTTTGATAAAAGAAAAAAAATTTATAACTATTTTACTACTCATTTTTTATCAACTTATATGTTTTTTTTATTATTTTTTTATTGCAGTGGCTACAATGAAAGGTGATAAATTCATCATGTTTAATCTAAATATAAAGGGAATATTAATTATTATAAACAGTCCTGATAAAAAGATTTTATAAATAGTATCTGAAAATTTATTTGCTTCAGAGTATTTCTCTGAATAATATGATTCCAACATTAAAAGCGGATGTAACCCTCCTGCGGGTATGATTTCGATTTTTTTACAATCTAGCTTTTTTAATATTTTTTTTAAATCATTAGTTGTCGTTATTTTCATTCCATTAATCCAATTTTGATTGTTCAATGCTGTTTTGGATTTAAAAAGCTCAGATCTTAATAGTTTTTTTTGAAAACCAGTTAGATTTGGTATCACTATTACAACTAACCCCTCCTTTTTTAAAAGATCTACATGGCTTTTGATAATTTCATATTGATTTTCAAAATGTTCAACAAGGCCAATACTATAAGAGATATCGAAAGAATTATTTTTTATTGGAATTTGTAATGCATCACCACAGATGACATCAACAGATCCATTTCTATATTCATTTCCTTCAAATACGAAATTACATCCAAGAAGAGACCTATCAATACCTGCGATTTTTAGATTTTTAAAGCTCTTCATCAAAATTGGAAATATTGAAGAACCACCGCAACCAATCTCAATTATTCTGTATTCTTTATCATTTTTAATATAATTTTTAATATATGAGTTGATAATGCCTGCTAAAGAAAAATAAATTTGCTCTTTTTTATTAATTGATTTAAGTTTTTTTGAGTCGTCTTTCTGAACCCAGACGTTATCCCAATATTTTGCCCATTGCTCTTGAATTTGTTTATTTGAATTTCTTTTCATTATCCATTATAATTCATATCAAACTTAAGAATGCTTCCAATAAAATTTAATAATTAAAAATCTAATATTTTTCTCAACTTCTTGGGTTTGATGTTACCAACACTGTCTTTTTTTTCGGCCTGTTTTACATATTTTACAAGTTTTTCATTTATAGGTGCTTCTAAATTATTTCTCTCTGCAAGTTTTACAATTTCACCATTTATAAAATCTATTTCAGTTTTTTTATTTCTTGCAAGACTCTGCCACATTGAATTTCTAGCATTCTTTGAAACACCAAGAAATTTACTTCCTATTCTTAAAAATATTGAATTAAGCATATTAAGCCGTTTAATCATTTTTTTTGGATCAAGACCCGGCAGTTTTTCAAGTTTAACACCTGATTTGTCAACAATTTTTACTCCTTCAGACATTGTTTCAGCTAAAATTTTCCTCGAATCCTTATTTATAATTGATTCTTTTATTGTTTGACCAGTAAGTGCAGTTACAGCTATTTGCAGATTTAGGATAAGTTTACTCCATTGGTAACTTTTTATGTTTTCGACAAGAGTTATTTTTACATCCGTGTTTTTGAATAATTCATCTATTATTTTTGAATATTTTTTATCATCTTCTAATAGAATTCCTCCCCTGATTGACAAGTCGACGTTTCCTGGTTTTTTGTATACGGCATTGAATAAAACTACTGATGAAAGTACCTTATTTTTAACAATTTTATTTATTATTTCAGCGTTTCTAACACCATTTTGTAATGAAACAATAACCGTTTCTTCTTTTAGAAACTCTTTTAGTTCTAAAAATAATTTTTTAGTATCCTGTGATTTTACACATACAAAAAGTATATCAACTTTCTCTACAGAAGCAAACTTTGATGATAAGTTAAGATTTTCTATTATTGTCTCAGATTGATTTGTTGAGATTTTTAATCCATTTTTTTTAATCTGCTCGATTTGTGTTTTTTTACCAATTAAGATAACATTTTCATTGTTTTTTGAAAGTAAACCAGCAATGATACTCCCAACGGCACCTAAGCCAATAACTGCATATTTCATTTTTTATCAACAAACTCATATCTACTTCTTAAATAATGTTGAGATGTAATAGTTGTTATCAAGGATAAAATCAGAATAATTACTCCTAAGTTAATTTCAATTATTCCTAATATGATGCTAGATGCAAGTATTATTCTTTCTATCACAAAAAAACGATGAAAATTTAAAGCTTTTTTTCGAGTGTAGTCTTTGATAGATCTAAACATATAACCATATAATGAAACTATAATAAAAATATCGATTAACAAAAAAACATAAAAAACTGGTTCTAAAAATTTATAGTTATATTGTAAAAATAATAGTATACCATGCCATATAAATGTTAAAATTAATGAAATATAAACAGATTTTTCCAGGCCATACTTGACTGGTATAGTTTGATATCCTCCTTTTTTGTCGCCTTTCATATCTCGAATGGCTCCAACTAAATTGCTGTTAGTGTCGTGAAAGAGAAATACAAGTGGTAATATCCAGATATATACTGGCAATAATTCAATATGTATATTTGCTGAAAAAACTCCATAAAAATATGCTGCGACTATTACAACTCCACGGTTCAGATTGCCCATTAAACCTTTTGATTTTGAAATCTTTGTATATGAATAAACTAGTATAGCTACTATAAACACTAAAATAAAGTTATAGATTCCTAAGATATATGAAATAATCAGCCCTGTTATCACAAAGATTCCGCCTACAATTATTGCTTCTTTGGGGCTGATTCTTCCAGAAGGGATAGGCCTATGGGGTTTTTCTATAGCATCAAGTTTTCTGTCTAAAAAATCTGATAGATATAGAGCTGCCGCCCATCCCATCATCGGTGTAATTGTTACAAAAAAAGCAATTATTAATGGTGGAAAACCTTCATGAGATATGCATGAACCTGTAAGACTTACAAGACCACACCATATAATAGTATAAATCCTCCAAGTTTCTAAATGAGCAAATAGTTTATCCTTAATGGTTATAATTTTTTTCAGCTCTTCCACCGTCTTATATTCTTTTAGTTATATTTTTGTTATCTAAATATTAAGTTTTCTATTAATAAATTTAGAGTAGTGTAATATTTTTTTTCTCATTTATCCTTAATTATTGTAGTTTTTCTCTTATTTTTTTATAAAAAAATATATACTTGATGCTCTCTTTGCTGTAAATATTATATATAGTATATATGGGGTATAAAATCTATGAATTATCATATTCCACCTGAACCTAAAAAATTAAAAAAACATTTTATGAATCAGAAAAAAAACTTGGAACTTAAAATAGATTCTTTTACTTTATGGTTTGGAAACAAGCTTCCTAGTTATCTTTGGCGTGATGCTGGTTGGTCTAAACCATTAAAAGATGATGGTTATAGTTGGCAGAGTTTTCTTAAAATTTTTTCACTTCATAAAAAAGAAATGATTAAATGGTCTAATAATAGTCTTTCATGGAATGATTTTCTAGGTCAACTTCAGGAGACTCTTAAGGATCCTTTGTTTAAAAAAATGCTTGTTAAAAAAACATAAAATTCTTTGTAGGTTTCTGTTATGAGCAATAATTTAGAGTTGGATACAGATGTTGAAGGTGTACCGATTGTTTTAGCTGCTTCTAGAGCTGAAGCTAATGAGTATGATAACAATCCTTTTGCCGCGTTTATTTGTACTTTTCCAAAAAAACTTTCGGGTTATGCTCTTCGTGAACATTTAAACAATCTTGAATGCAATTCTGATGGTTCTGCTAAACAAACTATTTATGGGTTACGTAAGGTTGAATCGATGCTTATTGATGAGTTCGGTGAAGAAAATGTGGTTTGCACTCATTATGATCAAATTCATCGTTTTGTAGGACGAAAAACAAAAGTTGTTGGTATTTCAACTATGGATCCTATGGGTCTTGCTTATGTTTCTACTACTTATAATAGTTTGATTGGTTTTGGTGGAGAAGCATTGAATGCTTCAGAGTTTGTGAAATTGTTGAAGCATCCTTCTATTAAAAAATATGATCCAAAGGTTATTGTTGGCGGCCAGGGTGCCTGGCAGATTGCTGAAGCAAATATGCAAGAAAAGCTTGGTATTGATCATATTTTTCAGGGTGAAGGGGAGGAAGAAGTTGTACCTGTTTTCAAAAAATTGTTAAACAGTGAAAAATTTCCTGCTTTTTATGAGGCGGCTCATCCTAAAAGAGATTTCATTCCAACGATTAAACATGCTTCTAGTTATGGAATGGTTGAGATTATGCGTGGTTGTGGACGTGGTTGTGCTTTTTGTAGCCCTACTATGCGTAACAGGCATAGTTTTCCAATTGATCATATAATGAAAGAAGTTAAAACCAATATAAAAGAAGGTTCTAAATCTATTTTTACTGTAACTGAGGATATTTTTCTTTATAAATGTAAAAAAAATTTTGTTCCAAATACACCTGAGGTTGTAAAACTTTACAAGACAATTGCGGATTATCCTGGTGTTGAACATATTCTTCTTTCACATGGTTCTTTTGCACCGATTTTGTACGATAAAACACTTCTTGAGGAACTTACACCGATATTGATAGAGAAAACTAAATGGACTCCTAAGACTAGTGAACTTTACAAAAAACCATTTATTTCTGTTGAGATGGGTATTGAAACAGGTAGTGTTCGTTTGATGCAGAAATATATGAAAGGAAAAGCATTGCCTTTCAGTGTTGATAATTGGCCTGAGCTTGTAGTTGAAGCAATAGGGCATCTAAATGATCATGATTGGTATCCATTGTGTACTATTATGACCGGTCAGCCTGATGAAACAGAGGATGATGTATTGGCAACACTTGAGTTGATAGATGAACTGCGAGCTCAAAATTCTAAAATGTTTTACACTCCTGTTCTTTTTATTCCACTTCGTGAAGCACTTCTTAGTGATTCACATCGAACAAATCTTGATAATCTTACAGAGCTTCAATGGGAGGTACTTTCTCGTTGCTGGCGTAATAATATTGATTTCTGGGCGCCGCAGATGCAAAAGGTACTTGGTCCTATGTTTTTCTTTGTACATTGGTTTTATGCTCGTTGGAAACATGGAAAAAAAGCAACCCGGCCTATGATGCGACTCGCGGGTTTACCAGTGGCGAGAAAAACAGATAAAAAATGTAATCCTGAGTATTGTCGTAATCATATAATTGATCGTCTTAGTAAAAAATAAAAAAAAAATAGATTTTTTTTATGTTGCTTCTAAGAATTTTTTATAGGCTAAATATGCTGAATAAACATCGACTTTACTAGTAATTTCAAATGGTGCATGCATACTCATAACCGCAGGACCCAAATCTATTACATCCATACCAAGGCGACTAAAGTATTTAGCAACAGTTCCACCGCCGCCTTTGTCTACTTTTCCCAGTTCAGCAGTCTGCCAAGGAATCTTATTCTCATTTAACAGTGTTCTAATCTCTGAGACAAACTCAGCTGTGGCATCATTAGCAGCATACTTACCACCATGACCTGTAAACTTAGACATTACAACACCGTTACCTAAGGATGAAGCGTTTTTCAACTCAAAAACCTCAGTATAATTTGGTGTAACAGCGGCATTAACATCAGCAGAAATAACTTTGCTTTTAAGCATAACCTCATCTACATCAACATTTTTATCAAGTTTTTTAATAACTGACCTTATAAAATTTGATACCTGTGCTGTAGCGTTACCTTCACTTCCTATTTCTTCTTTATCTACAAATAAAACAATACAACTGTACTTGTTTTTAGCATCAAGTGCTGCTTTCATAGCTGTAAAAGCACAAACACGGTCATCCTGGCCATAGGAACCAATCATTGAACGATCAAAACCCACATCCCGGCTTTTATAAATTGGCACTGCTTCTAACTCTGCTGATATAAAATCCTCTTCGATAAGTCCATATTTCTCATGAAGTTTTTCAAGAATATTTGCTTTAATCCGGTTTTTAACTTCTTCATCCTTAACAGGTTGATTCCCAACCATAATGTCAAGACTTTCACCCTTGATTGCTTTAGACATTTTTTTCTCATTCTGTACTTCATAAGAAAGATGAGGTAACAAATCAGGTACAGAAAAAACAGGATCTTTTTCATCCTCACCAAGATTAAAATAAAGTTTTTCTCCATCTTTTTTAATAATTACTCCATGCAAAGCAAGAGGAATTGTAACCCAATGAAATTTTTTTATACCTCCATAATAATGTGTTTCAAAAAGTGCAAGATTACTATCACCATCTTCAAACAATGGAACCTGTTTTAAATCCAAACGAGGACTATCCACATGAGAAATAATAATTCTTAAACCATCCTCAACTTTTTTATTTCCATTGATAAAAATTGCTGCTTCAGATTCACGGTTTAGAATGATTTTCTTTTTTGCTTTCTCTACAATTTTTTTAATTTCTTTAATACTTTCTCGTTCAGTTTTAGAATTGTTTAAAAAATCTTTATATTCTTCACAAAAACTAAAAACATCCTCAATCTGTTTTTTTGAAAAAACATCCCATGCAAAATTTCTTTTATAAGTGTATTCGCTTTTCTTATTTTCTTTTTTAGCCATAAATGTTCCTCACTAATTAAGAAACATGATATATTCTTTAAATAAAAACATAACTAAAAAAGAGTAAAATAAAAAAAGAAAAAAAATATGTATTTTTTTTATCTTTTGCTAATATAGTAGAGTACTGCAAGACCTGCTACTAATATTATTGCTACAAGGGCAATAAATGCTATCAGACCCGTGTTACCACTTGTTGCAGCAGCAAGAAAACCATCGTTATTATTTTTATTTCTACTGCTGTTTGTATCACCGGTTTGATTTACATCATCTAAATTTTCTGTTCCAACAAAAACAGGTAGTTCTGCATAACTTAAATTGCCTTCATTATCTTCTACTGTTAAGTTAACAGTGTATGTTCCTTTTTCTTCAAATATATGAGTTGTGCCTGGATCATCTAACCAACCTGTTGATTCACTGCCGTCTCCAAAATCCCATTTATATGAGTACGGTTCAGTTCCGCCATATATACTAGCAGTTATCTCTGTTTCCTCATCTGGTTGTGGATTTGTCGGTTCAGTATAAAATGATGCAAAGAAACCTTCCATATTTGGATAGCTATCAGAGTACCAGTTAATCATAGATGATTCATCTATATTTTCAGCATTTGAAGGATCTGATAAGGATGATAAATCTATGTCAATTTTCATATACGTTGTTTCTACTGTAATGTTTTCTATCGTTTCATCTTCGTTTTTGAGATTAAATGATGATGAAAGAACGCCATTGTTTATTTCATAGTCTAAATCCCAGATTGTTTCTTCAGCAATTGTCACTGAACAATTAGTATTAATATAATTGAATGTGTAAATTTCTTCTGAGCTTTGGAATGATATTGCATAATAAACTATAGGATCTTTTAATTTTGATATCATTGATAAAGGATCTGTTTCCTCCATATCCGGGTCCATTTCTCCGGTAAGTGCGCTTACATCTCCACTGTCTAGTATTTTACCGAATACTTCTAAATCAAAAGATAATTTAGTGCTTCCTTCTGATTTTTCATAGGATATTGTTTTTATATCAATATCTTCGTTGTAATCACCGCCACTATAAATTCCTTGTAGAGCTTTATAGAAGTCCATTACATCTGCTTTCGGATCATTTATAGTTACATTAACGTCTTCTGAGCTAGCAACTGATCCTAGTGTGAATAGTAGCATAAGTCCTAATGTCATTGTTATGATCTTAAATTTCTTCATCTTAATTTTCACTCCGATTTTTTTATCTTTTTTTGTTCTCTACTCCTTATTATACACATAACTAGTTTATAAAAGTTGTTTAACATTAATTACCAAAAACAGGAAATTACGCTATTTTATATAAAAATAATATAAATATTTCTTTATTTGAGTTTATCTTTTATTCCTTTCATGGTTGTTGTAAATTCATCTATTGTTGTTTCAATTGTATCAAGTGTATCTTCTGCTTTGTCTGTGACCATTGCTCCATTTGGTGACGGCTCGATTATTCCATCTTTTTCAAGTGTTCTTAGTGAATATCGAATTGTATGTTGTGGTTGCCCTGTCATTTTTGATAGTCGTATTATTCCTATGGGTCCGTGTTCTTTTACTGTTTTTAATACATCTACATGTCTGTTTAATAGATTTATTTCTTTTTCTGCCACACTTGTAATACTTGATTTGTTTTTTTCTTCATTTACCAAAACATAAAACCCCCAGTCAATTGTTAACATAATGCATAAATAGGATAAATATTTTTTGATTGGTAAAAAAATTACATTTTTTACAAATAATTGAAAGAAAAACTATAATATGTGTTAGTTGCATTATGCGATTCTATGGCAACTGGATTTGCATTAATAACAATAAGTCCATTACAGGAAAAAGAAGTATTTCAGAAATTATCTGATATGCCTCAGGTTGTTGAAGTTCATCCTCTTTTTGGAGAGTATGATATTCTTGTAAAAATTGAGGCATCAAATATTGATATGATTGGAAAAGTTGTAATTAAAAATATTAGAGCAATTAAGGGAGTAATGGACTCGAAAACTTTGATTAGTACAGAGAGTTTATCTGGCTAAAAATATCAAAATATTTTTTTCTTAAATTTTTTTATCTAGATATTTTTTTATACTCTGATTACTTTGATTATTTTTATAATATTTTAAAATTTGAGGTTTTGTTTTTATGAAAAAAATAAAAAAATTTTTAATTTTTTGTATGGCATTTTTTTCAATCTTTTTGATGTTTTCTTCAATCTCTGCAGTTCCAAATTTTTCAGGTAAAGATTTTAAAGTAAATGTTGAAAAAACTGATTTCTTCATGGAATATCAAGCAACTCCAGAACCACTTTTTATGGGTTTTTTGTTTATATTTATAATTCTTGCTTTGATAGTTTCAAATTTTTTTGAGTGGGTGCTTCTTTTTATTGTGTATATGGACGACCATTTCTCTCCAGGGATGGTTGATTTTATCACGGATCATACTTTGATTTTTATTTTAGTTCTTTTGTTTCATCCTGCTTCTTGGATGTGTTTACTTCAAGCTTTGTCTGATAATATCGAGTTTGATAAAGAAAGTTTTTCATCTATATCACCTCTTTTTTCTTGAAGCGTCAAACTATTTTATCTAAATTTTTTTTCTCTTTCTCTTCTTGCTAAGTATCTGAATCTTTCTCCTACGATGAAGACTTTTGCTACGAAGGTTACCATGTTTTTTTCTTGTTCGTTTGATACTTGGCCGATGATTAACATATTTTTCTATACCCCCAGCAAATAATGATAATTGTTAACATCATTCACTATTATTATGTTTGTAGTTCAAACTATTTATATTTTTTGATTTTTATAAAAACTACTATTTAAGACTATAGCATCAACTTAATCTTCTTTCCACTTTGTAACCAAAACACCCACAACAAAAAACACCAAAGCAAAAACCAAAACAAAACCAGTGAAATAAAGAGTCTTATCTAAATTGCCATAAATCATAGTATTTCTTAGAGCCTCATTAACATAATACAAAGGAAGAAACTGAGCAATAGTCTGCAAAAAATCCGGCATCTGCTCCAAAGGAAAAAAAGTCCCCGCTAGAAACATCATAGGAAAAGTAATCGCTCCACCAGCCATATCAGCTGTTTCCTCTTCTTTAACAAAACGACCAATAATCATACCCATACCCGAAAAAAGAAAACTAGTCGCAATAATAATTACAAAAAAGAAAACACCAATATTAACACTAAGACCCCACACACCCATACCAACAACGATAATCAACAAAGTTGAAACAAAAGAAAGAAACAACATAAAAAGCATCTTAGAAACAATCCATTCAGTCCGAGTTACAGGCGTTGTCAAAAGTTTTCTAAGAATACCATCCTTACGATACTTAGTATTACGTTCAATACTACCATAAATACAACTAGTCATAATAGTAAACCCGATAATACCTGGAACAAAAAAATCAATAAACTCAAAATCATCACCAACCGTACTTTCTTCATCCAATCCAACAACACGACGACCCTGTGTAATACCCATATTATACTCATTTAAAGCATTAGAAACAACGTTTCTTACAACACCAGTTGTACTCTGATCAGATGGATCATTAAAAAAAGTCAAATTAGTACTAACATTCTCATCCACAAAAGACATCTGAACACTACTACCAAAATTTTTAGGTATCTGCAACGCTGAAGACTTATCATTATCCTTCATATAATCCGAGATATCTTCATCTAAATCAATCTCAATAACCCTAAAAACAGAAATATTCCTAAGAACCTTAACAAACTCCTCCGAGTGTTCGCTATCATCAAGATCTTGAACAACAAGATCATACTCAACATCACCTGTATCTAAAAAAATCGCACCAAAAATAAGAATTAACAAAACCGGGAAAAGCAAAGTCCAAAAAACCGTACCCTTACTCCTCATCCATGTCTTAATATTATAATACAAATCAAACAAAATAAAACGCGGTCTCATAAATCAAGTGTCACCTCTCAAACGAGCACCAGTAAGATAAAGAAAAACTTCTTCAAGATTACTCTTACGGATATCTATACTATCATAATCAATACATTCTTTTTTCAAAGAAGACAAGACCTCTAAAACACGATCCTTATGTTCAATATTAACTGCAATATCACCATTTCCTTCTTTTTTAACATCAAAACCTTTATCTTTTAAGATTTCAACTGCATCATGATTCTTACAGTTTTTAACACGCAAAACACTACCCTTGCCATACTTATCTTTCAACTCTTCCAAAGAACCCTCAGCTATAATTTTTCCTTTATGAATAATAGCTATATGATCTGCTAAATACTCTGCTTCCTCCATGTAATGAGTGGTTAAAAAAACAGTTTTATTTTTATCACGAAGACCCGCTATAACATCCCAAACTTCACGTCGTGCCTTAGGATCAAGACCCGTTGTTGGTTCATCAAGAAAAACAATATCAGGATCATTAACCAAAGAAATAGCTACACCAACACGTTGTTTCAAACCACCAGAAAGGTCCTTGTAAAGTTTGTTTTCATCATCGTTAAGATTCATCGCATCAATAATTTCATCAATATCTGCATTTTTTTCATAAAGTTTAGAAAAATAATCAAGAGTCTCCCTAACCGTGAGTCTTTCAAAACTATGAAACTCCTGAGGAAGAATACCAATCAAATTTTTAACATCATTAAAAGAAACAGAGACGTCTTTATCCAAAATTTTTATTGAACCCTGATTAGGTTTTCTAATAGATTCAATCATTTCAACCGTAGTTGTTTTACCTGCACCATTAGGGCCTAGAAAAGCAAAAACTTCTCCTTTTTTAACCTTAAAAGAAATACCATCAACAGCTGATAGATTTCCATAAATCTTTTTAAGATCCGAAACCTCAATAGCATAAGACTTCTCTTCAGACTCTTTTCTAAAAGTAACTTTACCAGTATTACCACAAGATGGACAAGTTATATTTTTTGTTTCTCCTTCCATGCCAGAAAATGATGTAACACCGTTACATTTAGGGCAACGTACAGTTTTTTTAATCATCGATGATACTATCCTAATTACAATTTTTTTAGTGGTTATATTTTTTTTGTATTTATCCTTTGGGTATATAAAATAATGAAATCTTTATACTTCGTATAATTCGAAGTATTTGTTTTTTAGATAATCAACAAAAACTTTAGAATTAAGCCCCTCTCCACATACTCTTTTGATGATATCATCAGCCATATACTTTCGTCCATGGACATGAACTTTTTTCCTCAGCCAGCTGAGAATTTCTGCAAACTCTGCTTTTTCTATATCTTCATAAATTTTTGGTTTTTCACATGTTAGAGTTTTAAAAAGTTGAGAAGAATAAATAGAACCAATTGCATAAGTGGGAAAATAACCTATGCTTCCTCCACTCCAATGCATATCCTGAAGCACTCCTTCAACATCGTTAGAGGGTGTTACTCCAAGCATTTCATCCATTTTTTGATTCCAAACCTGAGGCAGCTCAGAAACACTAATAGATCCATCCATAAGACCCAGCTCTATTTCAAAACGAAGAATTACATGTAAACAATAAGTCAACTCATCAGCTTCAACCCTTATAAGAGATGGTTCAACACGGTTCACAAGTTTATACCAATCATCAAAACCTGTGTTTTCAAACTGATCTGGAGCAGTATTTACAAACTTTGGGTAAAAATATTTCCAAAAACTTTTGCTTTTAGCAATCATATTCTCCCAGAAACGAGACTGAGACTCATGAAGACCTAAAGACGGTGAATCAGAAATAACAGTATACTCGTATTCACCTTTCGGCATACCCAGCTCATACAATGCATGACCTGCTTCATGAACAGTTGATGTAAAAGAAAACAATGGATCACCTCTTCCAAAGTTAGTAGTAATACGCACATCCTGGTTACCAATTGAAGTGGTAAATGGATGCGTGGTTTCATCAACCCTCGCCCGGTCCTTTGGAAGAAGCATTTTTTCAATAACAAGATCACAAAGCTTTTTTTGCTGATCTTTACTAAACTTTTTATTTAACTTTTCTTGGTTAGAATAAACATTACTATCTTTTATTTTTTCAAGGATTTTAATAAGTTCTTTTTTTAATGGATAGAATTCTTTTTTAAGTTTCTCAGCAGTCATACCTTCCTCATAGTCATCTAATAATGTATCATATCGTGGTCCTGGAAGATCCATATAACCGCAGTATTCTTTTTCTAGTTCCACTATTTTTTCTAAATCAGATGCAAAAACCTTGAAATCTTTTTTATTTCGAGCTTCCTCCCATTTCTGATAAGCAATAGTTGTAGCCTTGGACATACGTGTTACAAAATCCTCAGGGATTTTCCTTGATTTTTCTACATCTTTTTTTAGTTTTTTAACAACAATTTTGTCTTTTTCAGAAAGATCTTCAAAATTATCAGATAACATATTTATGTGTTTCCAGAATTCATCTGATACTACTCTTCTATGAAACAAAGTTGAAATCAAAGAACTTTGTTCAGATCGTCTTTCAGCACCCATCTTTGGCATATATGTCATTTGATCCCAGCCAAGAAGAGCACCGATTCCAGAAAAAACAGAAAGTTCTTTTTGTTGTCTATAAATAAAATCCAATGATTCTTTCAAAATTTTTTACACCTCTATTTCTATTCCAACAGGGCAATGATCTGATCCCATCACATCCTGAAATATAAACGCGTTTTTAACTTTTGGCAGAAATTCTTTATTTACAAAAAAATAATCAAGTCTCCAGCCAACATTTCTATCCCGTGCATGTGTTCTCATACTCCACCAGGTATACTGCTTAGGTTCCTTGTTAAACTCTCTAAAAGTATCTACATATCCATGATCTATAAAAGTATCAATCCAAGCACGCTCAATTGGTAAAAAACCTGATATGTTTTCATTAGCTTTAGGATGTTCAAGATCTATTTCTTTATGTGCTGTATTAAAATCCCCACATACAACAATATTTTTTCCTTCAGCCTTGAGGTTATCCGCATACGCAAGAAAGGTATCATAAAAATCTAACTTGTAATCTAAACGCTCTTGGTTTTTTTTACCATTTGGATAATAAATATTAAAAAGTACAAAATCCTCGAATTCTGTAATAAGAGTTCTTCCTTCACGGTCAAATTTTTCTATTCCAAATCCTTTCTTAAACTCCTTTGGTTTTTGTTTAGTATATGTTGCCACTCCACTATAACCAGGTCTTTCTGCAGAATTTATTAAAACATTATAACCTGGTGTGTTTTTTAGATGCGGAGGAAACTGCTCAGGCATGGCTTTTATTTCCTGTAAACATAACATTTCTGGTTTTTCTTTTTGAAACCAATCAAAAAGCCCTTTCCTATCAGCAGCTCGTATACCGTTTACATTCCATGAAATAATTCTCATAATCAAAAAAATGTAATGTTTTTTTCTATGATAAGTTTAGTCTTCTCTTTTTTAGGTTCATCAGAAAAGTTTTTTTATAATCGTTATTTTTTGGTTTTTCATTATGAAAATATTTTATGGTGGATCAATACAAGGCGCAAAAAAACGTGGTGAACGATCACAAGTTCATCAACATCTTATAAAATGTATTAAAAAAAATGGGTATGAGGTTTATACAGAGCATACAACTGGTAAAAACTATGATGAAGCTATAAGTAAACTAGAGGAATCCATTGGTAAAATGCCAAGAGATGATCTTGAACGTAGGATTTTTGTTAGAAATAAAATGATAGAAGGCGTAGAGGGTGATATTGCTGCAGCTGTTTTTGAGGTATCTATTCCTAGTCTTGGAACAGGTATTGAAATAGCTCATGCTTACCTTCGCCCACGTATGAATCTTCCAACAATACCAGTTCTCTGCCTCTATGAAAAAGACTACTGGCCGAACAAACTATCAACTATGATACGTGGTATATCCAACGAAGAAATACCGCATTTCAAATTTACGGAATACACAAGTTTAGATGAAGCTGAAAAAATAATTTCAGATTTCTTGTCTGAATTATAAATAACTTAATAAATTCTTTTTTTAGTTGCATAAAACATATAATAAAACATATTTATTTAGGCACATGGCAGACTTTGATTACTTTGAAGCACTGATCTTTGATTGTTACGGGACCTTAATAGATTGGGAATCAGGAATTTTATCAGGGATCAAACCGGTTCTTTTTAATCATAAAATATATCTTGATGATAGACAAATCCTTGAACTTTATGCAAAATTAGAAGTACAAATTGAGAGTGAGAATTATATTAATTATAAAAACGTTTTAAAAAGAGTAGTACAAGATTTTGGTAAAAAATTAAACTTCAAACCTAGTTCTTCTGAGATAGATTGTTTAGTTAAAACTTTTGATAATTGGATGCCTTTCCCAGACACTGTTGATGCTTTAAAGAAATTAAAAGAAAAATATAAACTTGTGATACTTTCAAATGTAGATGATGATTTATTTGCTATTTCTGCAAAACATCTTCAAGTAAATTTTGATTATATTATCACAGCTGAACAGGTAAAAAGTTACAAACCATCTCTGAAAAATTTTAAATTTGCAATAGATAAAATAGGTATTTCACAAGATAAGATAATACATGTTGCTCAGAGTCTTTATCATGATATCCTCCCCGCAAAAAAGTTAGATTTATTTACTATCTGGATTAATAGAAGGAAAGAAAAAGATGGATTTGGAGCAACACCTGCAGCAAGTGCAAAACCAGATATAGAATTTCCAGATTTGAAATCATTAGTTTCTGAAATCTTATAATAAATAATTTTTTGACACATAGATCTCATTTTTGTTTTTAAAAATAAATAATTTGACAAAATAAACATTTTAAACAGTAAACTATTTATATTAAGTCTCATATGAGTAATATATTAGGGTGTAATTTACATGCCTGGACATGGTCGCGGACGTGGAAGATGCCGTGGAAGAAGACGAGGTAGAAGATGGATAGAGCAACCCTTTGAACCTCAGCGTTTTCAACCTCAAATCGGCAAGCCACCTGAAAAACAAATAATTCTAACTATAGAGGAACTGGAAATCATTCGTTTAATAGAGCTAGAAAACCTTACACAAGAAGAAGCAGCAGCGATGATGGGAGTTTCCCGAAAAACACTCTGGAAGGATCTCCATAAAGCTAGAAAAAAAATTGCTGAAGCTCTTGTAAATGGTTATACGATACATGTTGAGAATGTAGATTACATTCAAAGAAAATAAATAAAAAAAAAGAGGTGAAAGAAAGAATATGCCTGGTGGAGATAGAACAGGTCCTGAAGGAAGAGGTCCCGTAACTGGACGAGGTTTAGGATATTGCACAGGTTACAACAGCCCTGGCTTTACCAAAGGAATACCCCGTGGCGGTCGAGGATATGGTCGCGGATGGGGACGAGGTTTCGGAAGAGGATATGGTCGTGGAAGAGGATTCTACCGTAGAGATTACTACCCCGAACCATACTATGAACCCGCACCAACATACAGAGAGCCATATCAACAACCTACTAAAAACGAGGAAAAAGCATATCTTGAAGATATGATCAAAAACCTCGAGGAAGAAATAAAATACATGAAAGACCGACTTCAGGAAATATCAAAAGAAAAAAAATCTTCTGAATAAAAAAGAAGATTTTTCTCTAATTTCTTTATTTTATATATTATTAGCACATTCAGGATAAAAAAATAACCTTTTATTGTAATAAACAGAAGGGAGTTATAATGAGTCAAAAACAAGATGATATGATGAAAAATGTTCAAAAAAATCTTAAAAATGTTAAACATAAAATAGTTGTTTTAAGTGGAAAAGGCGGTGTAGGAAAAAGCACAGTTGCAGCAAACTTAGCAGTAACACTAAACGAAAAAGGATACAAAGTAGGACTTTTAGATAGTGACTTACATGGACCAAGTATACCAAAAATTGTAGGCATTGAAGACGAGAAAGCAAAACCTTCCCAGAATGGAATACTTCCAGTGAAAACAAAAAATGGTTTAAAAGTAATGTCAATGGCTCTTCTAATGGAAGATCGAGATGCACCAGTAATCTGGCGAGGACCAATGAAAATGGGTGCAATACGTCAACTATTGGGAGACGTCGAATGGAATACACTAGATTTTTTAATAATTGATCTTCCACCTGGAACTGGTGACGAACCATTAAGTATAGCTCAGCTAATTAAAGATGTATCAGGAGCAATAGTAGTAACAACACCTCAAGATGTTGCTATAGTAAGTGTTCGAAAATCTATAAACTTTGTAAAAAAACTAAACATGAAACTTCTTGGAGTTATAGAGAATATGAGTGGCTTTACATGTCCCCATTGTAATAAAAAAATCGATATTTTTAAAACAGGTGGAGGAAAAAAAGCAGCAGAGGATTTCAAGATACCTTTCCTTGGAAATATTCCATTAGATCCAGAGATTGTTCAAACTGGTGATTCGGGTAAAACTTTTATGACAAAAAACAAAGATAAAAACACTGCCGACTCCTTCAAAAAAATAGTTTCAAATATTGAAAAAATTTTAGGAGGTGAAAAATAAAAAATGCCTGGTAGAGATGGAACAGGTCCGAATGGTACCGGGCCTGTAGCAGGTCAAGGTCGCAGTCGTAGACAAGGTAGGACTGGAGGCCGAGGACTAGGCGGCGGTAACGCTGCTGGTCCAGGAGGCGAATGCCGATGTCCAAACTGTGGTCATCATGAACCACATCAACTCGGGGAGCCTTGTTACTCCAAAAAATGTCCTAAATGCGGTGCTCCTATGACAAGAGGATAAAACCTAAATAACCTTATTTTTTCCTTTAAAAAAACGAAAGATTAAAAAGTAGAAAGTTCTGAGGTGATTGATTTAACTATGAAAATATGTATTTCATCACAAGGTAATAATTTAGATGCAGAAGTAGATCCTCGTTTTGGACGGTGTAAATATTTTTTAATAGTCGACTCTGAATCCATGGATTTTGAAATAATTGACAACGAAAATGCTATGGCGCGAGGTGGTGCAGGTATTCAAGCAGCAGAAACAGTTGCTAAAAAAGGATGTGAAATAGCTATAACTGGGAATGTGGGGCCTAATGCTTTTCGTACTCTATCAGCAGCTGGAGTTAAAGTTTATACTGGGGCTCAGGGTAGCATTAAAAATGCTTTAGATAGCTTCAAGAAAGGAGATTTGAATGAAACCGAAGATCCATCAGTTGGCAGTCATCATGGTGTCGGTGGCCGCGGATGGAGGCAATAAAGGGAGGAAGTTTATATGAAGATTGGAATTCCGTCAATGGGTGATAATGGTTTAGATGAACAGGTTGGTCAACATTTTGGCAGGGTCACTCATTACACAATTATTGATCTCGATACTGATAAAGTTGATGTGATACCAAATACTAGTCATCATATGGGTGGCAGAGCCGATCCTCCTGAGATTTTAGCACACGAAGGCGTCAATGTTTTAGTGTGCCAATCTCTTGGAAGAAGAGCTGTTGATTTATTCCAGCGTTTAAATATAGATGTTTATATTGGAGCCTCTGGAACCGTGAAAGATGCAGTTGAAGCATTCAAAGAAGGAGCTCTAAGAAAAGCAGGGACTTCTGATGCTTGTGATGAACATACGTTCAGAGGCGAAGGACACAGACATTAGAAAAAAAGTTTTTTCCCCTAAGGCGTATGTAAAAAATGAAAACTCATATAGATTGTATACCATGTTTCATGAAACAATCCCTTGAAGCAGCAAGGATGACAACAAATGATCCCGCTATCCACGAAAAAGTTCTCAAAGCAGTTATGAAACATCTCCAAAATATTAACTTCGAGGATTCTCCGCCTGAGTTGTCTAGAGAGGTACATTCGATAATTAGAGAACTCACAAAAAATAATGATCCTTATAAAAACGTAAAAGTTGAATCAAATAAAACCGCTGAGAAAATATATAAGGATCTTAAAAAACATGTAGAAAACGCTGATGATCCTTTATTGATGGCGATAAAACTAGCTATTGTGGGAAATGTTATCGATTTTGGAACTATGAATCGTTTTAATGTTGAGGATATGATTAATCATGCGTTTCATAAAGATTTTGACACAAGTTCCTATCAGGAATTTATAAAAACACTTGACGACTCAGAAAACATTTTGTATCTTGCTGACAACTGCGGGGAGATTTTTTTTGACAAACTACTCCTTGAAGAACTCAAAAAAATGAATAAAAAAATTACTTATGTTGTGAAATCAAAACCCATTTTAAATGATGCAGTTAAAGAAGATGCATATTCTGCAGGTATTTCAGATATAGCAGAAATATTAGCCTGTGATGATGGTCAAGACAAGTCAACTCCTGGTGTTGTAATGGAATTTGCTTCAGATGTTTTTCATAAAAAATTTAAAAATGCTGATATGGTGATTTCTAAAGGCCAAGGTAATTATGAGGGTTTAAGTGACTGCGACCGTAAAGTTTTTTTCCTTTTAGTGGCCAAGTGTCCTTTGGTTGCAAGAGACATCCAAACTGATGTTGGTAAACTTATATTGAAGGTGAAAAAATAGGTATGATAATTTCAATAGCTAGTGGAAAAGGCGGTACTGGAAAAACTACTTTTGCTACCAATCTTGCCTTAAGTTTAAACAAAAAAATACAGTTTTTAGATTGTGATGTAGAAGAACCAAATTCTAATATTTTTCTTAAAACAACTATTTCAGAGATTAAAAATGTAAATTCAGAGATACCTTTTGTTGATAAAAATAAATGTATCTTCTGTGGAAAATGTTCCGAGTTCTGCAGGTTTAACGCTCTGGCTGTGGTTCCAAATGATGTACTTGTCTTCCCTGAATTATGTCATTCATGTGGCGGATGTCAATTGGTTTGCCCTCAGAATGCTATTGGATACCACAAAAGAGCTATTGGAAAAATGGAACATGGAATAAAAAACAATATAGATTTCTATCAAGGATTGTTAAACATAGGCGAAATCCAGGCGGTTCCTTTAATAAAAGCTTTGAAGAAACAAATAATGCCAGACCTTGATGTTATTCTTGATTCACCACCAGGAACCTCTTGCCCGGTTATAGAAACAATCACAGGTTCAGATTACTGTATACTTGTAACCGAGGCTACACCTTTTGGACTGCATGATTTAAAACTAGCTGTAGAGGTACTTCGTCACATGAAAATACCATTTGGTGTTGTACTAAATCGTGATGGAACTGGTTTTAAAAATGTTGAGATATACTGCAGCAATGAACACATACCAGTTCTTATGAAAATCCCTGATGATGAAAACATTGCAAAATTGTACTCTAACGGTGTTCCTTTTGTAAGAGAGCGTTCTTCATGGCGGGCAAGATTCATAGAAGTTTTTGAAAAGATACACAAGGAGTTAGAAGACTAATGAAAGAACTTACAATGATAAGTGGAAAAGGAGGAACAGGAAAAACAAGTATTACTGCTGCGTTAGCTTCGTTAACCTCTGATGCAGTGCTTGCTGATTGTGACGTGGATGCTGCAGATTTACACTTGATTCTTAAACCTGTTATTAAAAAAACCATGGGTTTTCATGGACTGCCTCTTGCATTTATAGATGCAGAAAAATGTATTAAATGTGGACGATGCAGACAATATTGTAAATTTGATGCAATAGATGAGCGTTTCACAGTTATTCGTGATAAATGTGAAGGATGTGGGGTATGCGAATATGTCTGCCCTGAGAATGCAGTCACTTTTACTGATCGTTACTCGGGTCTTGCTTATGTATCTAATACACGTTTTGGACCAATGGTTCATGCGGTTCTTAAAACTGCTGAAGAAGCATCAGGAAAACTAGTGACCATGGTAAGGGAAAACGCTAAAAAAATAGCTGAAGAAAAACAAAAAAACCTTGTAATAATTGATGGCCCACCAGGTATTGGTTGCCCTGTTATTTCAGCTATAACAGGTGCAGATCTTGTGTTAATTGTTACAGAACCCACTATGTCAGCAATTCATGATCTGAAAAGAATTCTTGGTGTAGCTAATCATTTTGAAATACCCGCAATGGTATGTATAAACAAATACTCGATTAATCCAGAAAAAACTGAGGAAATCAAAAACTTTTGCAAAAAAGAAAACATACCAGTTGTTGGAGAAATTCCTTATGATAAAGTTGTAACAGAGGCTATGGTTCAAGAAAAAAATGTTATAGAACTTGGAGAAAACCCTGTATCGGAGAGTATTAAAAAAATGTGGGATGAAATAACAAAAAAACTATAAAAAAATATGAATTTTTTGTAGAGGATGTGAATTTAATAAATGAAACATGTACATTATACTGATGTTGAATTAGAAACACCAGATGAAGAAGGTATAAAAAATGTTAAACTACGTTGGCTTATAGGAAAAAAAGATGGTGCAGAAAACTTTGCAATGAGGCTTTTTGAAGTAAAACCCAATGGTTACACACCATTGCATCAACATGATTGGGAACATGAAGTTTTTATCCTGGAGGGTTCAGGTGTTACAAAAAACAAAGAAAAAGAAGAACCTTTTAAGGAAGGTGATGTGTTTTTTGTTCCGTCTATGGAATGGCATCAGTTTGTAAACACAGGGAAAAAACCATTAAAATTTCTTTGTCTAATACCATATAAATCTTGATTATTATGATTAACTGGCCTTTTGGTAAAAAATCACAGCCAAAAAATAAGTATGTTAAAATCCCATCCCATCCTGAAATTCTAAACGATAAAAATTTCAATAATTTTATCGAAAAATATCCATTATGTTTGGTTGATTTCTGGGCTCCATGGTGTAGCCCTTGTAAAAAAATGGGTTCACGTATTCTTAGGCTTTCGAAGATTTTTGAAGGACAGGTTGCGTTTGGTAAACTAAATATTAAGGACAACAAAAAAATAGCTGAAGATTTTAAAATAATGAGTATTCCAGCATTAATTTTATTTAAAAATGGTAAAAAAACAGCTCATCTTACTGGTGTTAAGTCTACAGGAAAAATAAAAAAAGTAATTGAAAAAAATCTATAAAAAAAAGATTTTTTTGGTTTTTTTTATTATGAGACGAAAAACATATAACATAATTTGTAACAATTGCGGAAAAAGAGTTTTTCGTTATGTAAAATTTGGAAAGGGTAGAATTATTCATTGTTGGAAAAATCGTATCCTTGAAGATGATTCTATTAATGAAAACAAAAAAGTGAAATGTGTTTGCGGAAACCTTATTGGTGTTGAAAAAAAGAAAAGAATTGAGATGAAACAACATAGTTTTACTGTTGAATAAATAATTTTGATGTTTGCGTGTGGTCTTATGAATAAAGACACAGAAATTAAAAAAATTAATTTTGAAATTAAAGATTGTACTAAATGCCGTCTTTCTGAAACACGGAAAAATTCGTTGCCTGGGGAAGGAAATTTGGATGCAAGAATAATTCTTATCGCTCAAGCCCCTGGTAAAAACGAAGATGTTGAAGGTGAAATGTTTATTGGTCCTTCTGGAAAAGTTTTAGATAGATTACTACAGAATGCAAAGGCGGATGGAGAAAAAATCTATATGACTAATCTGGTAAAATGTATGCTTCCAAGATACCGCAGGCCGAAAAGGGATGAAATAGAAACATGTAGCAGATATCTTGACAAAGAAATTGAAATTATCAAACCCAAATTTTTAGTTCCAATGGGGTTTTATTCAACTAGATACATCTTTGAAAAATATGGATTTGATATTCCTGAAAAAAAGGAATTTAGAAATGTTTATGGAAAACTTTTCTACAAAAAAGGTATGAAAATCTATCCTGTGCAACATCCCGCATCTGTTTTATATCGTTCTGAATTAGAATCAATTCTTCAAAAAAACTATGATAAATTAAAAATATTTGAGAAAAATTGTAAATGGTATCAAATGTGTCCTATGAAAATGTTTTATGAAAAAGGGATGCTTGATAGAAAATGGGTTGAACTTTACTGTAAGGGCGATTGGGAGAGTTGCAAACGCTATAAAATGGAGGAAGAAGGAAAGTTTCATCCAGATTATATGCTGCCTGATGGAAGTATTAATGAGAAATTAAAAAAATAAAAGATTTTTTTAGAAAAGTTTTTTTGTATTGGTTTTGTTTTTGATTAATTGTTTTATGATAGTTGGAAATAATGTTTTAGATTTGATTGGTAATACGCCATTGGTTAAAATTAATCATTTAAACCCTGTTGATGATGTAGAAATTTTTGCAAAGCTTGAAGGAAATAACCCTGGTGGAAGTATTAAGGATCGAATAGCTTTGAAGATGATTGAACAAGCAGAGGAAGAAGGTGTTTTAACAAAAAATAAAACTATTATCGAAGCTACTTCTGGTAATACGGGTATTGCTCTTTCTATGATTGGAGCAGTTAAAGGGTATAATGTAAAAATTGTTATGAGTGATGCAGTATCTATTGAGCGTAGGAAAGCGATTCGTGCTTTTGGCGGGGAGGTTGTTTTAACAGATGCTGATCTTGGTACTGATGGAGCGATTTTGAAGGTGAAAGAGCTTCTTGAAGAATATCCTGATAAATATTTTTGTACTGATCAGTTTAGTAATAACTACAATAAAATTGCTCATTATCAGACTACTGCAAAGGAGATTTGGAAGCAGACTGGTGGTGATTTGGATTTTTTTGTTTCAGCTATTGGTACATCTGGTACTATTATGGGTGTGGGTATGCATCTTAAATCTCGTAATCCTGATGTTAAAGTTGTTTGTGCTCATCCCGTGCAGGGTCATTATATTCAGGGTTTAAAGAATATGGAGGAGGCTATTATTCCTTCGATTTATGATCCTTCTTTGATTGATGAGGAGGTTATGATTGAAAGTGAGAAAGCTTTTGATATGACTCGTAAACTTGCTAAGTATGAGGGTGTTTTTGTTGGTATGAGTAGTGGTGCTGCTATGCTTGCCGCGGTTGAGACTGCTAAAAAACATAGAAAGGGTAAGATTGTGGTGGTTTTCCCGGATCGTGGTGATAGGTATCTTAGTACCGATCTTTTTTAAATAAATTTTTGTATTTGTTTAGCTTAAGATATGCTTCAGGGGAGGAAAATTATTGTTAAAATTAATATCTAACACGATTTTTTCAACGCTTCTTGAGAGGATGAATAAATGAGAACTTTTAATTGATTTGCATTCTGTTTATAAACCAACAGGTTAGCTAAACAAATACAAATTTTTTATTTGTTTTTTTGTTTTTAATTTGTTATTTTTTGAAATATTATGGTTTTTTTATATTTTGGATGTTATTATTATTAAATTTTATATAATTTTTGTTATAATATTTACAAATACTTAATATTTTTTATTATTATAACAGTTATTTTATTAAAATAACGCAAAATTTATAAATTAATAAAACGTAACATAAATAGGGGACTCATGAAAAAAAATAAAGTTACATTCAAAAAAATTTTTTCAACAGCATTAGTCTTAATCCTTATGATAACATTGTTTACAACTGTTACAATTGCAGAACAAAACACAAAACAAGCAAAAGGCTTTGACAAAGGACCATCATACACCTCAGTTGTTCCAACAAAACAAACCACATTTATAGGTTATGATGAAAACTCATATCTTGATGATTATGCTTATTTAGCCTCTCTCTCAACAGCTGTTTTTAAAAATGAAAACACTCTTTATTCACATCCATTACTCTTTTATAAAGATCAACAAAACTATGAAGGAAATAAAGTAACACTTAACGATAGACAAGGAATAGATTACTTCATGGAAGACTGGCAGAGTTACTGTAATGATAGGTTTGATGAAATAACCACAATAAATGTTGCCAAAAGTGAAGTTAATCATTGGAAATCAAAAAATTATAATATAATAGAGGGAAACAATCCTTTTACTCTTGCAAAAAAAATTGCTTTAAAAGACTGGTCATATTCAGATGATGCAGTTGTTTCAGTGATAGACACAAATTTTGAAAAAAATAATAACAGATTAAATAATAAAATAAGTAAAACACTTGAAACCTGTGAAGTAAAAAAAGAAAGAACACTTTCTTTAAAACAATCTAATTCTTTAAACCCTGTATCTCAAGAATTCACTGTTGAAGATGAATATGTGTATATTGAAGCAGATTGCTGGTGGGATGGAATTCTTATTGCAAATAAAATGATACCCACAGGTGACCCTGATCTTCAGCTATATTGTAAACATGGTGATGATTGGATGCAAACTGTTGCATCAGCTGCATGGAATATTTACAAACCTGCAGGTCATGAAATATCCTCAGCTTATGTTTATAATCCTGGTGAATGGCGTGTCGCGGTAACAGATTTTCCAACTGAAGGTGAAGCACCACCAAGAAAAGGTATACAAAATATTTTCCAAGTACAAGGATCAATCGGCGGCATGGTTAAAAACATGATATCTGGAGTTCAATACAAAGTTGATATAACCAAATACCCTGGTATGCATGTTGCCATTCCCGATTTACCTGATTTTGGAACAAGTGATGCTTATTTTAATCTATCATGGAATAATGAAAATGTAAATTTAGGTTTTACACTGATTGGGCCATCTGGTGAAGCAATTTATACAGCTTCTGAGGAAAATGAGGAAAGCATTCAAAAAATGCATATAGATCATCTTGGTGAAATACCATCTGGAGAAAAGGGTTATAAACTCTGTGTTTTTTCAAAGGATGATGTTACAACACCGGTTGATTTTGAAATAGAATACAGCTGGGGTCAAAATATCACTAGAGAACAAAGTGATTCTTTAACATCTGCTACAGAAGGAGCAATTCTTGCTAGTCAACTTAACGCTCCATTGCTTTATACAAAAAACAATAAACTTTCAGAAGAAACCAAAGATGTCCTTTACAAGCTTGGTGTAAAGAATATTCATTTAGTCGATCTCAACAGCCGGATGAAAAATGAAGTTAAAAATCAGTTAGAGGATGTAGCTGATGTTAAACACTACAGTAATTATAAATACATTTATGATGAAATAAGACTTCTTTCAGGGAGCACTCAGGATATTGTTTTTTCAACCCTTGATCCATGGACTAAATGGTATAAGGAAGAACTTAAACCTGGTGATGAAACCGAAGCAGGTTTATTCATAGGACCCGCAGCATACTCTGCTGCTCATCACGGAACACCAGTAATTTTTGTTGAAAACCATCCTAAACTTTCACAAGCTGTAACGTATCATAATGATTTCTGGCGTAAACATGCCGGTGAAAGAGATGATTTCAAACCCTCCGTGGCTGAAATGATACTTACTGGTACTCAGATTTATGATTTTCTTGATGACTATGGTTTTGATAAAATTGGGGAAGAAACCATTATAACAGTAGCTGATCAATATGATCTCGGTATGTCTTGGGATCGTATCTTTCCAGGAGTAGCAAATTCCGGAAGAATTTGTGGCAGCCCAGTAGATACTGCAACCTGGATAAGCAGGAGCATGTTTTATCCCTGTTTAATTTTTCAGAACCCCGCATTGCAGGGAGAAGTTGAACTAATAAATGGAAGTAAAAGTTCACAAGATGTAGGATTTAATGTTGGAAATGGTGCACTATTAGATATTAATCTTGGTACTTTTAAAATTGATAGAGAAGCAGGTTTAGAAACATATGAACATCCCACTCTTTGTTCCTTTGTTAAACATCAGTATCGTTTTAATGAAAGAGCTAGTAAATATTATGGTGCTAAATACCAATGTGCAGATGGTTTTATACCTGGTGAAACCACCACTATGAACCCTATAGATCAGGGTACTATGGAAAAATATACAGGAAAAGAGGGTATGATCTTTCCAGACATATCAGAAACTGAAATGGTGCCGTTTTATCTTAAACGCGGTGGTTATGATGTTGCTTTTTCAACTAAACTTGAATCCGTAGTTGAAAATCTAAACAAAGGAGTCTTACTATGGGTTCATTCTTCACATGGAAGTGAACCAAACGGCGGTCAAACCTTGTTCTGGGACCCAGAAGTTGGTTTTGCAAGTCATGCTGGTGTTATGTCTAGTTTGATAAACATTCTCTATAAAGCTTCTTCTTTATTCTATTCAATTCCGATATTCGGTGGTTTATTGGGGCTTTTTTATTTTGGTGGATTTGTAATACCTGGTGCCCTTAAGGAAGAAAATCCATGGCGTGGTTATGACTGGCAGATGGGATCAACACTGGAGCCTGATACCATGAGCATGGATATGAAAGGTTTTATTCCATTCACAAATATTAGACTCCCTTTACCTCTTGCCACAGGAATGACATGGGTTCTTGCTAGAAAACCAGTACGCGAGTTTCTAAATTCAATAATTCCGATGGCTGATCCCTTCAATGTCGATAACTTGTATGATGGAGTAACAGGAGCTATAGGACAATCCAAATACCCACTTGTCAATAAAAATGCTACTCAAATAGAAGAAAACCTTGAAAATTTACATTCGTTAGGTTTTATAACAAGTATCTGCCAAACATCAAATACTTATCTTCATATGATGATGATAAGACATGGATCTGTATTTCAGGTTCAAGATCCATGGCCAACTAGCTGGTATGCAGCAGTATGGAGACAGTCAATACCTCGTGATATTATTCTTGGTAAAACTGTTGGAGAAGCATACAGCAAAGGAATTGGTCATGTAGGACCTTTGTACTTGTCAGAGCAATGGTGGTGGGATGATGCTGAAAACGTTGTATACTTTGGTGATCCA
Organism: uncultured Thermoplasmatales archaeon; assembly: GCA_964391965.1. GTDB lineage: Archaea > Thermoplasmatota > E2 > DHVEG-1 > DHVEG-1 > JAZKSG01. Next base: position 2,759 of record CAYMOC010000002.1, on the reverse strand, counting down.
GACCTTCGTATGTATGTTCCAAACACAGAATACAGTGATAAAAATTACTGGACAGAGGAAGATGTAAAACCAGTACTATACGATTCAGAACTCAACATAAATGGACATATGCCGTTTGGCGCAACAGAGTATCCACATGAACGGAAACCTCAAACATGGTTTGATCAGTACCTGCCCATATTTGTAATACTTGTGTTAATTATTATAATTGCAATAGGTATGATTTTTACAGGAAGAAAAAAAGAGGGAAAGAATAGATGAATAAAAAAATAATAGTGATTGGTTTAATTGTTATGATGCTTGCTGCATCATCACCAGTTTATGCTGTTAGTTTAAATAAAAACAATGGAACAGATATTTTAGAAAAAGAAGAGAAAACAGATATTGAGCACTATGAGGATATAGACCTTGTTTTAGATAATTCAGAAGCACCAATTGTTCAAACAGTAAATAATTCTGAAAATCAAACAGGTTACAATGTAGGTTGGCTGAATATTGAAACAAAGGGAAAAGGAATAAAGCTGTTTTATCCTATAGATATTCTTAGAATTTCACATCCTGTTTCTACTCTTCAATCTCCTGCATTAAATCCTTTTTCTCTTACTTTTTACATGTGTTACATAGTCTATAATGATCCTAATGCAACAACTAAGATTACATCTAAAGATGGAAATTTTACTTATATAAATGGAAGCCATTCGCTTGTTACTGGATTTATTGGGAGTCATGGTTTATTTCAGTTTAAATTACTTATTAATAATGGTGTTATTGATGGTATAGGTTTTCCATTTGTACCTCATCCCTTGGCGAATATAATTTCTTCAATCGTGAATCTAATACCTGGGGCGCCATTTATTAATAGTTCAAAATCTTTAGATGATTTTTTAGAACCCTTTGTGTTTATGCCTACTAATCTAAACGCTACCCTACCGTTTGCTAATATTAGGTTTTTTAATATTGGTAAAGTCTGGGATCGAATAAGTAATTTTACTGAAAATAATGTTATGAATTTTTTAAAAAACTTTCCTATTATATTTTCTAAATTAGGACCTGCATTAAGTATGTTGCCGGGCTTAGCTTTTCCAGGTTGGGCTCTTTATGCACCCTGGTGGTTTTTTCCACGTACAATACCTTTTCCTTATCAACCAATAATAAATTCTTTAGTACCTGGAACATTACATAGTTATTCATTATTTGCTTGGTATAATAAAGAGCCTAACAATAAGATGTTAGAACGTTGTAATAAAATTCAAATTTTCTCAGAGAAATGGTTCGGCGGTGTTTTTGAGGTAAATTAATGTTTTAATAAATCAAATTAAATATTTTTTTCTATTCTTTTTTGGTTTTTTTTATTTGAAACAATTTTGATAATATCCATCATTAATAATCGATTGAAATTCTTCATTCATTTTTTGAAATGCTATGTTTAAAGCCTCAAAAAAAGTTGTTTTCCCTAGACTATTTAATACAATCCAACACATTTCGAAAGGTATTAAACTGATTAGAAAAGGCAATGAACAGATAGCAACTAGCAAATTAGAAGTTTCTTCAATTAAAATATATTTTATTGCAGAAACAATATAAGCAAATATTGTTGGTATTAATGAAAAAATTAAACCTGCTACAGCTATTGTTAAAGAGGGAGTTATTAAGACCGCCGCAAGTACCATTCTCGCTAATTCATCTATATTTGTGTCAGTTATACCAAGATTCCTCTTCATAAGAAACAAGTCTATATCTGGCTGTTTCAAATCCTTTTTTACTTGATTCTTATATTTTAAGTTGTCTTCATTTTGATTTTTTACTCTAAAAATTTCTGCATTTATAACATTAATTGTAGGAATTGACAAAATTATAAATGTGGAGATAACCACCCCTATAATTTTATTTTTTCTTTTCATAATTTTTTTACTCCTTCTTTTCATATGTTTATTATACTTGTTTCAATGAACCCTTGTATAAAAACAAAAAATAATCTATAGAGTTCCTGAAATCTCCAACATAATTTTTTGTTTCTTCAGAGTTTAAAATTATCCATACAATAAATATTGGATAAAAAGGAATCAGTGGTAAACAAATAATAGTAGGCGCCAATGCAATTATTGCAATTAAGGCTAATAAAGATCCTGCTTTAGGGGGGGTAGGCGGAATACCCCCATTTTCTTCTATGGATTTCGCTATTGCTGCTAAGACAACAAAAAACCAGAAGATATATTCTATAATTATAGCAAATATTAATCCCGGTAGATAAAAAATTATACATAGAATAAATATAATGAATGCATTAAACCATTCTTTTGCAGTTAAAGGATCTGATGAGGATATCAATTCATCTATATTTTCTTTCGATTCAATTTTTCTAAATATCTCATTTGATAATTCTTTAAATTTATTTATTGATAGCTCAAAGTTCTTATTTTTTAAAAATTTAGTTATTTGATTACTAAAATCTTTACTGTTTTCCTCGTTTATTTTATTTGAATTTGTTATTGGTATTGCTGTTGTGGTAGAAATCATCATTAAGCTTATACAAACAGCTGAAAAAAGTAAAAAATATTTTTTAAATTTTTTTTTCATTATATGTTGCCCCCTTTATCGCCTCCCTCAGAATATAGAATTTTATTTTTTAGATGAATTCAACTTCCAAAAATCTATAGTTATTATAATATATAAATTTTATGTTAGAAATTAATGTTGTCATATTTTTTTTTATTTAAATTTTTTCATCTTATAATTGGTATCATTATTTACATTTTTTA
>CAYMOC010000001.1:0-119432 GCA_964391965.1 uncultured Thermoplasmatales archaeon | reverse complement strand
ACAAGAAAAAGTTCTAAGAAATTGAATCACTCATTCAATTACGGGATGAAGCCTAATCTTTGGAAACTTGTTTATACGCCTCTCTGAAAGAAACACCTTTTTTTACTAAATCAGCAACTTTTTCTACAGAATACAATTCTTCAGTCATAGCTTTTTTACAATTTTTCTTATCAACCTTTAGATTTTGAAATACAATCTGCATAGCGTTTAACGAATTTTTTGTAATTTTAAAACCTTCAAAAACAGGTTTTTTAGTAAGTTGCAAATCTCTATTGTATCCTGATATAAGATTCCCTATAATGTTTTTCACTTCAAACTCTTTTGACAAAACACGAAAATAATTAGCTCTTATTATTTCAAGAACATCAGGATTTTTTTTATGAGGCATAATACTACTCCCCGTACAAACTCTTTCATCTAATACAAAATAACCAAACGCTGGAATGCTGAATAATATTAGATCAGATGATATTTTGTTTAAATCAAACATAATCATGTTTAAAACTGAAAGAATCATTGATTCAAACTTTCCACGGCTATTTTGCACGTAAATAGGGTTTTTTTGCTTCCTTTTAAAACCCAATAATTCAGTAGTGTATTCCCTGTTTAAATCGAAAGGTACACCGTATCCTGCACCAGACCCCAATGGTGATTGATTTATTAAATCAAAAACATTTGAAAGAATTTTTTTATTATCCTCCATCGATTCAATAAAACACCCGGACCATGTACTTATGTTTGAAGGCATAGCTTTCCTTGTATGAGTAAAACCTGGTAGTGGTGTTTGACCATTTTTTTCCTTAAACTCATTTAAAGTTACTATTAAATTATCAACATTTGTTACAACATCATCTAATTCATCCTTGTAATACAAACGTAAAGCCGTTAAAACCTGATCATTTCTTGATCTTGCTGTATGAACTTTTTTACCGATATCTCCTATTTTCTCAACAAGATAACTTTCAATAAAAGTATGACAATCTTCACAGCTTCTCTCTATTTTTATTCCATGTGAATCGCAAATATCAATCAAATTTTTTAACTCTTTAACAATTTTTTTACAGTCACCATTTGAGATAATTTTTTGTTTACAAAGCATTTTAACATGAACTATAGAACCGATACAATCATATTTCACGAGTTTCCTATCTAATAAATAGTCATCTCCGATTGTGAATTCTTCAATGAATTTGTTTAAACTTGTTTTTTCATTCCATAGTTTCATAGTTTTTTCCCTTCAAAAATTTTTAAACCTTAACCCATTGATTTTTACGAAACCTTTAGAGTCTTTTTGATCAAAGCCACCCTCTATATCCATACTTGAAAGTTTTTTGTTATAAAGTGAAAAATTAGACTCCCTACCAGTAACAATCACGTTTCCTTTGTATAAGGTTAAATAAACTTTTCCAGTAACTTTTTCTTGTGTTTTATCTATAGCTGTTAAAAGTACATCCATTTCAGGTGTATACCAAAACCCGTTGTAAATCAATTTCGAAATCATCGGATTAAAAAATTCTTTTAAAAATATTACTTCACGGTCAAGAGTGATACTTTCAAGATCATGATGGGCTTTAAGTAAAACTGTAAAACCAGGTGTTTCATAAACCCCGCGAGATTTAATCCCGACAAACCTATCTTCAACAATATCAATCCTTCCAACCCCGTTTTCAGATGCTATTTTGTTTAAATAAGTAAATAACTCTAATGAACCTTTGACTTCTACATTCTCTTTTAAATTTGTAACTTTTACAGGTATTCCCTTTTCAAATTCGATAACAATTTCTGTTTCCTTATCAATAGCATTTTTAGGAGAATTTGTAAGTTTAAACATCTCTTCTTTTGGTTTGCAATTAGCATCTTCTAAAATCCCTGATTCATAACTAATATGCATCAAGTTTTCATCTGTGCTATAGGGTTTTTTATTTGTTACATCAACTGGAATTTTGTGTTTTTTTGCATAAGAAATCAAATCTTTTCTACCATTAAACTCTCTAATCCAATTATTTTCTTTCCAAGGGCTAATAATTTTCACATCAGGCATAAGTTTCATCCAAACAAATTCAAACCTAACCTGATCATTTCCTTTGCCAGTACATCCATGAGCAAGAAATTTCGTATTCTCCATTTTTGCTATCTCAACTTGTTTTTTAGCAATAATAGGTCTTGCTATAGCAGTACCAAGAAGATAGTTTCCTTCATACACTGCATTAGCCTTCAGCATTTCAAAAATAAATTCTTCAACAAGTTCTTTTTTCAAATCTTCAATATAAACTTTATTAGCACCTGTAGATAGTGCTTTTTCTTTTATTTTTTCAAAATCTTCTTTTTGACCAACATCAGCAACATATGCAATTACATCATATCCTTTGTTCACTAGCCACTTAAGCATCACAGAAGTATCCAAGCCACCGCTGTAAGCAAGTATTATTTTCTTCTTCATGATTTTTTGTAGATATTACTACTTATTTTTATTAAAAATGACTAAAGCAAGACAACCTTCCCAAAATTTGTTTCATTTAAAACAAAAGTTTACTTTAAAACAAAATAGTTTAAAAAGAAACATTTAACTACTATGTAAAATAATGTATATTACATGCCAACAACAACTGAACTAACTGAAAAATATCTAACAAACCATCCAAGTATCCTAGATTGTTTAAAAAACGGTATAATAAACTATTCAAAACTATCAAGAAAAATAGCAAAAGAACTAAAACTCGAAAAAAAGACAAACATAGAAGCAATACAAATCGCTTGCAGAAGATACGAAACAAAAATAAAAAACGAAAAAATACTAGAAGACAAAATAATAAAAATATTAAAAAACAGTGAAATAGAAATCAAAAACAAAATAATAGTAACAATCTTGGATAAACAAAAATACTACGGAAAAAAAACCAAAATAGAAACTCAAATCAAAAAAACAACAGACACCTTTTATTCCATAGAAGGATCAAAAGTATTCACAATAATAACCTCAGAAAAAAACCTACCCAATTTAAAAAATTCTTTTGAAGACAGCATAATAAAAATTTCAAAAAATTTAGCAATAATAACAATAAAAAGCCCAAAAGAACTAGAAAACACGCCAGGCGTAAACGCTTTTGTATACTCAAAATTTCGAGAAAACGGGATAAACATCGTAGAACAGATGAGCTGTTGGACTGATACAATTATGGTAATAGATGAAAAAGACATCGCTGAAGTTATGTCATTTCTGAGGTTTTAAAATAACATGAAAATAGCACTAAAATTTGCTTACGATGGCAGAACTTTTTATGGCTATGCTCGTCAACCAAAACTACGAACAGTTGAAGGAGAAATAATACAGAAATTAAAACAAAATAATTATATTATAAACCTTAAAGATACAAATTTTAGATCTGCTAGTAGAACAGATAAAGGTGTTTCAGCATTAGGAAATGTGTGTTCTTTTGATACAGATAAAATTACAGAAGATATTCTTAAAAATTTAAACAATAATTTAGAAGAAATAATCTTTTATGGAAAAAAAATCGTAAAACCAGATTTTTATCCACGGCATGCAAAACAAAGAATATACCGTTATTACCTAAAAAAAGAAGGATTAGATATAGATAAAATAATCGAAACATTAGATATTTTCACTGGTACTCATGATTTTACAAATTTTGCAAAAATAGAACCCCATAAAGATCCTATTAGAACAATTGATAATATTGTGTTTTCAGAAAATAAAGATTTTTTAGTAATTGATTTTCATGCTCAAACATTTTTATGGCATCAGATAAGAGCGATTACATCTGTTTTAATAAAAATCGGTGAAAATAAACTTGGAAAAGAACAGATCAAAAAAGCTTTAGAGAATCCCAATATTGACAAATCATTTGGTCTTGCAGAGCCAAAACAATTGATCTTAAAAGACATATTATTTGATTTTGATTTCGAATTAAACAAAAAGTTTTTAGAAAAAAAAGAAAACCTTAAAAAAAACCTAACCCCCTCTTTATAATTTATTAAGTATTTGGCTGAAGAGCTGGTCTGAAATCTACGTTTATCCAGGGGATGTTGAATCTTAAAAAATCTCTGTGACCAAAGATAATTTTCGGTAAATATCTTTTATGATCCCAAAAATTACCATGCCATTTATTTCCATGAGATTGAGTAAAATATACCTGGTTCCCATTTTTTTCCTTATTATTTTTTACAAAATCATTATATGATATAGTGTTTTTATGACTATATTCTTCAATTATGATCCCAAAAATTTGATTATTTGAAATCAAGTTGTTTTGTATTATATTATGATTTGAGTCTCTATCTATACATATTCCTTCATAATTATTTGAAATGTTGTTGTTTTGTATTGTGTTTTCAGATGAATGAATAAGCCATACCATTCCATCGCAGTTAGAAATACTTGTATTTTTAACTATACAATTGGTGCAGTTTATAAGCATACAACCATAGTCTGCGTAATCTAAATTCATATTTTTTATTTTTATATTCTGACAGTTTACAGCTATAACTTGACCTGCATTTTCTGGTATAATTATGTTTTTCTGGTTTCTGGTATAGATAAGAGGTTTGCCGTTTACTGTGTTGAATTGTACAAAATGATTGAAATATTTTTCAGAAAAAGAAACAGGCTCTGTTTCTTTGTCATAGAGTGAAAAAGTTAGACTGTCGTTTATGAAACTATTTTGATAAACTGTGATATTTTCAACTTTTTTGCCAAAAACACCTAGCATGTTGTTTTTTATGATATTGTTTTTTATTTCAATATTTGAAGAATTTAAACGAATCCCTGCATCATACCAATTAATTCTGCTGCTGTTTGTTATTGTAAACCCTGTAATAAAAACTTTTTCTGATTTTATATGGACTGTGTCGCTTTTCTGCATCCCGTCTATAGTTGTTGAATCTTTGTTTTCACCAATTAGATTTATTTTTTTATCAATTATAACATTTTCATAATAGATTCCATTTAACACAAAAATGGTACTCCCTTCTGAAGAATTATCTATTCCTTCTTGTATTGTGGCAACATGAAATTTATCATACCATGATTTTTCTGCATCATTGTCAACAAAAATTATTTGAGTTTTTTCTGATTGGAGAAATATAGATTCTACATTAGTAAAAATACTTATCAATATTAATATGAAAGTTATTAAAACTAAATAATTTTTATTTTTCATTATAAATATATAATTTTTTCTATTTATAAGTTTTTTTCTGCTTATAATAAGTTTTAAAATTCGGCTGAATGTGCTCTTTATCTTTTCTTTAAAGCTTTATAAAGGAAGTAACAAAGACCGCCATAGATAACGACGCAACCGAAAATCAACATCGCCAAAGCAGAAGGTTCTAGACTCATGTTTCCAACCTCTTTCTATTGTATTTCATTAAAACATAAGACAAAAACAACATTACTATTAGAGGAACTACTCCTGCGATAAATAATACCCATAATGGATAACCATATGATCCCATTATGACATCATAGCCTGAGAGTATTAGTAAGAATATCAAGATAACTGGTATAACATATTTAATTAAAATATCCCACCATCTTCCAATCATAAAATCAGATGTTTTATTGGCATGTTCCCTTAGCTTATAAGTTTTATATCCCCATCCAATAATTAAACATTCTATAAGGCCAATTGTAACCATTCCAAAATTTGATATAAAATTATTCACAATATCAAGAATATACGATCCGCCACCAGTTGCAAATATGAGGCTTATAAAAAAACCAAATGTGCACATGATACCTGTTGTTTTTGCTTTTGAAAGACCCCATTTACTCTCTATTGCATCATTTATAGGTTCCATCATTGAAAAGGCACTGTCTATACCAAAAGTAAGTAAAGCGATAAAGAAAATAAGTCCAAAAAATGTTGCAGCAAATGGAAATAAACCGATTGCTGTAGGATAAGTTATAAATGTCAATGCAGGACCCTGAATTTGATTTCCCATTGCTTCAATTCCAATTCCTTGTGATGCAGAAAGGTAACCTATAACGCTAAATACTGCAAACCCTGCAAAAAATGAGGTACCCGCGTTTGCAAGACTTATAATAAATGCATTGTTGTTTATATCTGATTTTTTCTTAAGATAGCTAGCATAAGTAATCATCACACCTACTGCTAGGCTCAGTGTGAAAAATACTTGTGCATATGCTGAAAGCCAAATTTCAGCATTCCAAAGTTTCGAAAAATCAGGTGTTAAATAATAGTTAATACCTGTCATAGCGCCAGGTAAAGTAAGACCTCTAATGGCAAGTATAATTAGTATTATAGTTGGAATTGGTACAGTTAATGTTACTATTTTACCTATTCTTTTAACGCCTTTGTAAAGAATAAAAAATATACTAAACCATACAAAAATCAATCCTAGAAAAACTGGTAAACTAATACCGCCTAATATTAACGGACTGCCTGTATCGCCTGTGAAACTAGCGAAAAAACCAGCGGCATCAGCACCCCATCTAAGATCAATTGAATAGATCATGTAAGCAAAACACCAGGCCATTATAACAACATAAAATGTTGCTACAACAAATGGCATTAGAACCGCCCACCAACCAGTCCACTCCCATCGTTTATTAATCTTTTTGAAAGCATCAGGTGGACTTCCTCTAGTCCAATGACCAAGTGAAAACTCAAGAATCATTAATGGTATACCTGCTGTAAATAAAGCAATAAAATATGGGATAAGAAAAGTTCCGCCGCCGTTGGCGTAACAGATGTACGGGAATCGCCAAACATTTCCCAATCCTACAGCTGATCCAATTGCTGCAAGTACGAACATGTATCGAGAGTCCCACAGTTCTTTTTTAGCTATATCTATCTACCTCAGTATCTTTTTTTACTGTTTTACAACAATATTATTTTACAGGTTAATAAATATAACTAATTTTATACTATAAAAATTATCTTATTCAATTGTTATCTTTTTTAAATTATAGAAAAATTTAAAAAAATATTATTTTTTTCTTTTTTTATTAATATAGAAGCCAAAAAGCAACAAACATATACCAATAATAATCAAAAGAATAATTATCATCATTAAAACATTCTTACCTATTAGTTCATCTTTTTCTTTTATTTCTTCTTTTTCAAAAGTTTGAGCATCTAAAGCATAAACTCCATTATTAATACCAAAATATAAAACACCATCATCAACTGCCACATCAGATAAAATTGGACTTGTTATGTAATTATTAATACTATCATCAAGTTTGTATCCTGGAACGTAAGACCAAGCTTGTTCGCCACCAATCTTGTCAAGTGCATAGACTCTTCCATCATCAGAACCAAAAAAGACATAATCGCCATATGCAACAGGTTTTGAATGTATCGCTGACTTGGTTTCAAAAAACCATTTTAATTCACCTGAATCTTTATCGAGAGCATAAAGATTATTATCTAATCCACCGGCAAAAACTGTATTCTCTGATATCTCTGGTGAAGAATCAATTCCCCAGCCTGTTTCAAAACTCCAGATTAAACTACCATCTCTTCCGTCTAAACAATAAAGCTTATGATCCCATGAACCAAAAAATACTTTTCCCTGTTTATAAACAGGTTTTGATGAAATTATACCTTCTGTTTCGAAATCCCAAAGAATTTCACCATTTTTATTCATACTATAGCATTTGTCTACAGAAGTAAAAAAGATTTTATTATTAACATAATCTGAAACATAAACAGGTCCATCGAAAGTATGTTTCCAATCGATCATACCGTAATCTGAATCTAAAGCATATAATCTACCATCTTCACAACCCGCAAAGATTGTACCTTTATCTGTGTTTGTTATTGATATAATTCTTTTTTCCTCTAATTTTTCCCACTCTATTGCTTTTGTGTTTTTGTTAATTGTTTTGATACCGTGACTTGTTCCAACAAATACATTTCCAGAAGATATTTTTATATCATGAATATCACTTTTTAGATCATAACAAATTTTTTCAGAACCTGTTTTTTTATCTAAAATAACCAATTCTCCACTTGAAGTGCCTACAAAAATATTTTTTTCATCTTGGTCCATAGTGCAATAACTAAATCGGTTATTTTCTTTTTTATCTGAATGCCAGAGTAAATTTGTTGTTTCATCTGATTTTTTTGCAACTTTTTTACTTGGGTCAATTTCTATGTTTTCTTTGTCGGATGAATAAATTTCTAACCATCCAACTGCTGGCAAATCAGTAATAAGATTGTAGCGATCCTGCATTGTTTCACCAGGTATTATATGTGTCCCGTTAGGGTTTCCAATATATACCTGAAGACCGTTTTCTTTTAATAAATTAGAACTGGTGATTTTTCCATCTGTAACCAAATTGCAGATGGGTGATGTTGCTAAAATTTCCTTGGCGGCTTCAACATCTACTTTCCCTCTATATTCATCTTTGAGTTCTTCAAATTTTTTATCTCTCCCCATGCTATATACTTCGTACATGAAATCGGAAGCAGCTGTACATGAATTGTATCCGCCCCATAGTTCAGTTAATACATCTTTATCATGGGGAACATTGCATGACCAATAAAATCCACTCTTTGTTTTTTTAACAGGTGTTTTGTAATAAGCCTGTTCAAGAGAGGCTATTTCCCCTGTTTTAATATCTCCTATTAGCCATTCGTTGGGTATTAATCCGTTGTTTCCTTTTTGTAAAATGTTTATTGCTTTATCTATATTATCTGAGTATTGAATTGCAGTTCTTGATCTAACTCCTTTAGGTATTTCTCTTATGTTGAAGGGTCCTTGACGAAGTTCTGTTTCGGTAAGTATAATTCCTTTTTCGTTTTGGTACCAGTCTTCTTGACTCCAGATAGATCCAGGAAAGGTTGTCATGGTGAAACTGTTTCCTTTGGTTGGTTTTACATCTAAAATCAAGTTGCATCTTTCTGCTATTAATGGGTTGAAAACCGTTGAATGTGCTGCTACTATGCCCCCGTCTTTAGTGTAATCTCCTGTTGCTATGAAAGCACTACAATGTCCAGGGTGTTCATATTCTCTTGGTAATTTTTTTAAACTGAATTTCATCATAGGGAAAAATATGTCAATTAACATATTTCCAATCGGTTTAACCCAGGACGCTGCTTTTGCAGCTATATAATTAAAAAATGCACCCCTATGGAATATCCCTCTTTTTTGAGGGTAGAGGAAAAAGTACATTGTATCTTGTACAAACTGCATTAATAATATGTCCTCAAATTCGATATTTTCTCCTGATATTGTTGTACCACGATCTTTTATACCTTGTACCATTCCGTTCATTTCGTTTAGATATTCTTCTGGTACGTGTTTTTGGAAAAGTTTTACTGCTTTATTTTTATAAACATTCCAGAGTAATTCCGGATCGTTTTTTCTTGTAAAGGATAGTATTTTTAAAAGAGCGTTTTCTCTGTGTTGTTCTAATATGAATTCTTTCCATCTTTCTATTGAATCTGATATTTCATCTGCTGCCAGGTAGCCATATTGGTATCCTCTCTCATTTGGTTCACCTTCTATGTGCATGTATATCCAGCCTTGTATATTGTATCTGTATGCTTTTCCTTGTTTTTCTATATTTAATGTTGATTCGTTTGTTTTATTATATCCTGCAGTAATAGTTGGTATTAGGAATATACTTATTGCCAATAGCGTTACTAAGAGTTGCCCCACTCTTTTCATATTGAGATTAATATATATATTTACTAATATAATAACTTTTTGATATAAACTACTTAAAATAAAGAAAAGGTAAAAAAGAAGGGCCTAGAACGGAAGAACGAGTGGGGCTCTCTCTTCTTTTTCAAATGCTAGGCCCGATACACCTCTAATATGTATATCTACTTCTTCTTAGTATATCAAGGTTTTGTAATTATTATAACAAAAAGTATAAGAACTTGTAACGCAATATTATGATATTGTAAAAATAATGTCAAAAAATTAAAAAGGTGTTGTTATGGTAACAATAAGTAACGTTGTTAAACATATCTTAACAAAAAATGTATTTCTACAAGAAGCAATTGATCACGGAATAGTATCATTTAATAAACTAGCTATGGAACTTAAACCAGAAATAGAAGATGCTCTCGGCAAAAAAGTAAAAACAAATTCAATAGTAATGGCTTTAAGAAGATATTCAGAAAAACTTGAAACCAAAGAAACCGAAGCACCCTTCAACTATTTCAGAGAAACCCTCCTCAAAAGTGATGTATGTTACATCATTGTCGAAGATTCACCAAGCTGCCTAAATAAAATTCAAAATCTATACAACAACATAGATTTCAAAAGAGGCGGGATCTTCAACATCATTCAAGGAAACTACGAGGTGGGAATAATAACAAACCAACGACATAAAAACAAACTTTTAGATCTATTAAGTGAAGAAAAAATCCTAAATGTTTTGGAAGATCTAGTTGTAATATCTTTAACATATTCAAGAGACTATCTACAAACACCCGGTGTAATGTACAATGTATTAAGATTTCTAGCATGGGAAAACATAAACGTAGTAAGTATAATCTTAACACAAAAAGAACTTAGTTTACTAATAGCTAGAGACGACACTACAAGATGCTATGAAACATTAGATCGACTAGTAAAACCAATAGGTGAAGTAGCAAAAAAGAAAAAATAACAAAGTTTTTTTCATAACTTTTTTATTTTATTCAATATTACCATATTTTCCATGTTTTATGCAGGGGTAGCCAAGCCTGGCCAACGGCGATAGACTCAAGATCTATTCCTGAAGAGGTCCAAGGGTTCGAATCCCTTCCCCTGCATCACATATTTTTTAACCAAATAATTAATGTAACAAAATCTGTTTAGACCATCTGTGCAATCTGATTTAATACTGATTAGATATTCAGAAATAGGTTTAAAAGGAAAACAAACAAGAAAAAATTTTTTAAGAATCCTAGTTAGAAACATAAAAAAAATTCTAGATAAAAATGGAATAAAAAATATAATTAAAAGTGAAAGAGGAAGAATTTTTTTAGAAACCAATGAAATAAAAAAATCACTTGATCTAATATCACGAATATTTGGAATTAAATCATACAGCCCAGTATCACAAACCAGTTCAGATATTAGATCTATTTCTGAAATTGTACTAAAATTAGCTAAATCAGAACTTAAAAAAAACCAATCATTTGCATTAAGAGTAACAAGGACTGGAACCCATGATTTTACTAGTATGGATGTAGCTGTTAAAATAGGTGCAACAGTAGTCAAAGAATTAGGTAACAAAGTAGATTTAACAAATCCAGATTTTGAAATATTCATAGATATTCGTGATAAATCTTCATATATTTTTAAAGAAAAAATTCAAGGACCCGGCGGATTGCCTTTAGGCTCACAAGGTAAAGTTGTAACAATAATAAAAACTCAAGATTCATTATTAGCTGCATGGTATCTTATGAAAAGAGGATGCCAAAATGATTTCCTTATCTCAAACAAAAAATTGATTGATTTAACAAAAAAATTCTGTGAAAATTGGTCTAATAACGCCTTGATAAAAATTGTTGATTCTAAAAAAAATATTAGAGAAAATATTAACGATATTGTTTTAGAAAATCACTGTTCAGCCATTATAACTGATCATTGTCTTTATAAAAATGAAAAGTCATTAGAAGAAATTTCATTTTTTAAAAAATTTTTTCCTGTCCCTGTCCTAAATCCATTGATAATGATGAAACCAGATAAAATCAATAAAAAACTTCAGGAGATAGGTGTAATCTGATGAAAATCGTTGTATTTGGAGCAGGTGCAATAGGTTCCTTTTTTGGAGGTATGCTTTCTAAAAATAACAGAGTATGTCTTATTGGTAGAAAACCTCATATAAATGCTATAAAAAAAAATAATTTGAAAATAAACGGTAAAACAGAATATTCTACAAAAATCGAAGCAGTTGAAAGTATTGAATATATAGATTTCAAACCTGATATCGTAATTTTTTCTGTTAAATCTTATGATACTTTAGGAGGAGTAAAACAAGTATCTTCTTTGATTGATAGTGATACTTTATTTATATCTATTCAAAATGGTCTTGATAACATAAAAAAAATCTCAAATTATGTAAAACAAGACAATATCGCGGTTTGTGTTACAACTAATGGTGTTATTTTTCAAAAACCTGGTGTTATTACTCATACAGGTTTTGGAACTACTCTTTTAGGGATGATTGATAATAAAAAAGATCCAAGGGTTTTTAATTTTTTAAAAATTTTGAATCAATCGGGTATAAAATCTGAGTTATCTAATGATATTCGAAAAGATATTTGGATTAAAGGCATTATTAATTCTAGTATAAATCCCTTAACAGCTTTTTTTAACTGCAAAAATGGTTATATTTTAAAAAATCCTGTTTTGAGTAATATACTCTCAAAAGTTTGCTTAGAGTCTTGTAATGTTGCTGTTTCTAATGGAATAGATGTTGAATTTGATGATGTGCTTGAAAAAACAAAAAATGTTATTGGATGTACTGAAGAAAATTATTCTTCTATGTTGCAGAGTGTTAAAAAAAATAAGAAAACAGAAATTAATTCCATAAATGGAGTTATTGTTAAAATGGGTCTAAATAAAAATCAGGATGTCTTTTTAAACAGAGTTTTAGTTTATAGTATTAAGAATAGTTTTTAGATACATTTTTTTCCAGGTGTTTTTGGAAAAAGACTTGCTTCTTCTATTCTTTCAAGTCCACATATAAAACGCGTCAGTCTTTCTATTCCTATGCCAAATCCTGCTGATGGCGGAAGTCCTTCTTTTGCTATTTTTACGTATTCTTTGAATTGTGAGATTTTTTGTCCTTTTTTATGTATCCTTGTTTTTATTTTTTCATATTCATATTCTCTTTCCCCACCTGATATCGCTTCTCCGTATCCTTCAGGATATATCAGATCCATGTCTCTTAGTATTCCAGGTTTTTCCGGGTCTTCTTTATCATAGAATTCTCTTGTTTTTAAGGGTATGTCAATGATCCATACTGGTTCTTTATATTTTTTTGATATTATATTTTCAAAATCTTTTCCATATTTTTTGTATGCTTCGTTATACGTTATTTTTTTGAATGGTTTTTTAGGAATTTTCAGCTCTCTTTGTAGTTCTTTTAGTTCTTTTTGGCAATATTTTTTTACATGTTTTATTATTGAGATTATGAGTTTTTCGCAGAGTTCCATTATTTCTTCTCTTGTTGTGTTTTTCATTTCTAAGTCTAATTGAGAAAATTCGAAAAGGTGTCTTCCTGTTTTTTTTCTTTCAAGTGGTTCGACTCTTACGTTTGGTGAAAAAACAAATATTTTGTCTAGGGTTTTCATTGCTATTTGTTTGTGGAATATCATGCTTTGTGTTAGATGGTATTTTTTTCCGTAGCATTCTATGTCTTTTGGGTCTGTTGGGTGGTTTAGCGGGTCTGTGATTGGTGAGAGTAAGACTGGCGATATTTCTACGAATCCTTTTTTTCGTAGTTCTGTTGTTAGTTTGTATCTTATTTCGCTTTGTATTTTCATGATTGATTGTTTTGTTTTCATGTTTATGTATATTTGTTTGAAAAACTATTTAAACATTTTGTTAATTTTATTGTCATATTTTTGGTAATTAGTAAATTATATATATTATAATCGACATAATGACGATTATGTTAGATAAAAAGGATAATTTAATACTAAAAGAACTTAAAAAAAATGCGAGAAATTCAACAAAAAACATAGCAAAAAAAGTAAAAATACCAAGAGTAACCGTCCATGACAGAATCAAAAAAATGGAGGAAAAAGGAATAATAAAATATTATACAGCAGTCCCAGATTACAAAAAAATAGGACTGCAGTCAACGTCTTTCATTTTTGTTTCATTTTTAACTAATACTGAATTATCTCAAAGAGAACTTGCAAATAAAATTTCAAAGATATTTGGAGTATATGAAATTCATATAATATCAGGTGAATACGATCTTTTAATCAAGGTTCGAGGAGAATCACTAGAGGAAATAGGTAAACTAGTTCTTGATAAATTAAGGGAATTAAAAGGCGTAGAAGGTACACTTACTTGTGCCTGTTTTGAAACTATAAAAGAAGAATTATAAGTTCAGACAAAATTTAATAATTATACTTTCTTTTTAAAAAAAGAAAAAATTATTAATATATTAAACAATACTTTTAATATGTATAAATATATATAAGAATTAATAATTTAATTTAGGTGATAAAATGTCAAAAGAAAAAAAACAATTGAATATTTTAAAAAAATCAAGTAAAAATCTTTTTTTGGTAATTGCTATTCTAATAGCTGTAATTCTACTTTCTTCCACAGTTATTATTTATTTCCAATCCTTGGATGAAGACGTTAAAGACGAAATTTCGAAAGAAAGAGATCCATTAACTAAACTTACGACAAAAACATACGCTCAACTAAAGCAGCAAGGATTGCTTGAAAATATTGAAATCCAAAATGATACTATTAGTCCATTAACAAATCAAGCAGTAATATTAGAAATAAATAGAATTAGAAAAAAAGGAATAGAAGAACAGATGAACAAAGTAGGGACCGCCTGGAAAAATAAACCAAGTTACTATTTTGAAGCAGTTCTTCATGATGGATTATGGACAAGTCATAAGATTAACAAATGGGATACAGGTTATGTAGGTTGGCAAGCATTCAGAGATGTAGATGATGAACTAGAAACATGCATTATCGATTTTAAGATATATGAAACTGAACGTACTGGTTTTCTTGGGCGTAAAACAAAAAATGTTGATAAAGAAAGCTTTTCATTAGAATATTGCTTCAGAACAGGTCGTTGGACAAATGTTGATTCAGGCGTGCAGGGTGGATTGTTAGGTGACGGTTATTTCAATGGTGAGGATTTCGAAATATGGTTCGATGTGCATCAATCTGATTATGATGGCGATGGAATACCATTTTGGATGGAAGCAAATATCCTTGGTACCGATCCAAAAATCGATGATAGATATCAAGATCCTGATGAAGATGGAATTTCTTCGGCTTGGGAATGGAAATGGGGATATGATCCCATGATGGGGGATAATCATAGTGTTCTTGATCCAGATAATGACGGGCTTAATAATATTGAGGAATCTGAATTAGTTAAATGGGGCGCCAATCCTTACAGAAAAGACATTTATGTTGAAGTAGATTTCATGGAAAAAGGACCAGGCTTATTCAGTAAAGACCATGTTTTTTATGAAGAAAGTAAACAAATGGTTATGGATAAATTCGCGGAACGAAACATCACTCTTCATATTGATGATGGATGTATGCAAGGAGGCGGAGAATTCCTAAAATTCCATGAAGAATTTATCGATGAAGAAGGCGGTGTTGGTTCCCAATATTATAAATATCATTTTTCAGATGAAAGAAAAGGTGTCTTTAGATACTGTGTAGTAGTTCATAAAGCCGGGTGGTGTCATCCGCAGGATAGTAAACTTGCAATGGATGTCATGGCTATCCCGGATAATATGAACTTCTATAGAAGTGTATTTTTTCCAATACCTGCGGTAACACCCAGACTTCAGAGAATTTCGATGGCTGTTTCGTTCATGCATGAGTTAGGACACACTCTTGGATTAAGAAAAGTCGGAAGTGTCGTTTCAAATCCAGGGATCGATAATAATACCCAAATCGGTAGAGGCATGGAAGATGTTCCATTACTTCAACGATTACAGCAACAGCAGGAAGCAAAGAAATATTGGGAAAACTATGAAAGTTGTATGAATTATGATAAATTCGGTAGATATGTTCTTGAATATTCTGATGGTACTAATGGTGAAAGAGATGTAGACGACTGGAGTCTTATTGATCTTACTTTCTTCCAGAGACATGAACCCCGGGGTCTTTGTGGAATAAGAAAAGACGCTGAAACATAAAAAATACATATTTTATCTTTTTTTTAAAAAGGATTTTTTTCCTTTTACTTATATTAGAAATAGATTTATAACTCTTTTACTGATTATGTTAAATATAAAAAAAAGGTTTTTTTATGAAAATATTTATTACCAGGAAAATACCAGAATCAGGACTTGAAATTTTAAGAAAAAACTATGAATTAGAAATAAATCCACATAAAAGAATTCTTTCTAAGTCTGAAATAATCAAAGGTTTGAAAGGAAAGGATGGACTACTTTGTCTTTTAACTGATCAAATAGATAGTGAAGTGATTAAATCTGAACCTCAACTTAAGATGATTGCAAACTATGCTGTAGGATATAATAATATTGATGTTAAAACTGCGACAAAACTTAAAATTCCTGTGAGCAACACCCCTGGTGTTCTTACAGATACAACTGCTGAACTAACTTGGGCTTTACTTTTTTCTGCTTCTCGAAGAATAGTTGAAGGAGACAAATTTACAAGAGACGGCAAATTTAAAGGTTGGGCTCCTATGTTAATGCTTGGTCAAGATTTTAATAAAAAAACTTTAGGAATTATCGGTGCTGGACGCATTGGAACTGCTGTTGCCTTGAAAAGTAAAGGATTCAACATGAATGTTTTATATTATGATAATTCAGAAAATAAAAAATTAAACAAAGAATTAAATGCAAAAAAGGTAGAATTTGATGAACTTTTAACAAAATCTGATTTTATATCTTTACATGTACCATTAAATGATTCAACACATCATTTAATAGGTAAAAAAGAACTTAAAAAAATGAAAGAAACAGCCGTATTAGTTAACACCTCGAGAGGACCTGTGATTGAGGAAAAAGCTCTTATCAAAGCCTTAAAAGAAAAATGGATTTTCTCTGCAGGATTGGACGTTTATGAAAACGAACCTGAAATCCCAAATTCCCTAAAAAAACTAGATAATGTAGTAATTCAACCACATACGGGTTCAGCATCTTTTGAAACAAGATCAAAAATGGCTGAAATGGCAGCTGAAAACATGATAGCAGGATTGAAAGGAAAAATACCATCTAATTGTGTTAATAAAGAAATTTTTGAATAAAAAAAATTTTAGAGTGTAAATGTCCAAATTTCAAGTTCTTCAGGCAGATCATCTTTATTTATTTCAACTTCATTTCCTACTTTGAAAATTTTATGTTGTTTTTTTTCAAGAAAACCTTCAATACTTTCAATAGGGATGGAAAGCCCTCCTATTTTATAATGCATAGGAACAACAATTTTTGGTTTTATCTTTTCTGCTATTGACCATGCTTGATCTGCATCAATAGTAAAATTTCCACCCACCGGTATGAAAAGAATATCAACATCACCGATTTTTTCAATAGATTCATCATCCAGAACATGTCCTAAATCTCCCAGATGACAAAAATTAATACCATCTATGTTAAACCTAAAAATTATGTTTTTGCCTCTTTTTTCACCATGACTTTCATCATGAAAGGAAGGTATTCCTTTAATTTCAACATCTGAAATATTTCTTTTTCTTTCATCTGTTATAATCTTAGAATTTTCTTTTTCAACTGTTTTAACACTATTATGATCATAGTGATCATGTGAGACAAGGATTATATCGGCAGATACATGCGGGGTTGGAATCCCTATAGATCTTCCATCATGCGGATCAGTAACAATTTTTATGTTATTAGTAATTTCAAAACATGAATGGCCATGCCATCTAACCTGCAGCATTCTTCTTTTTTCTCCTTGTCAACTATTACTCTCTATATCGCAGATATAGTTTAAAATATTATGGCCTAATCCTTTTTACTAATATATAATCAAAATTATCATTATAATGGCTAAAAACAAGATCTTTGTTAACAGTATGAGACAATCTTACAGCTCTGCTGATATCTGACCATATAATATTTTCATTTTGATTAAGAAGTTGAATCATGTACTCTGCATGGGTTTTACCTGGTTGATCTGTGTAAGCTCTGAAATGAACACCGAATTTAAAACCTGTTTTTACAATCAAACCTTTCTTTTTTAAATCATTGTAAACTTCTAATAAATCATCTATATTCTCTTGATATTTTTTAACATAATCTTGGAATTCTTTTACTTTCATATTTTCAAGAGTTAAAATCTTTTCATTTATGAGAAATAATGCTTCAATAAAAGAGATTTGTAAACCTATTGAGTATGGTTTTCCGTAAAATCCCTTTTCAAATAATTTTTTTGAATTTTTATCATCAAAAATTATAACACAATTATCAAAAACAAATCCTTTCAAATTCAAAGAATCAATAGATGGAACTAAACCCTTCAAAATTATTTTTTCAGATGCATAGTATGTAATGTCTCCTTCTTCATCAACTACTGAAAAAAAAAGGTCGACTTTTTCTTTTTTAGCTTGATTTATTAAATCTAGGATTTTATTAAAATCAACAATATCTTTTTCCGAAAAAACATTGATAGAAAATATTTTTTTCCTATTTTCTAAACAATAAAAATCATTTTTGTTTTCATCAATTTTAATGATTTTTCCTCTACTTCTCAGATCTTTGTATACTAAATATTTTAAATCTATATTTTTTTCAAACTTTGTTGCTTCAATTATTATTTCTTCAAAACCAACTCTTTTTTTATTTTTAGTAACTTTTAGTTTCCCTTCATCAATTAAAAACAGTGCTTCCAATAAAGATATCTCTAAAACATCATCTCTTAGTTGTTTACCAAATCTACTACGTTGACTTAATCTACCAATATCTTTTTTTCTAGTAATAAGAATTTTATCTTTTGATAGTTCGCCGGTTGTTTGCATCAGAATAATAGATAATTAATCATGTTATTTGTTTTTTTTGTAGTAATCCTCTATACTTCTAGGTATTTCAACCTGATCTCTATTTTTTCCAATGTTTTTTTCGTATTCTCGGATGCTTCTTGGAACCCATTTTTCTTTTTGTTCTTTTTCCTCTTCAGTTTTTCTTAATTCCATTGCTAATAACGCAAGTGCTATTCCAAGGATTAATCCTATGGAAAGAATAACAAAAATTTTGCCATCTATTAATTCCTCTGTTTCTTCTTCTAAATTTACAGATTTTATTTTTGGAACACCAACATATCTAGAGCCTAAACTACCTGTTGTTATATTTTCAAAATCTAATGCTCCTGCGATCATTCCGCTTAGTTTGTAGTAAAATAATGAGTTTGTGTAGTCTTCTTCGTTTAGCAATGATTCTGCATATTCGTAGTAGCATATGGGAAGTATGGGTTCTACTCCTTGTTGTTTACTTTTTATAATATTAAATATGGTTGTATCGTTTACAATATCTATTTTTTCTATATAATCACTGTTTTGATCCAAGCCAATGGTTTCTATAGCTAGATTGGCTTTGACAAGAGCTTCTAACGATTCTAGAAGTGCTGCTGCAGGGTAACCTCTGTCTTTATCATCTCTTGCTGTTTCAAGTAAACTTTCTGCTCCACTGCTTCCGGTTAAATAATCTGAACTTGAACCTATTTCTGAAATTAGAATCCTTGAGTAAGTTACTGCTTGTTGAGCTTCTCCTATATATTCTAAAGCAGCTTCGTTTATTTCTCCTTCTGTTACGTTAATATTTTTATCAAAAGCATCTGGTATCTCTATCCACCAGTCTATATTATCTGCTCTTTCTTTAGCCCAAGCTAGATATTTCAACGTGTTCAGATATTCTTCATCATCGAAATAATCTTCAGCATCAGATAGATACGATGCCGCCATCGATGCACGTTTTTGAGCTGCACCAATTGCTTGTAGAGAAATTAAACTGTTAATAGTTGCATTTCTTGCAATTTCACTCTGATTCTCATAAAAAGATGAAACTTCATCCAGTAAATCTTGAACATAGGATTCTCTATTGGTTTCAGATGTGTTGAAATAATTACAAAAATATAATACAACCCTGGAAGACATCAAAGATCTGTATGAGTATGAGGTGCTGGTGTAGTAACTTTCTTTTTCGTAACAAACATCGGCTTTATTTTTTTCTTCATTTGAGTCTTCTATAAGATTTTTAATTTCTTGTTGATAGTTTACATAATTGTAAAAATTAGTGTAAACCCTTGTTGGAATAGAGTTTTTAGTGTCATTGTAAACATCATATGCATATCTTGATTGATTTTTAGCCTTCAAATAAAGTTTTTCAGCTATAGGTTCAAGGGATTTCTTATAATCGGTCATATCTATTTTTTTATCTGAAAAATTTAATGTATATTCAACACCTGTAAGATAATAGGCCACATCTCTTAATGTTGAGACTTCTACTACTTCAATTCCATACTTATTCATGGCATAATCTGCAACATTTTTGGTAACCGTTTCTGTTTCAATAGTAACGACTCCGTTTTTGTTGTTTCTTTCAGTTATAGTTTCAGTATACGTTCCTTGGCCTTTAGGTATCAAGAAGCGTTTAGCACCTCTTGTTGCTGCTGCATCAATTTTTTTTGTAATTCCTCCCACAGGTCCAATTGTTCCATCAGGGTTAATCATACCTGTCATAACTGTTGATTCATTCATGGTTTTATTCATCAACAAAGCAAGAGTGGTAGCTGCCATTATTCCTCCTGCTGAAGGGCCACCAATAATTGGGGCTTCAGTTCTAACTACAAAAAAATAATCAAAGGAATCAGGGTCAACAGAGCAGTTTTCATCATCTTCTATAAGAGAGCTAGCTACTTTAACTGCAAGCCTTGCCGATCCTTGCATATCAATTTGTGCTAAAGGCATAGTATCAACAAAAACACGTCCGCTGCCGCGATTCTGAATAGTAACTGTTATAGTTGAAAGTACTCCTTTATATCCGCTGCTTGTTTCAGCTACGGCTGGAGCATATACTGTTGCATTTCTGTAGGTTATTGTTATTTCGCCTTCACTTACTTTCCCCGGCTGTACATCAGCAATTGAGATCTGGGAAAAAACTGCGGATAACAAGATTGTAATCAAAAAGATAATTATTGTTTTATTTTTCATTAGTTTAACACCTTTTTTTTGATTTTTTATTCATAACTACAAAAAATTACTATTAAAAAATGTTATTGGTATAAAAAAATAATGAGAAAGAATGTTTTTTTTATTCTTTTAATAGATCTAAAGAAGATAGTTCTTCTGATAGTTTTTCAACAGCAAGAGATACATCTTCTGTTTTTCTTGCCCCTGTACAAACTATTTTTCCTGAACCAAATAAAAGCATAGCTACTTTCGGGTCGTCAAGACGATATACAAGCCCTGGGAATTGTTCTGGTTCATATTCTACTTTTTCAAGGCCAAGTCCCATAGCAACTTCATTTAGATTTAATTCAGTTCCCAGATCACTTATAGCTACGATGTTTTGTATTACAATTTTTGGTTCATCATATACTTCTACGCCTAGGTTTTTGAGTTTTTTCCCGATTATATCAACTGTTTTTTTAACATCTTCAACATTTTTTGCACCAGTACAATTTGCTTTCCCACTTCTAAAAAGAAGGGTTGCAGTTTTTGGTGTTTCTAAACGATATACAAGCCCTGGGAATTGTTCTGGTTCATATTCTGCATCTTCTAAAGATTGCGCAATTGCGTCTAAATCAAGTTTTTCTGCAAATGATGTAGACGCCACAATGTTTTCTACTATTACTTCTGGCATAATAATTTATTCCTCCAAATATTCTTTTTTAAATCTTACAATATTTTTCCCCCAACAGACATGAGGATAAAAAACTGGTCTAATTATTTATTTTACATGCCGTTGACATATTTTTTTAACTTCTTCCTTCTCCTGGAAGTATATAAAGGGTTTATTTAAATATTCCGATTACAAAAAAAATAACTTACAATATTTTATCAAGGTCAAGATCGCTTTTTTTGTTTTTCTGTTTATTTTTTTCTTTCTTATTTTCACTTAAGACATCTAGTATACCTTTGAATTCGTTCGTTCTATACTCTATTCTTTTTTCACAACTTGCAACAGCTAGTTCTCCTCTTGTTTTCTCTATCATGCCTCTTACCATATCTTGTTTCTTTTTTATTGGAACAAGACCTGATGGATAATCAAAACGAATAATTACATCGTATATTTCTTCCATCATAGAAAGATAGTTATCTGCTTTTTTAGAATTGTTTTGTCTTATTGAATCCAAAGCTTTACGACGTAGTTCTCCTACAAGATCACAGAGTCCCATCAGGTAAGAACTGTATGTGGTCTGCATTTCATCCGGGTCTGGCAGGTCTTTACCTTGCATGATGCTTTGGAGGCAGCATGCTTCTACAAGTTCTTGTGCGGCATTCTCTACAAATCCTGCATGAAAAATCTCAGGGTAGTTATTAGTTTGATCATAAAGTTCAGCTAGTTTAGCTGATGCTTTTTTTATATGGGATTCAGCATCTGTATCTTTATTTTGATGAATATTCTGGATGGCTTTACGACAGTGTATTATGATATCTCGTGAATATTTTAGTGATTTTTCACGGATTTTATCCTTATCATCAATTTTTTTCTCAATTTTATTAGCAATTTTATCAAGGTTTTTCATATGAGAAAATAAAAACTATATTGTATTGTTAAACTTTTTTATTAGAAACTAAATTTAAAACTATTTTTTTTCTTATGAAAGTTCTAATCCAAATGCAATCCCGTGTAATTCTTCAAGTTTCTGGTTTGGCGGATGATATTCATTAGCTGGATAGCAATCTCCAATAAAAAACTTGCAAATAATTGTTTTTACTTCTGGATATTTATATATTTCTCCAGAGTATGTTTTTACCCAGCCGCCTTCATATAGTTGTATATAAAGAAATATAGGAAATGGCGGTAGCCCTAGAATGTCTTGAACATATTTTTCCCATCTTACATCTCCTCCAACTTCTTTAAAAGCTACAATAATTTTATCAACTGGTTCAGGGTCGTTTTTTTCTATTTTTTCAGTTTTACAAATCTGTTTGTTGGAAAAAGCAGTTGAGTTTGCCAATGTTGATATTACTATGAATAATGTTAAAGCTATAATTATTGATTTTTTCATCTTTATCGCCGATTTAGACATATAAACAATAATATTATATAAGTTTAGTCATAAAACAAACATTTCTTAGAGAAAAACATAAAAAGAAAAAAAAGGGGAAGAATTAAAGATATTTTTTATTGACGCAATGATCCGGTTCTTCATCTTTTAAGACTTTCATAACTTGTTCAGCACAAACAGTTCCGGCCTTAATCTGCCCTTCTTTTGTACTTGCTCCAAGATGAGGTGTTAATATCACATTGTCCATTTCAAAAAGAGGGCTGTCTTCAGGGGGTTCTGATTCATAGACATCAAGAGCTGCTCCTGCTATTTCATTGCTTCTTAAAGCATTGTAAAGAGCTTCTTCATCAAGTGTTCCACCTCTTGCACAGTTTATTAGATAAGCAGATTTTTTCATTTTAGAAATCATTTCTTTATCTATTATATGATGTGTTTTTGAATTATGTGGAATATGCATGCTAATATAATCTGATTCAGCTATTAAATCCTCTAAATTTTCTATTTTTTCTATATCGTATTTTTTCATGTCTTCTTTTGATATAAAAGGATCATATCCTATTACTTTCATTCCAAAACATTGGGCAAGTTTTGCTGTATATGTTCCAATGTTTCCTGTGCCAATCAGTCCAAGGGTTTTTTCACCGAGTTCTGTACCTTTAAGTTGTTTTTTTGCCCATTCACCTTGTTTCATTGTTTTATCTGCTTTTGAAATATTTCTTGATAACGCAAGCATATGCCCTAATGCAAGTTCTGCAACACTAGCTGTTGCACCAGTTGGAGCATTAACAACGGGTATACCAAGTTTACCTGCTGTTTCAATATCAATGTTATCCACTCCGATCCCTGCTCGTCCTATTACTTTTAATGAACCTTCTGATCCTTTTTTGACGATTTCTTCTGTTGCTTTTGTACGACTACGTACCATTAAAGCATCATATTTATCAATGTTTTTCAAAAGAGTATCATGATCCATTTCATCAAATGTTACATCATGACCAGCGTCTTTTAGAAGCGTTATCGCTTCATTTGCCATTTTATCTGTAATTAATATTTTCATGAATTAGCCTCCCTAAATGATTGGTATAAAAAAGGGTATAAAAATATTTACGCTAAATGATCCATCCTGAAATCCACACCGGGGTATTCAGCATCTTCACCTAATTCTTCTTCAATACGGATAAGTTGATTATATTTTGAGTTACGATCACTTCGCGCGGGTGCACCTGTTTTAATCTGACCTGAGCTTGTTCCAACAACTAAATCAGCAATAAAATTATCCTCTGTTTCTCCACTACGGTGTGATACCACTGCAGTCCATCCGTGATCATGAGCCATTTTTATCGCGTTTAATGTTTCTGTAACTGTTCCGATTTGATTAAGTTTAATAAGTACAGAGTTTGCAGCTCCAAGCTCTATTCCTTTTTTAATACGTCTTGTGTTTGTGACAAAGAGATCATCTCCAACAATTTGTACTTCTGTACCAATTTTTTTCACAAGTTTAGGCCAAGTCTCCCAGTCATCCTCTGCGAGTCCGTCCTCTATGCTTATAATGGGATAAGTTTTACAGAGGTCTACATAGAAATCAACCATTTCATCTCCGGTGAAATTTTTCTTACCTATTTTATATGTTCCATCATAAAAAAATTCACTAGAGGCTGGGTCAAGAGCTATATGCATTTTATCATTATAACCTAATTCTTCAACTGCTTTAAGCATTAAATCTAGGCGAGTGTTAATATTATCTAATTGAGATGGGGCAAAACCGCCTTCGTCTCCTATAAGAGTTGCATTTGCACCAAGTTTATTTTTTAGAATTTTTTTAAGTTGATGATAACTTTCAGAAACCATTCGTATGCCTTCTGAAAAATTTTTAGCACCTGTTGGCATAAGCATGTGTTCCTGTATGCTGTTTTCTTGCCCTGCGTGACGTCCACCATTTATAACATTGCACATTGGAACAGGTAACATATGCGGTATAACTCCAAAAAGCACTCCAATATACTCATATAATGTTAGTTCTTTTGAAGCTGCTGCTGCTTTTGTCACAGCCATACTAACTGGTAAAATAGCATTTGCACCAAAACTTTCTTTGTTATCTGTTCCATCAAGTTTTAGCATGATGTTGTCAATGGTTTCCTGATGGCAGCAATCCATACCTATAAGCTTGGGACCAATTTTTTTGTTAACATTTTCAACGGCTTTTAACGTTCCTTTTCCCATGTATCTTTTTTTGTTATTGTCTCTTAGTTCTAATGCTTCATGCTGTCCGGCACTTGCACCACTTGGCGTCATTGCTCTAAAAATGCCTTTTTCTGTTACTACATCTACTTCTACAGTCGGGTTTCCTCTAGAATCCAAAACTTCTCTTGCTTTTATCTTTGTTATCTCAGACATATGATCCCTTTTTTTATTTTGATATTATGAAATTGTGTTAAACATTTCATATAATAAAAGTGTTTACAAAAATCCTAACAGGTTAATAAACTTTATTCCAAACATTAGTCT
This sequence comes from uncultured Thermoplasmatales archaeon, assembly GCA_964391965.1. Lineage (GTDB taxonomy): Archaea > Thermoplasmatota > E2 > DHVEG-1 > DHVEG-1 > JAZKSG01. The sequence goes on along the minus strand of CAYMOC010000001.1, from coordinate 94,055 downwards.
TTTTTTGGGATAAATTAATTATATAATGTTTTTATGTTGTGTCAAAAAAAACATTATAATAATTGTGGAAAACGTATTATGAAACTTGTTATCTGTGAAAAAAACATTGCCGCTAGAAGAATTTCTTACATTATTTCAGGTGGGAAATCTAAAAGAAAAAAACATGGACGCACTCCTTTTTATGAATTTGAAAAAGATGGTGAGGAGTGGATTGTGATTGGTCTTAGAGGTCATATTATAAATCTGGATTATCCTAAGAAATATAATCATTGGAAGAAAACTGACCCTAAAGATTTAATAGAGGTGCCTCCTGAAAAAAAGATTAGTAAACATGGTATTGCTAATGCTTTGAAATCATTAGTTGAAAAATCTCCTTTTTTAATTGTTGCAACTGATTTTGATCGTGAGGGAGAACTTATTGGCGTTGAAGCAGTTGAATTGCTTAAGAAATACAATAAGGATTTAGATGAAGTTAAAAGAGCGAAGTTTAGTTCAATTACTGGCTATGAAATCAATAAGGCTTTTGATAAATTAACAGAGGTTGACTATGATCTTTCATCGGCTGGCGAATCGCGTCAGATTATTGATCTTGTGTGGGGTGCTGTTCTTACTCGTTTTATATCTCTTGCTGCTCAACGTTTTGGAAAAGATTTTTTGTCAATTGGGAGAGTTCAATCGCCTACTTTGGCTTTACTTGTTAAACGTGAACGAGAAATAATTAATTTTAAACCAAAGACTTTTTGGGAGCTTTTGGCTGTTTTGAGTAAAGGACAGGTTTTTTCTGCGAAACATGCTAATGGTCGTTTTTGGGAAAAAGAAGTAGTTCAGGAAATATTTGATAAAATTAAAGACTGTGACAAAGCTGTTGTTAAAAAAATTGAGAAAAAAACCGTTACTGAGTATCCTCCTTCTCCGTTTAATACAACTTCTTTTTTACGATCCACTTCATTTCTTGGAATTTCTTCATCTAAATCTATGAAGATAGCTGAAGAATTGTATATGGCTGGTTTAATAAGTTATCCTCGTACTGATAACACTGTTTACCCGGGTTCACTTAATATTAAAAGTATTCTAAATAAACTTGCTGATTCAGCTATGTTTTCCAAGGAGGCAAATTTTGTTTTAGAGCATAAAAGAAGTTATCCTACGCGTGGTAAAAAAAAGACTACAGATCATCCTCCGATTCATCCTGTTGGTGTACCTAAAGGACAACTGAAGGGTGATAAGAAGAAAATTTATGATCTTATTGTTCGTCGTTTTCTTGCTACTTTAACAGAGGATGCAGAGGCTGAAGTAATTGATGTTGTTTTTGATGTATCTGGTGAAGATTTTATAACAAAGGGTTATAGACTTGTTAAACCTACTTGGAAAAAAATTTATACTTATTTTAAGAAAAAAGAAAATATTCTCCCTGATTTAGAGGAAGGAGAAAATGTTAAACTTTCTCGTGTTAAATTATCTGAGGATCAAACCAAGCCACCAAGTCGTTACAGTCAGGGTTCTCTTATAGGTAAAATGGAAGATCTTTCGTTAGGTACAAAATCTACTCGTCATGAAATAATTAACAAACTTTATTCTAGGAAATATATCCGTTTATCTCCTTTGAAACCTACACCTGTTGGTATGGCCGTTGTTGATGCACTTGAAGGTTGTGATGTTATAAAACCAAAAATGACAGCGGTTTTAGAAGAAGATATGAGTCTTATAGCTGAAGGTAAAAAAACTCTTGAAGAAACAATCAAAGAATCTCGTGAGATGTTAGACAAAGTTGTAAAAGAGTTACAGGATGATAAAGAAAAAATCAAGGAAAACATCCAGGAAGCATCTAAGGAGCAAAACGTTGTAGGTAAATGCCCTGACTGTAGTAAAAATCTTGTAATTAGAACCTCTAGAAGAGGTAAACGTTTCATTGGTTGTTCAGGTTACCCGGATTGTAAAAGAACTTATCCTCTTCCACAAAAAGGTGGAGTGATTACAACTGATAAAATATGTAAAGAATGTAACACTCCTATAGTTAAAATTATAACAAAGGGTCGTAGACCCTGGATGATGTGCCTTAACCCTGAATGCCCCTCTAAAAATAATAAGAAAAAATAAAAAATTAATTTATTTTTTCATATGTGTATGCAACTAGGGAATATATTGTAAATTTGTCTTTATTGTCGGAGAATTCAAAATCAATTTCCTGGAGCTTTTGGCTATAGTATGTGTCGCCTTTGATAAACTCTTTGATTAGATCGCCATCTTTTGTGAAGCTATAATTGTACCAATTAGTTGTGTTTTCGACATTAAAAGAAGGATGATTTGAAAAATCTCTCAGTGTTCCATTATTATAGAAATACCATGTTGAATTGTAATCTTCAAAATAAGAACTTTCAATTAACGGTGAATATACTGATTTTACTCTCCACACTCCGATTAGATCTTCCTCTTCATAATTTGAATGATTTATCTTTTTTTCTGAATCGGTTGAAGAATTTGTTTTATAAAATTTGATATTTCCATTATCATGTTTTAAAATCAATGTTTCGTTATTGTCTTTTATTGTGAAATTATATAAACTTGGTAAAAAACCTGTGCCTGATAAATTAATATTTAATTGTTCTTCTTCAATTTTATATTCTCCCCACATTCTTGTAAAATCTTGAGAACTGACATTGTAATATTTATTCTTAAATTCGTTATTACTAAAAAAGACATATCTCACTCCAGTTTTATTTGGATCTATTGCGCCAGTCTCGTCCTTTGAAAGTTCCCAAATTCCAATTAATTGTTCTTTTTTAAATTCTGATTGACTTAAATTATCATTAACACCATTCTGATTTTTATCTTCTTCTTGGTCATTTTTTGTTTCATTTTTTTTCTCTTCTTCTACACATCCAATTGTTCCAATGACTAATATGACGCAGAGTATGCATATTATGTATTTATTTTTCATTATCTCTCCTCAAATTGTTTTTATTTTTTCTTAATACCTTCTTCAGTAATAAATCCTGTTACATATTTTTTGGGTGTTACATCAAATGCAGGGTTTCTGACTTTTACATAGTCTGGCATGAATTTGTTTTTGTTTATAGTTGTGATTTCATCAGGGTTTCTTTCTTCTATTTCTATTTCCTCGCCAGTTTTTATTGTTTTATCAAATGTGCTCACTGGTGCTGCAACATAAAAGGGTATATTGTTCTCATATGCAAGTACTGCTTTTTCATATGTTCCAATTTTGTTTGCAAAATCTCCATTTGAAGCGATTCTATCGGCTCCTGTTATAACCATGTCTATTTCGCCTTTTTTCATAAAATATCCAGCTGCATTGTCTACTATTACGGCATGTTTTATTCTTTCTTGTTCTAGTTCCCATGATGTTAATAGTCCTTGACAACGTGGACGTGTTTCATCTGCATATACAAAAAACTTTTTTCCTTTTCTATGAGCTATATAAAAAGGAGATAGTGCCGTACCATAATCGACTGTTGCAAGCGCTCCAGCGTTACAATGTGTAAGTATTTTCATATCGTTTTTTATTAGTTTTTCTCCATGTTCACCTATTTTTTTACATCTATCAATTACATCATTTACATATCTGTCAGCTGATTCAACAGGATCCTTTCCATTTTTAATTTCATTTTTCATGTAATCTATCGCATAAAAAAGATCATATGCTGTAGGTCTAGTTTTTCCTAATATTTCTGCTGTTTCTTCTAATTTTTCTGATCCAATTACCATCCCATAAACCGCTGCAGCACCAATAGCAGGGGCACCTCTGACAACCATCTCCTTTATCGCAAACGCAACTTTTTCAACAGTGTCAGCTTCAAAAATTTCAACTTTATGTGGTAGTTTTCTTTGATCAATAAAGTATAAAATATTGTTTTTAAACCATAAAACCTGTTTATCTTCTCCTTTTATTTTCATTTATTTTTTCAACCTCATAATTTTTTTAAATATTATTTAAAACATCTTTTTTTACAGATTCTAAACTTTTACCCGTAAAAATTAATCCTTGATTTTCAATTTTAACAATTTTATCTTCCCTGAGTTTTTTTAAAATATCTTTTACCATTTCAAGAATCTCTTTTTTATTTTCTACTTGCGGAAATCTATATTTGTCTAACTTATTTAATGAATTTGCTTGTATTATAACATGTATATCATTTCTAGCATGCTGAATCATCCAATGAATAGGTATCTCCTTTATTGCTTCTTTAGAGCCTATGGTTAATAAAACTTTTTTTACAGGGTCATAATCTACAGTTTCAAGAAATTCTTTTCTGCTAATTTCATCAAAACTATTCACGGTAACGTTTGAAAGCATTCTGCCGCCATATCTAACACTTAAAATAATTTCCAGTTCTTTATCTTTTTTTTCAATTTCTCTTCCTGTTTTTATTATATTTGGAATGAGCGGGCAGTTGCTATCTTCTTTTGATGCGTAGAATGTTTCAAAAGCTTCAAAATTTATTCCTTCTTTTATCATTATGTCGATACAGAAAACAAATAACTTTCTTAACTTTTTTTATCATTTTTTTGTTTGTAATTTTTATAGTTATGTTATTTTTACAGCATATCTTTTTATATGAATCTTTTCAAAACAGGTGTTGCATTTAAAAATATTTATCAGTGATTTATATGGCAAAATATTGTTCTCAATGTGGAAGTGAATTAAAAAATGGGATGCAAGTATGTAACAACTGTGGAACAATAGTTCAAGATATTGTAAATTATGAATACTATGAGAAACCTGCTTATGAACAGACGCATGTTTCCCGATCTCCAAGTTCCGTTAGTAAAACGCATATTATAATTTCTGTGATAATAGCTATAGCTTTGGTTTCTACATCACTGTTTTTTATTTTTTCAAATGATGATGCAGTTGATAAAGATGAGAAAAATGATGATGTTGTTGTAAATGATGATCCAAATGATGAAACTGGATCAAATATAAACAACAGCAATAATTCAAATGATAGTAATGATGATAGCGATGATCAAGATGAGGATGATGATAACGATGTGGATGAAGATGAACCAGATGATACATCTAATAAATGCCCTGACGCTATTGATGCTGTTTCGGCATATTTAACATTCCTTATTAATAGTGATTACAATCAGGCTTTTTCAATGATGATGAATGGTGATGGAAGTTTTATTGATGATGACACTGTTGATCAATGGGTTCAGAGCTATCAGTCATATTCTGGGGGAGTAGATGGTTATGAAATATATTCATGTCAACAAACTAGTTATTCAGCAACTTACACAGGCAATATCTATATTGTTTATGCTTTAATAGATACAACATATGACGGAGAAAGTTATTCTTCAAATTCAACTTTCTATACTGCTCAAAATACTAATAACATGCAATGGGGGTTATCTTATAGTGGCTTCAGTTACTCTATAGATCCAGATTCATATGAAACTGATGATTTCTACAGTCAAGCTACTACACTTATTGAGAATGTTGAACAAACTCATAATATTCATGAAGATTCAGATGTAGATTGGTTTACTTTTACATTGACTGAAACCAAAGATGTTACACTCCAAACATCGGGACCCTCTGATAACGATGATACTGAGATGTATCTCTATGATTCTAGTGACGTTCCTGATAGTCATCTTGAGTATAATGATGATTATAATGGTTTATGGTCAAAAATTGAGACTACCCTTTCTGCTGGGACATATTATGTAAAAGTTAAGAGTCTTTCAGGCTACGGTACAATTTCTGAATATACTATGTCGATGAGTGCAACTTAATTAGTTTTAAAATAACGCCGAGGGGGAGATTTGAACTCCCGAGAAGACGAATCCTCACGAGCTTTCCAGGCTCGCGCCGTACCAGGCTGGGCCACCTCGGCATAAAAAAATCTTAGAAGGTTGTAAACAAGCCTTTGTTTTTTAACTTTTTTTCCATATAGATGGATAAGTACCTTTTTTCATTAAAACACGTTCTGTTTTACAGCATATTCCTGTATCTTTATCAATCATATCTTTTGAAGACATCATACTTTTACCTAAAGCTACACCTTCTCCTTTCAGAGTTAAAACCCCTACAATATCATCTTTTTTTATTCCTTCGTCTAGCTCTACTAAACCTGGTGCTGCAAGATTTGCACCATGACAAATTGCGTCAACTGCTGAATCGCGAATAACAATTTTTGGTATACCCTCTAAAGCTTTTTCTAAAGGAAAAACAATCTTTTTAATCATTTCTTGATTTCCCTCTTTTTCCCAGAAAATATAACCGTCTTTTACATCTTGTAATTTCACAGAATCTTTTTCATCGATATGCCCTACTCTTGTTCTACGAAGTTCTGAAAGATGAGCTTTAACACCAAGTTTTTTACCAATATCAACACAGAGAGTTCTAACATATGTTCCAGATTCACAACCCACTTTAAACAAGACATCTCTACCTTTAAATTCAAGCAGGTCTAGATAATAAATTTCTCTTTTTCTTTTACGTCGTTTCACAGCAGAACGTACCGGCGGGATCTGATCAATTTTTCCAACAAATTTTTTAGAAACTCTTTTTAAATCATCAATTTTAAAATCATTATGAAACCTCATTATACCAACATATTCTTTACCGGTTGGTAGTAACGCTTGTAAAGCCTTTGTAGCATCCTGTAAACCAATCGGGAGAACCCCTGTAGCATTTGGATCAAGTGTGCCACCATGACCTACCTTGTCTAAATCAAAAATTTTTTTCAACCATGCATCAACCTGATGGGATGTCGGACCAGATGGTTTATCTAAATTTATAATACCATTTTTTAGATTTTCTCCGATTCTACGCTCTTCAGGTTTTTTTCCATAAATAGGATTAGTATTAGCTTCTGTTTTAATAAGACGTTTTCTTTTAACATCACAAGGAAGCATATGTGTTTTTTCTTTACTTTCTTTCGCCATTTTATTCAATTCTCAAAAAATATGATTGTTTATTAAATATTTTTGTCAAAAATATCTTTTACATTTTTTCTAAAATTATTTCAACTATCTCTTCAGGTGGTTTATCCGCTGTGTCAATAACAATATCATATATACTTTTATCTTTGATATCAATATTGTAATATTTTTTATAACGTTTTCTTTCAGATTCTTCTCTTTTAAGCATTTCTTCTTTCTTTTTATTGATGTCTCCTTGTTCACGTTTCACAATTCTTTTCACTCTTGTTTCTACATCTGCATCAAGCATTACTTTTAAAGCTGAAATATCGTTTTTATATGCAAGCCAACCAGCAAGTCTCCCCTCTACTATTATATCATCTTTTTTTAAAAACTGTATTTGTTTTTCATCAAGTTTTTTATCTATCTCAGGGTTTTTTTCACAGTATTTTCCAAATTCAGAGAGTGACATATGGTGTTCTTCTGCTAATTTTCGAAAAATCATACCTGAATAAACATATTCAAGGTTGAGTTTTTGTTTTAAAATTTCTGCAACAGTTGATTTACCACTACCTGGTGTTCCACTAATTGTTATGGTAACCATAAAAAATCATCTTTTTGATAAAGATGGCATGATTTTCTGTTTTGTTTCTTTCCACCAATCAGAAAGTGTTACGTATTTTAGACCTTGTCTTATCACTTGGCCGATTACTACTGAGAAAATAAGATATATCCAAAGCCATGTTTGCATAATAATTTTATCACTTGAAACAAGAGCCACTTGTGTATCCCAGGGCAGTGTCATGTAATAATGTGGTATTTCTGATAAAAAATTTCTAAGCCACATAAAAATCGGCCAGATAAAAATGATTAAGAAAAGCATAGGTTTCATCATGCCACTTGATGCTTCTGTTTGTTTTTTCATTATATCTGGTTGCATTTTCATAAGTTTTTTGATTCTTTTTTGATCTTGTGCTTTTCTTGCTTTACTCATTTCTTTTTGGAAATGTTTTGAAACATGTTGGGATTTACCCATGTTTATCCAATCGGTGAAGAAACTAGTTAGTAGTGATGAAAGGGTTACAACTATTAGTCCAGCTAGAAACAAAGTCGCAACAGGATAATTGCCGTTAAAACCAATAAGTGGTGTTAAAACAAGGCCGAAATAATAACCTAAATAGTTTCCTAAACCCGTTGAAGTGAATATAAACATTATTACCAGAAATAGCATGAGATAAATGAGCATGTTGCCCTGTCCTTTTGTATCCATATCTTTTTTCATAATTTTTTCACCCTAACAAGGTTTTTTGATTATAAACTTTTTGTCTTATTCAAAGACCGGTTTTGCTTGTTTTATTGCTTCATCAAGTTTATCGTCATGGTTAGAAACGATTTTAACTGTTGCACCTGATATAGCAGAGTATGCCATAGCTGCAGATCTATTAATCTCTTGATGTTGTTTTATTTCTTCTTCTGAATCAGTATCGCGATTTCTTGATTTATCCTTCCTTCTTCGGTTGTAGATTTCTTCTGGATCTGCTTCTACTAATAAAATAGTTTTTGGTTTTAACTTATTTATAACCCATTCCGGAAGCCCGGGCATATATCCCTGAGGTGTTTTTATTGTACAATGAGTATCCACTACAACGTTATCCATTTTACTTATTTTTTCAGCGGTTTTAACCTGTAATCTACGTTGTTTTTCCAGTGTGAGTTTTCTCATATCATCCCTATCTTTTACTATTCTTTCTTCTTTTGCAATATCTATCATTACAGAACCCATTGTGACAAACTCTACATTAATGCCTTCTGCTGCTTTTTTCATAACTGTTGTTTTTCCAACACCAGGGATCCCGGTTACAACTATAACATTCATAAAACCTTTTTCAACTCCAAATACTTTTGATAAATAATAAAGAAAAATAAAAAATTGTTTTTTTATTCATTTCCGAAGAATCCACGTAGTACGGGATGCATCTCCATAGCTTGTTCTTTACCAATTTCTTCATAAAGTTGGATAATAATACTTACTGCTAACAAGACACCAGTGCCGCTTACATTTCCTACAGTTCCAATAGCATCGGAAAAACCAGCGAGAGCACCTACCAGTGCTCCACCTATAACTGTGATAACTGGGATATAACGCTCCAGGACCTTTTTTAACACACGTGGATCTCGTCTGAAACCCGGAATCTGCATGCCGCTACTTTGTATCTGACGAGCTACATCACGTGGACCCATATTTGTAGTTTCTATCCAAAACTTTGCAAATAAAATAGAACCAATGATCATTACAGCAAAATAAATAATTACTTTTAAAGCAAACTGCCAAGCATCATGCCCACCATAGCCTCCGCTAAGTATAGGCATTAACCAGCTGTTGATTCCATTAGGTCTCGATAAATACCATGCTCCACCTGCTAAAGGTTGGGTGGCAGTTTCAGAAAACTTTCCAATCCACCAAGCATTTCCAATTATTGGCAGATCCGAACGCCATAGAAGCATCGAAAACATGTTTATATTTGCTAGAAGTGCAGAAACTAAAATTACCGGAATAACAGAAGCATACATTAATCTGATTGGATACCTGCCTCGAGCTCCACGGACACGGCCATGTGCAAGTGGCAGTTCTATACGAGAAGATTCTATGTAAACTACAAGGAAAAAGATAAACAAAGTACCCAAGAGAGCTACAATACAATTAGTATATCCTACGCCGCCTAAACCTGGATTTCCAAGGAAAATAGTTTGATAACCCCCGCCAACCAAGTCTGACATAGTCATCTCAGTAGAGAGATAATATGTACCAGGTATAACTCCTGCAGGTGGATTTGTCAGACTCCATTCTCCAACACCTGTTATGGGTAACCAGTTAAACAAACCCGTGAAAATCTGTTGAGATACACCTGCAGCAATAAAAAGTGAGATACCTGAACCTATTCCCCACTTGGAAATAAGTTCGTCCATGAAAAATACAAGGAAACAACCGATGACAAGTTGAACAATAATTATAGAATTAGCCGCAAGTTCATTACCACCTAGAAGTCCTAGTAAACCCTCACTTGGACTAAGATAACCAAAAACCTGAGGAATTGATTCCACAAAAATCATTACTGCTACAAGTACTTTCTGAAAACCTTGATAGACTGCTTTGTCATCAGAATCCTGCAGATCAAGATTAATAATTTTTGCACCAACAAAAAGCTGCATTATAATTGAAGCTGTAACGATAGGACCTATGCCCAGGTGCACTACTGAACCTGAAGCTCCAGCCATAATAAACCGGTACTGTTCAAATAAGTCGAGAGTTCCGCTTCCTAAACCTAAAATGATGATATTTGTTAAAATGAAATAGAAAATTAAACATAAGAGAGTCCAGAGTAGTTTTGTTCGGAACTGAACATGCCCCTCCGGCCTTGTTACAGCAGGCCATCTCTCTATAAGGGGCTTAAATGCATAAAGTCTACTTTTTTTTTCCTCAGCCATCTAATCTAACCCTGAAATATTTTTTGTAATGAAAAAACTTTTCACTCTGGAAGAACTACCTCTCCACCTTCATCTTTAACTTTTTGGATAGCCTTCTCTGAAGCTTTTTCAACCTTTATTTTTAATTTCTTAGATACATTACCGGCACCTAAAAGTTTTGTATAGCCTTGTTCTGTTAAATCAATAGTGTTTTTTTTAGGAAATTTTTCTTCGAGGTTTCCAATGTTTATAACTGTATCTTTTTCTATAACTGATTGTGGTCTTTTAAAACCATGTCTTCCGAAATGATTGGGATCGACTTTTTTCATATGCATTCTTCTATGTTTATCCCAGCCGGCTTTTCCTCTGCCACCGCGTTCTCCTGCTCCGCGTCCGTTTTTCATACTGCCGCGTCCGTGAGTTTTTGATCCTCTGTTTTTCTTTGCCTTCTTTCGTGCCATTTTATATCACTTTTAATTGCTTTTTTTATTTAAAGGTTGAAAGACCAGATAAGGAAACCTATTATTATACTTTCGGATAATAATACAATGTTTTTTAAAATTTTTATTTATTCAGGATCCATATAACCTACTGTTTTCATTATAAAAACGGGTCTATTCGTTTTTAAAGCAGCAGTTTTAGCTTGTTTTTTTGCTTCTTCTAACTTGACATTGCCCAGATCATTGATGTTTTCTCCGTCATCAATAACGTATTCTGTAGCTTTGCTTTTGATATATTTCATTTAAATTCTTCACCCTGAATAATCTTTTTTTAAATTATCAATTATTTTTTAGTTTTTAAAACCAACTGTTAATTTGCTCAAAAAGTTTTTATTTTTTATTGAAAAGATATTTTTTGTTGTCATCTAGATCTATAAAAAGATCAGCTACTTCTTTGAGTTTATGAGATGTTGTTTTTCCAAAAGCTATTACTTCTGTTCTACAACCAAGGCTTTTTGCATGTTCTAATAGGTCTGAGAAATCTCCATCGCCACTTACTAGTACTATCGTATCAAGTTTAGGTGCTAGACGCATCACATCCATAGCGATTCCTACATCCCAATCTCCTTTTTTGTCTCCTCCATAGAATATTTGCAAATCTTTTGCTTTTACTTCAAAACCCATGTCTTCAAGTGCTTCATAAAAAGTATTTTCGTCTTTAACATCTGCTTTTATAACATATGCTATAGCTCGTATAATTTTGCGGTTGTTTACAGATTCTCTTAGAATTGTTTTAAAATCTACTTTGGATTTGTATAAGTTTTTTGCTGAATAGTACATGTTTTGTACGTCTACAAAAACACCTATTCTCTGATTTTTATGTCTTGATTTTATCATAAATTTTTTACCCCGAAAATTTAGAAATTTAATCTAATCTTGGTTTTTTTAGATAAAACTCTACTTAATATCTTTTTTGATTTTACAACTATTTTTCTACTCTAATCATGGAAATCTTATATTTTTTTACTGGTTTTTTATGAAAAGAAAAAGCATGTTTTATTGGGAAATCATATTCCTGTATATGAGTTATTTTTCCGTTTAATGATGAAATAATTTTTTTTATAAACTCCATAGTGTTTGAAAGATGAAGTGAATAGAATACCTGAGATATTTCAAATGCTTTCTCAATAAATTTTCTGTCAGCTCTAATGTTGGTTTTTTGCGCTCCAAAAGGCGGGTTCATCAAAACAGTGTCACAAACAATGTTAACGTTTCTAATCTCATTTATACCATAATTTATACATAGATTGTTTTTGAATACAAAATCACGAGCAGTATCTATACAATCTCTGTCATTATCGACTCCTACAACTTTTTGAGCTTCTAATAAATATGCTCCATATGCAAAAATACCGGTTCCACAGCCAAGATCAACAACTATTCTATCTTTAATATCACCTAGTTGAAATGCTTTAAAAAGAATATCAGCTGCGATTGGTGCTGGTGTTATATATTGTTCTAAACCTGGTTTTGGTTTTTTGAAATCAGGAATTTTCTGAAGAAGTATTTCAAGTTCTTTTTGTTTCATGTTACACTCGATAATGTGGGTTTTATATCTAATAGTTTTTTATAGGATAATTCTATTTGTGGTTCTCAGAAAGTCCTGTTGGGCTGGTAGATCAGCTCGGAAGATCGCTTCCTTGGCATGGAAGAGGCCTCGGGTTCAAATCCCGACCAGTCCATACTTTTTAAAATATTGGAGCAATACCTATCAGGTTTTGCAGTTATTATCCAACATAGTGCAATATATAACTTCATTATTCTTTAAAAACATAAAGTCCTCTAGATTTAAATTCAACGATACCCTTGTCTCTTAAAATTTGTAGCTGCTGTCTAATTTTTGGTTTTACATTTTTATTTTTGGGATGCAATCTTGATAAATAATTTTCAAAATCATACATCTCTGATAGTGTAAATTCTTTTTTATTTAGTTTTTGTATACAATATAATATATCAGATAACCATGCTCTACGTCCAGGATACTCATCCTCCATAAAAGATAATTTTTTCCATGTTTTTTGCACATCTGTCTTCGATATTGATTTGCCGTTATCAATAATTTTGATTTTACCTAATTCAGGTAGATTTGATAATAATATATTACATCCTACCCAACCAGCTCTTCGCGCATTTTGAGATAAAGGTTTTCTTTTTTCTATGATTGATGAGGAAAAAAAGAATTTAGGAACCATGATGAGATTTTGAATTTTCCAATCTTCAAAAGAATACTGCATAAATGAAAAATTTGGATTTGTTCTGCGTTGAATAGAATTAATCATAGGAAGAAATGCACCATCTACAACTTTTGAGTAAAAAGGTTTTGACTGGGCTTTAAGTTGAAATTTATTATTACAATTATTGCAAACGAAATCTACTACCTTTGTATTATCTGGATTTTTTAATAGATTATAATTCAAACAATTAGGACAATACATTTCTTCTTTAAACCAACTTTCAGTCAAAACTCGCGCTATCTGAGATTTACTATGGTATTTGTTCAAAACCCTCTCATTATAGAGTATTGTATTCATTATGTATCTACCCTAAACTAATTTAAAGATAGATAATAAGCTTATAAAACTTGATCAAAAATATTTTTGATGATATCTTAACTATTCTTTTTTGTCTGAATCATCGGATAATCAAAACCACCATCAAAAAGAACTCTTAATTCAGGGAAATCTTCTAAAAACATCGATAATTCTGAATATTTATCAGACCAATTTACTATGTGAATTGGAATCCAGTTTATGCTATGATGAGATCTATACCAAAGCATTGCATCTGTAAAATAACCATAGTTAGGATGCTCTCAGTCTATTGCAACAATGTCAAATGTTCCAACTTTTTCTTTACTGGCTCTTAAAAAGTATTCATCACCCATATTAATTACTATTGCCAGATTAATCCACCTCTTCTCTTAAAAAATAAAAATCTCTTTTTGAAAAATTAGCTAACTCCAAGCCGAATATTTCATTGAAGCTAGTTTCAAGAAGATAGGAATTATCAAAAATCAGTTTTTCAAACGCTTCTTTTGATGTTTCACCCCTTGAAAATCCGATCACTTGTAGATTTTCTATATCTGGTTCAAGAAAATGAGATCCTGGCTGAAATGTAGTTCCCTCGGTTGTAAGAAAGATGTATTCTTTTATTTCGCTATCTAAAATCATTTATAGATCGAAAAATACTGATCGACTAATAGTTTAAAAAATGATCATTTTTTATCGCACTTAAAAAAATTAAAAAAACAAACTCATTATTTGAGTAATAAATCCCGACAGTCCATACTTACTATGTGTTAATTTTTTATACTAAAATATTATAATTACTAATATGCCAACTGATGAGGAATTAAGGAAAAAAGCAAGAAAAATCGCTAAGGAAAAATCTGATTTTTATATTCATCTGGTAATTTACATCGCTGTTAATGCTTTCCTTTTTGCTCAATGGTGGCTTATAACAGGTGGGGATGTAGCTCCATGGCCTATTTTTGTTTTATTTGGCTGGGGTATCGGAGTTGCAGCACATGGAATCTCTGCATTCCGCGGAGAGGGATATATTGAACATCAGACAGAAAAAGAATATGAAAAACTAAAAAATAAATAATACTTTTTTGAATACAAATCTTTAAATATATATTAACCAGATTTATATTTAAAAGAAAATAATTAGAAGATTTGTAAAAATGTCAGAAAATAAGAAAAAAATAATAGCACTAGTAAAACTAATACGACCTGAAGTAAGCCCACTCGCGTTTTTTACTGTTTATATTGGAGCGTTAGCAGCAGGTTCACCACTTTTTTCTATACCTGTAGTTCTTGCTATGTTTGCAGTATTTTTTATTGCTGCCGGAAGTTCACCATTTAATGATTATTTCGACTATGAAATAGATAAAATTATACATCCAAATAGAGCTCTCCCTTTAGGGTTAATCAAACCTAACACCGCGTTATACATGGGAATAACCCTATTCTCAATTGGTATACTACTCTCCATTTTTATCAACCTACAAGTTTTCTTCTTTTCAATATTTGGAGTAACTTTGATTGTATTATACGAACTTGTAACTAAAAAAATAGGGCTGCTCGGAAATTTTGTAGTAGCATTCACTGTATCGATCTCTTTCATGTATGGTGGTTCCGCTGCCGGTAGCTTATTAACGCCAGCATTTTATACGGTTGTATCTTTTTTTATTTTATTTGGAAGAGAAATCCTTCTTGATGTAAGAGATTATGAAGGAGATAAAATTACAAGAAAAACCCTTCCAGGTAGAGTCGGTAAAAAAAATGCGGCATATATAGGTGTTATTTGTTTGTTTGCAAGTATTTTTTTGTTTTTCTATCCTGGCTTTTATGTTTTTGACAGTATATGGTATCTATTGTTGATAACTCCTGTTTTAATAACAACATCATATGCTTCAATTTTACCGTTGATCAAAGTAGAAAATTCAGCTCGAACGACTGATGTTCTTCGTTTTACAATGGTTGAAGTAATAGTTGTTTTTATACTATTACTTCTGATATAAAAAAAGACTTTTTGTAAGATAAAAAATTCATAAAAACTTTTAAAATTATTTTCATAAATTTATTTTTATACAAAAAGCTTAAATATTCGACTTTTTGTATATAAAGATAAGGCGAAAAAAAACTATGATGCGTACAAAAGTAGTAAATGATTCAACTGATCTTGTTCCTCTACTCCGAGCTTTTAACGACAAAATCAAAAAAGAAGTTTTCAATGAAATATCCGGGGAATGGAAATGTTTCAGTGAAATTCAGGAAAAATATGGAGCAGATGGAGCAGAAGCCTTAGAATATTTTGATGAAATGAAACTAGTAGAAACAAGATGGACCACACCCGACGAAGGAATAAACGGGAGACCTCAGAAAAAATACAGATCATATTACTCTTCTTTCAGCATAAAAATATCATGTCCAATAAATGAGATAAGTGAAATTTTTAGTGTAGCATCATTAAACAAAAATGAATTCCGTAAACTCGAAGAAGACATCTATACCTATATTGGTGAAGATGGCAAATTCGGAAATCGCGTTGCTGAAACTTTTAATCTTTCAAATCTATCTCTTAAAGGACTTGTCAAACGTTCAAACAAATTCTGCTATAAAGGATTAAAACTAAGTAGAAAAAAATAAAACAAATCCATTTTTTTTCAAAAAATTTTTTTTAAACATTACTGTTTTTTATAACAAAAACTATATTCAACATTTCAACAATGGATCCATTAATCATAATACAAGCCTTATGGCTTATACTACCAGCATACATAGCCAATGCTAGTGCATTACTACTTGGTGGTGGAACACCCGTTGATTTCGGAAAAAACTGGAAAGATGGTAAAAGAATTCTTGGTGATGGTAAAACCTGGTCAGGTCTTCTTTTTGGAACACTAATTGGAATGATAGGAGGTTTCGGACTTTCAATAGTTGCAAAATATGCAGCTGCAACACCAGACTATCAGTTTCTTGGTATAGATGATTTCACAGGTTTTCCTTTAATGATACCATTAATATTTTCACTCTGTATAGGAGCCTTACTAGGTGATGTCACAGAAAGCTTTTTTAAAAGAAGAACCGGTATAGAAAGAGGTAAAGATTGGATCCCATTTGATCAACTTGATTTTATTCTAGGAGTACTTTTTTTTAGCTTTATTGTGTCTTCATTTTTACATCTGACTGGTTTAATGGAGTACAACTGGTTTTTCAGAAATTTCACAATTTGGCATATAGTAGTATTATTAGTTCTGACTCCATTTTTTCATTTGTTTTCAAATTTTGTACACCGAAAAGCAAAAAAACCTAAAACTACTTAAAATAAAGAAAACAAAAGTTTTTTGTTTCTAAACAATTAGGGGGATACTTTATGACTGAAAAAAAAACAGGTAGTATAAACGAAGAACTAAAAGAATGGCTTAAAGACACCAAAAAAGAAATCGATGAAGATGAAGAAACAGATTATTCTAACAAAAAACCTGAAGGTTTCTGCGAAATATGTGGTGAGAAAAAAGCAACAAGTGTATGTATAAAATGTGGAAGAAACGTCTGCAAATCCTGTTATTTCAAACTCATCAATGTATGTAAAAAATGTGTACCCAAAGAAGTTGCTGGTAAATGGGATGGAAGCGTTCCAGATTGGGAAGAAAAACTAGGTGTTGAATGGGTAGAATAAAAAATTATTGTATGTATTCCTTCATAATCTCAACTACTTGTTTACTGTTCTCAGCTTTACTATAATCATTAAGAGGATTTTTATTAAGAGTTATAAAATGAGGGCTCCATTTGTACAACTGCAAGATTTCCTCAGAATGTTTTTTCTCACCCAAAATATAAAGTGCTGCTGCAAAAGCCTCCAAAGTTGAAAGCTTGAAAGGTTTACCATAATTCACAGGATTAGCAGCAACTACAAAGGGTAGAGCACGTGAATAGTTTCTTTTATCTAAAAAATCAAAACTTTGTTCAGCATTTTTCCAAGAACAATCAACAGCAAGAATCCCATTTTTTAAAGCAACATCAAGATCCTCTTTTGAAATACTTTTTTCAGCAAAAGGATTTAAAAGAATAGTTTTACGAGGAGTCTTTCGAATATTAGCCTCCAATTTGGCGTAACCTTTTCTTTCAAGTTTACGAGCACTACACTTCTTCGGATCATCCTCATTTGCATGATAAACATAAAGACTAATTGTATTATTCATAATCCTTGTTTCACCGTAATCTAACATCTAAAACATAATGACCAATACCTGGTGCATAAGATTTAACTCGATTGTAATCAACCAACTCTGCTTTTTTATCATAAACTTCAACAATTTTTTGTATCTCATTCATCTTTGTATCCGGAATATTTTTATCAGGTATTTTATCATGAAAATGAATAACACCCGAATTATTCTTTAATGTTTCAATAGCTGTAGGAATAAACTCATGGGTTTTACCAAAATACCCGAGAAGAACTCGATCAGCAATATTCTTCGGTGATTTCAAACGATTATCACCCTCAATTGCTGTTATTTTATCAGTAACATGATTCAAACTAATATTCTGAGATAAATAGGAAAAAGCATCTGGATTTTTTTCAACAGCAAATATTTGTTTCGGGGATCCATAAACTGCCATAGGAAGAGAAAAATAACCAATACCGGCAAACAAATCAACAATAGTTTCATCTTTAATATCTATTTTACTCATCCGTATTCTTTCATCCATATTTCCAGATGAAAACATAACTTTAGTCGGGTCAAGTTTATACTTAATTTTATTTTCTTTATGAACTGTTTCAGTGTTTTTAGAACCAAAAATAATCTCCATATCAGGAACTCTCAGTTCTCCCTTCACAGGTCCTTTGTTTCTTAAAACCGTTTTACAATCCAAAACCTTTGCATATTCTTCAGCAACTAAAAACTGAAATTTTTCTAGTTTTTCTGGTAAAACAAGAATTAAAACATCACCAATTTTTTCCCATTTTGACGGTAAAAAATCTATCAAATTCTTTGGAAGAATTCTTGATAGTTTCTCTTTTATTTTTTCAAAAGGAGATTGTTTCATATTTTTTTTCAACTAATTTTTCTTCATTTGTTTTTTTAATATTAAACTTTACCCTGATGTAGTTTATCTGTTAATAGTTTTAGTCAGCCCTTCAACAAGTCTTTTAACGGGTTTTACAATTCCCTCTTGTACCCTATGGATCTTTTTCCTTACAAACCACGTAAAAATCAAATAGCGATAATGCAAAATATCAAAAGAGTGCTTAGATCAGGAGAAAACATAGTTTTCGAATCCGGCACAGGTTCTGGTAAAACAATTTGCACTATTTCTTCTTGTTTAGAGTATGCTTTAGAGAATGATAAAAAAATAGTATATACAACTCGAACTAATGCTCAGCAACGTCAGGTGATACTGGAACTTCGTGCAATCCGAGATAAAAACCCAGAGTTTAAACACAAAATTTTTGGAGTAGGCATTCAAGGACGTAGTAACATGTGTCTTCTCTCAAAAAATGACCCTGATTTGGAACATGGTACTTCAGAAGAACTTTCACGTTTTTGTTCAAATGAAAAAAAGAAAGCCAGAGGCAGTGTAGACAACGCTAGAGGCTGTGTTTATTTTAGTAATTTTTTAAGAGATGAAGAAAAAGTAAATGATGCAAAGGATTGGTTGCGGGAAAATCTCCCAACTGCTGAAGAATTCATTGATTACTGTGATAAAAAACAACTTTGTCCTTATGAGTTAAACAAGGAATTGATTAAAGAATCTTCTTTGGTTGTTGTGCCCTATATTTATGTTTTTGATATAACCATTCGTAATATGCTTTTTGACTGGCTTGGTGTTTCTGAAAACGAGCTTATCCTTGTTGTTGACGAGGCGCATAATCTTCCGGATTATATCCGTGATTTGTTTTCAGCTGAACTAAGTTTCTGGATGCTTAAAAACTGTATCTCTGAAGCAAAAAAATATGGCGATCCATCAATGCTTGATGGTCGTTATAGTGTTTCCGAGTTTTGTAATATCTTAAGTGATATATTGATGGATTTACGTGATACATATGTTTATAACATAAAAGAAAATGAAATCCGTCGTTTGAATTCTGGTAAAAAAGATGCTTTTATCCCATCAAAGGAATTCGAAACAGAGATTCTTTCTCGAATTAAGGCAACTAGTAGATCATTACATGATATAGTAGGAGATCTAGTTGCTTATGGAGAAAAAATACAGGAGTACCGTGAAAAAGAAGGGAAACTACCTCGGTCGTATCTTCACAAGCTTGGATTGTTTCTTGATTTCTGGTTAAATCTAGAACTTGATCAGTATGCTAAACTTGTGGTTGATTCCTATGATGGAAAAAACCCTCGAATTGAGGCTTTTTGTTTGGATCCTTCTTTTGAAACAGATATTCTTAAAAAATTTTATAGCACAGTTCACATGTCAGGAACACTTGAACCATTAGAAGAATACAGAGATTCAATAGGTCTTGGTGTAAAAACAGATCTTGTCGCATATCCTTCTCCTTTTTCAGAAAAAAACCGAAGGATTTTGTTTGTTAGAGATGTAACTACTAAATATTCTGAGATGATGAAAAACGACAAAATTTTGGAACGTATGAATAACTATGTCTCTGGAATCTGTAATAGTTTTCCAAAAAATACTATAGTTTTCTTCCCAAGTTTTAACACAATGTCTTCTTTTGTTAAAAACGGTCTAAAAAGCGATATAGATCGCTGTCTTTACATGGAAAAACAAGGTATGAGTCAAGCTGCTTTGATGGATGTAGTATCAGATTTTAAGGATTCAGCTAATGATGAAACCGCTGCTATGTTTTCCGTGATGGGAGGTCGAATAAGTGAAGGGATGGATTTCCCAGCAGAGCAACTTGAAATAGCAGTCATAGTGGGTATACCTTATCCTAAACCAACAGCACGACAAAGAGGACTGCAACATTATTATGATCTAAAATTCAATAAAGGATGGGAATACACGGTTGTTGCACCAACTGCTCGTAAACTTTTGCAATCTATTGGTCGTTTGATTCGTGATGAAAATGATCGTGGAGTAGCAGTAATTCTTGATAGTCGTGCCGCTCGTTTTAAAAAATATATAAAAGATATGAAAGAATCAAAAAACTTGATTAAAGATATTAAAGATTTTATCGGCTGATTTTCTACTTAGGTCTAAGATCGGCTATACCCTGATTAATTATATATTTTTTTTCACAATTACTACATTTTAAAATTCCATTGACTATTTCATCATCTTTCTCACTTTCAATTTCAACCGAAAGCGATCCCTTACAATCAGGGCAGCACAAAATATCGATAACATCTTTTTTCATAGGACTTATTAACACCGATTTTAGTATCCTTCTTTTAAAAAGAAAGGTCTTTTCCTTCCAGATTCAGAATCCCACATAAAACCCCATTCTTCATCCTCAAAAATCTGCCTTCCTTCCTCAATGACTTGTATAAAATTTTTTACCTGCGCATCCATATTATCTGCATGATGAAGTATGTTTGCTTCAAGTGTTTTCGGCATACGCGGGCTTCCGTATTCATATTTTCCATGATGACTAAGGATCATATGTGACAGATGAGTTTCTAGTTCTTCATCAAAATCTATGTTTTTTTCTCTAAGCATTTCAATTTTTTCTTTAATCCATCGATCACCAATAACAATATGCCCGATGAAGTTACCAATACTTGACCGGTCTATTGCTGCTGTTGTATGATATTCTTTGAGTTTTCCAATATCATGAAGTATTGCACCAGTTACCAAAAGATCTTGGTTGATTTTAGGATATGTTTCACATATTTTTTTACAAAGTTTAACAACACTAGCTGTGTGTTCAAGGTTTCCACCTATGTAGTTATGATGATGAGTTACAGCTGATGGACAACGACTGAATTCTTTAACAAAATCAGGATTATCAAAAAATGTTTTCAGCAAGTTTTTCAGTTGAATATTCTCAAAGTTTTCAATTTCTTGTTTTATCTCCCAAAGAAGTTCATCTATTTTTTCTTCTGGAAGAGCTGATACAAAATCAGCTACATCATATTCTTCAGGGCTACAACGTCTTAAACCGCCTTTTTTTTCATTAACTGAAATCTGCGGTTTGTCTTCATATACCTCAACATTCCCTTGACGTACCTGGATTACATCCCCAACTTGGAAACTATTGTAAAGTCTTTTAACATGTTCTTGGTTGTCGCCACCCCAGAATTTAACACTTATTTCACCTGTTTTATCACTAGTTAAAATGTTAAACCATGTGCCGTTTTTGTAAGGTCTGGGAGGACTTTTGATTTTTACTGCAAAAAAATCATTAACAGTGTCTCCTTCCTTAAGGTTTTCAATGAATTGTTCTTTTTTTCTTCTACCTGAATCTGTTTTAATCATGACTTGCTCATCATTTTTTTTCTTATTGTAATCATATAAATCTGACATTCTCTTATTTATTCCCCCGACTCATTAAATTTTTTCTTATCTTATAAGATGCTTCTTATCTTTTTTATAGTTTATAGGTTTTTCCTTCTTTTACTATAGTTGTTTCAATATCGAGTTTTTTAAATTTATCAGGATGCTCGGTATGTATTGGAAACAACTTTTTTGGACTAATTTTTTCGATCATATTAAAAATATCTGGTCCAGATGCATGACCTGATGAATGAATTCTACGTTCAGGGTACAAACCAAGGAGTTTAAGCCAGTTATCAATTCTTAATTGATCAAGTTCCATCTCTTCAGAAAAAGGTTCGCAAATACTACGGATATGAACACTGCCTTTCTTTGGTTTAATGTCAAGGAGATTATTTAGTTGGAAATAATTCATAAACATAACATATTTCTGTTGATTTTTTCTTATTTCTCTAGCATCTATAACATTATTTCTAGAAAGATAGTTTTTCTCCCAGGAACTATAATCTTTTTCTATTTGATCCTCGGGAAAATCATCACGACCTATAAGCCCCCAGCTTTTTTTTGGGAAAAAAATCCTAATATTTTCATCGTTTGATTCAGGTAAATTACTGGTTTTACAATTTTTCATCAAATCAAGAAGCATAGCCTGACGGTATTCAATAACAAGCTTACGATTATTTTTAATTGCTGTACTATAAAAAGTTAAAAGTCTTTCAGTGTCACGTATTGGAAAATTTACAATAGCAAGACCATTTTTTCCTTCAATATATTTAGTACTTTCTTTCTGAACATATTCTTCTGTTCTAGCCTGTTTTTCTTCTACTCTTGTCCCCTCAGAAAGCATCGCCATTGGTTCAGTTTCAGCAGCTCTTTCAACAAAATTATAACTCCATTCATTATGTCTACCATGAAAACGGAGATCACCTGTGTATACTACCGGTCCTTCAGATGAGTAAATAATAAAACCTGTTGCACCCGGTAGTGAATGATCCACTCTACAAGGTTCAATTTCAAGATTTCCAATTTTAAACTTTTTTCCAAACTTAAAAATCTTAATATTACGTTTTTCTATTCCATCACGTGCATCTCGTCTCTTATAACCTTCTCCTCTTTTTTTAGGAATCAACTGAAAAGTTGGTTTGAAACATGAAAACTCTTCAAAACCAGCGGTTCCAAGTCTACTAAAAAGATCCATCACAGCTTTTGTTTCACTGCTAACATAAACAGGGATATCAGATCTTAAAAAATGAACATAACCCACATGGTCAACATGAGCATGAGATATCAAAACACCATCAATACTATTTCCTTCTTTATAATCAAGGTCCATATGTTTACAGTAATCTCGTCTATATAATCCTTTTAAATCAGGGAGCAGGCCAAGATCTATAAAATCTTTGATACAACTGTTTTTTCTAGGTGGCATGTATTCAGTAAAAAAGTTAGAATGCTCAGTAAAATTCATACCGAAATCTAAAAAAATCTTAGTATCATTGTCTTCAAATAGGATTTTGTTTCCACCTATTTGACCTACTCCGCCATAAAAAGTTAATTCAACCAAGTTACAAAATCACCATGATACTTATTCTAAAGTATCACAGCTTAATAAAAATTATTATAAAAAAATCAATTTTTTTCTTTTTGATGAGCAAGATCCCTAGCTCTTTGTCCTACTACGAAAAGTTTTGCGATAAAAGAAATTTCTTTAGCCTCAGATTTATTTGATACTTGTCCTACAATCATCATAATTATCAACCATTACTTTTTATTTCAAGTTTAAAAGAAGTTGTTGTACAAACGTTGTCAACTTTGTTTGATAACTATTACCAAAAAATCAAATAGGATAAGTGATTTTTTTTTCACATATGGATAAATATTATCCTTGTTTAACTAGAATTCTATCTCTTTAATCTTTAGAAAACCCTAAAAATTTTTTTAATATAAATAATAAATCACCAAAAAAACATTTGTTTAATTAAATCGACGAATTATACCTCAAGAACTGAAGATTAAGAAGAGGAAGAAGATTGGTGAAATAAATTTAATTTGTTTATCTAAAAATAATAATTTACAAATTTTTTCATTCTACTCTTTTTTAATTTTTCATCGAAACTAATAAAAAACCCCGTTATATAAGGAAACTGCAAGGTGTCAGAAATAATGTCTAAAATAAATGTAGATGACATACTTGCAAATTATGATAAAAATAACTTGACTATTTGCACTGTTTGCAGTCATTCTTCTCTTCAGATTTTTAATGGTGCAAGAAAAGAAGGATTTAAAACACTGGGTATAGTTGTCGGCGAAAAAAGAAAAAAAATGTATGATGCTTTTCCACTTGGTAAACCTGACGATTTTTTAATTGTAGATGAGTATAAAGAAATACTAAGTCACACCGAGGAACTACGTAAAAAAAATGTAATAGTTATTCCTCATGGAAGCTTTGTTGAATACTTGGGTGCTAAAAATTTTATGAAACTTGATCTTCCCACCTATGGAAACCGTGATGTTCTAATGTGGGAGTCAGACAGGGATAAAGAACGCGAATGGCTTGAAGCTGCAGGGCTTACGATGCCTCGTGAGATAAAAGATCCTCATTATATCGAGCAACCAGTTATAGTTAAATATCATGGTGCAAAGGGTGGTAAAGGTTTTTTTATTGCAAAAACCTATGAAGAATTCAAAAAACGTATAGATAAAAGAAAATCTTATACTATTCAAGAATTTGTAATGGGCACTCGTTATTATCTTCATTATTTTTATTCACCAATCAAAAAAGATGCCTATAAAATGGATAAAGGAAGTCTTCAACTTCTTAGTATTGATCGTCGTGATGAAACAACTATTGATGAAGTACAACGAATTGGAAGTATTTCAGAACTGGAAGAACTTGGCATACATCCCACTTTTGTTGTAACAGGTAATATACCAATAGTAATACGAGAAAGTCTTCTACCAAAAGTTTTTGAAATGGGTAAATCTGTTGTTGAGAAATCATATGAAATATTTGGTGGAATATTCGGTTCTTTTTGTTTAGAAACCGTTGTTACTGAAGACCTTGATTTTAAAGTATTTGAAATAAGTGCTCGTATTGTAGCTGGAACAAACCCATATGTCTCTGGTTCAGCTTATTCAGAACTTGTTCAACCCGATCTTAGTACAGGGCGACGTATTGCTCAGGAAATAAAATATGCAAATAAAAAAGATAAATTAGAAGAAATTCTAACATAGAAAGATAAAGATTTTTTTAAAATCTTTTTTTGACTACTATTAATGCGGCTATAGATATAATCAGAGCTATGATTTCAAATCCTGGTAATAAAAACCCATCGTCCTCATTTTTAGGTTTAGAATTATTCACTCCGTTTGTTATATTTTGAGAATTATTGTTATTTTCATGGTTATCATCAATAATATTTGAAGTTTTTTCAAAAATACTTACAGGTTCCATTAACGGATAACTGTCGTTACTATCTGAACTTGGATCTACAATATATGCAGTATCTCCTATACCATCGCCATTACCGTCTAATCCACTATAGTCTTCCCAATAGTTCCCCAATTTAGATGAATAATTACACCATTTGTTGCCGTTATTGTTGTCATCACCGTTTCTGCCGTTGCTTTTATAGAAGTTGTTGTAATATACTAAATTCTTTGTTGAGCTACAACAAAAATATACGCCCACAGTATTATTTTTTATAATATTTCTTGTGACAATGTTTTCATTTCGAGGTATTCTAATTCCTTTCCAGTTTGATATTATTATGTTACCATAAATCATGTTATAATCCGAGTTAACATATATGCCATAATGATTGTCAGTGATATTATTGTTTGATATATTCACATGTCTTGAAGCAATTCGTATTCCCGCATCCGAAAAACCATCGCCACTGTTTTTAATTGTAAAACCTGTTATATTTACATTATTTTTTGTAACATGAACAGTATGTCCGTTACCTGAACCATTGATTATAGTTATTGTTTTATTTTGACCTACAAGATTTATTGTTTTGTTCACAACAATATCTTCATTGTAAATTCCTTCTGAAACATACACAGTTTTCTTTACATCATTTGCTGCGTTAATACCTTCTTGAATTGTTCTATAAGGGTTATTAATTGTTCCATCCCATGGTCCTTGGGTGTTACTTTGGTCTACAAAAACTGATTCATTTGCAGTTGATGCTTTGCAATGTTCGACATTGAAGGATATAGTTATAAAAGTAAATAAAAAAATTGCTAATACTGTTAACGTTATTATTTTTTTCATAGAGTTAGTTCTCCTTGTTTTTTTATAAAGAAATAAAGATTTTTTTCTTATATAGTTTTTTATTGTTGTCCTTTAGTGGTTTTTAGAAAGAGTAATCATTATTGCGTTTTGTGCCCACATACGATTCTCTGCTTCATCAAAGATGACGCTTTGCGGGCCATGAGCTACTTTTTTTGTCACCTCATAATCATAATATGCTGGTAGACAATGCATGAATATCGCATCCGGGTTTGCCATACTCATAAGATCATCATTTACAGTGTATCCTTTGAATTCTTTGAGTCTTTTTTCTTTCTCTTCTTCATCACCCATTGAAACCCAAGTGTCTGTTGCAACAACATCTGCGTCCTTTGTTGAATCTTGTACTTCATCAGTTATCTCAACATTTACACCAAACTTTTTTGCTTCAGAAACATAGTACTCATCAGGCCAATATTTCTTGGGTGATACAATTTTAATATTCATACCTGCAATTGCGCAACCAAGAAGATATGAATTAGCCATATTGTTTGCTCCATCTCCAAGATATACAAAATTAAGTCCTTTGAGTTTTCCTTTATGTTCTTTTATTGTCATAAGATCTGTAATAACCTGGCAGGGGTGTTCTTTATCATCAAGACCTGATATAACTGGTACAGTAGCATTTTCAGCAAGTTCTTTCATGTCTTTATTTTTCATAGCACGATACATAATAATATCAACATAACGGGAAAGAACAATTGCAGTATCCTCAATTGTTTCCCCTCTTCCAAGTTGGATATCATTTTTTCCAAGGAAAATAGCATGACCTCCAAGTTTAGTCATACCTGTTTCAAAACTAACACGAGTTCGAGTACTACTTTTTTCAAAAATCATGCCAAGAGTTTTTCCTTCTAAATACTCAATTTTTTTACCAGATTTAGATTTCTTTTTTATATCAATCGCTAAATCAATAATTTCTTCAAGGTCATCTTTTACATCTAACATTGAAATAAGATCTCGTTTCATCAAGAAAATGGGAAAACGTGTTTGGTTCTTTAATATTATGGTTAAAATCAAACAAAATATTTAACCTAAATAATTACATTAACCTTTTTTAGTTTGAGGATAGGTTTGAATATATGGGTGTAGAAATTGGGAGCTTATTTAAAAAAGAAAAAATTTCTGTAAATGATTTAAAAGATAGAGTTATTGTAATTGATGCACATAATGTTCTCCATCAATTTCTTTCAATAATACGTGGAAGAGATGGTAGCCCTCTTAAGGATTCAAAAGGTCGTGTCACTTCTCATCTTTCAGGTATTTTTTATAGAACCGGTAATCTTATAGAATCAGGAATACGCCCGGTTTATGTTTTTGATGGAGAACCTCCAGAATTTAAAGCTGAAACTCTTCAAAAAAGAAAGGAAAGAAAAATAAAAGCTGAGGGGGAATATCAGAAAGCATTGGAAGCAGGAGATCTTAAAAAAGCTCGTTCTAAAGCACAACAAACCTCAAAAGTGACCGATGAAATTGTAGCTCAAACCAAAGAACTTCTAGAATTTTTAGGTGTCCCGTTTATTCAGGCTCCCTGTGAAGGCGAAGCTCAAGCAAGCTATATGGTTAAAAAAGATCATGCTTTCGCTGTAGCATCCCAAGATTTTGATTGTCTTCTCATTGGAGCTCCTGTTTTTGTTAGAAACTTAACTTTATCTGGTAGGAGAAAATTACCTGGGAAAAACGCCTATACAAAAATAAACCCAGAAATAATACGGCTTGAACCCAATCTTAAAAGAATAGGTATCTCTCGAGAACAACTTGTAGATATGGGGCTTCTTATCGGAACAGATTTCAATGAAGGCATAAAAGGAATTGGTCCTAAAACAGCATTAAAATTGATTAAAAAAAATGGTAACGCTGAAAATGCTATAGCCACATTGGGTGATTCAAATGCTCCAACTTTTGAGGAAATCAAAGAAATAAGGAATTTATTTCTTAACCCTAAAGTCACAAAAAAATATGATATAAATTTTTCATCACCTAACACAGAAAACGTCAAAAAATTTCTATGTGACAAACATCAATTCAGTGAAGAACGGGTTGATAATACTTTAAAAAAATATGCTAATATTGATGAAATTCTAAAACAACAAACTCTTTTCTAAAAAAAATTTATTATTTTATTATTTTAAATTTGTCAAAATTGGTTAAAAGAGCTAATTTTTCACCATTGTCCCATTCAACCCAGATCATGTCTTGTTCATCATCTATCTTCTTAACAGTCCCTTTAGATCCTTTTCTTAGACTAGTCATAGTGTCATTCATTTCAACTAATTCTACTCTATCTCCAACTTTGACATTTTTTTTACTAATCTATTCCAACTCCTTAATCTCTATTTATCCTGAAAACCTAATTTTTTTTTTAGACACAAATTAGTATTCTATTCATTAATCTTTTGAATTATTTTTTTTTATTTCATAAGAAAACTCATATCGTCGCCAGGTTTGTATTCAACAGGTTCTTTTTCATTTTTAAATACACGTGCTCCTGTGCTACCTTTCAAAATAATTTTGTCATTATCAATATATAACATGCAACCTTCTCTAAGTCCAACGACATATTCACTATTATAAAAATGAAATTCTTTAATCCTTGTTTCTCTCGTTTCACCTTTATGTGTTGAGTTTGGGTCGGGGTCAAGATAATGGGGATTTATGTTGAATGGTACAAGGTTTAATCCATTAAAACTTGGAGGGTACATTATCGGCATATCATTTGTATTTTTTATGTTTTTACAGGCAACATTAGATCCGGCACTAGTACCAATATATGGCATACCTTCTGACACTCTTTCTCTAATTGTATCTAAAACATCTTTTTTATAAAGTTGTGAAAGAAGAACAAAGGTATTTCCACCGCCAATAAAGATTGCTTCAGCCTTTCTGACTGCTTTTTTAGAATCAGAATATTCATGTATGCCTGTTAATTCTATTCCTATTTTTTTAAAACGTTCTTTAGCAATCTTTGTGTATTCTTCATGGGTCATGCCGCTAGGTCGAGCATAGGGAATAAAAAGTATACTTTTTTTATTTTTTAAAAACTGCTTTATTTCTTCAGCGCAATGATCTAAATAACCACTGCCGTGTAATGTTGAATTACTTATCAATAATAGATTTCTTTTCATCATATTTCTCCTAATAAATATATTTATTTTCCTTTAAACAAAAAACGCATATCTTTCTTATATAATCTTTTATCAATATTTAATATCGCAGCTTTTTCCTCAATCAATGATTTTTTAATATAACTTACTAGTAAACTAAGCATATGATATGAAATTTGAATATCAGATATGCCCTTTTTTTTGTATTTATCTATAATATCAACAAGATCTTCACCGAAATTATTTCCTAAATTAATACTTTCTTGAGAAGAATCTTTAATTTCAGATTCTATATCTTTAAGATATTTATCTAAAAGTTCTATCGGTTCTTTTTTTTGAATTTTTTCAGCATATTCCCCTAATTCTTTTAAACGTTCATCAATCATAAGTCTCTATCTGCCCTCTTAAGATTTTTAATGATTATAGATTATTACAACGTTATTTATCAAATTTTGTATAAATTATGACAACCTTGAAAATTGATAGCTTTTTTTATTTTTCTTGATTATTAAAAAATTAGATGATTTTTTATAGAAACAAATATTACAAATTTTAAAAATTTTATATAAAATATGAGGAGAGGACAAATATGATGTTAGAATTGTTGGCAATTCCAATTGTTATTCTGATACTTTTTCTATTTTTTGTTTTTTCTATTGGTATCAGAATTATAAGACCAACTCAAAAAGGTCTAATAGAACGTTTAGGTAAATACAAAAAAACTGCAGGTCAAGGTTTTCATTGGATTGTTCCTGTTATTGATAAAATGTATAAAGTTGATGTCACTGAGAACATGGTTGATGTTTTACCTCAAAAAATTATTACAAAGGATGATTTGAATGCTACAGTTGATGCTGTTGTTTATTTTAGAGTAATTGAACCTATGAAGGCTGTTTATGAAGCACAGGATTATAGATCTCAGATTACAAGTCTTGCTAGAACAACGCTTCGAGATATTATCGGTAAGATGACGCTCACAGAGGCTAATAGTAAAAGAGATGCTTTAAATGCAGTTCTTGAAAAAGAGCTAGATAAGCAAACTGATGCATGGGGGATAGATGTTATTCGTGTTGAATTACAGCGTATAGAACCTCCGCCAGATGTACAAGAAGCAATGAATAATGTAGTTATTGCTGAGCGTGATAAAAAAGCAGCAATTGATTTTGCAACAGCAGTAGAAACTAAAGCAGATGGAGAACGAAGATCAGAAATCAAAAAAGCAGAGGGTAAAAAACAAGGACTCATCCTTGAAGCCGAAGGAAAAGCTCAAGCTATAATACATGTTGCAAAAGCAGAAGCAGAAAAAATTCAGAGAGTTAACACAGCAATAAGAATGTACTTTAAAGATGAAGCTCAGTTGTTTAAAAAGCTTGAAACTGTTGAAAATTCATTAAAAAACGGTTCTAAGTATGTAATTGATCCAAACACGGAAATAACAAATGTTATCGCTGAACGTATGGCAGGGATATTACCAATCGAAAAAAATAAAGATGAAAATAAGCAAGTAGAGGAATAAAAAAAAGAGATTTTTTTTCTCTTTTTATTTTTTTTAAAATTCTTCAGAATAAAGTTGTCTACCTATTAGATCTGCTAACCATTTTTTATCTTCATCATCTATTCTTCCAGAGGTAGCTTGGTCTCTGAATCTTTTTACTCTGTTAGATGATTCGATGTATCTTATAACATCGCTTAGAGTGAATTCCAAATCTGTAAGAAAAGCATTTAATTTAAACAACTCAGATTCATTTTCTTTAAAATCTGGTGAGTTATAACTTGCAAGAAGGTTGTTTAACCTTTCACATTCGTTTACCCATTCTTTGAAATTATTCTCAATTTCTGTATAATATTCTGCATCTCCGACAATCCATTTTTCAAGAATTCTTAAATCTTCTCCAGTTAGATCTTTCCCTCTTTTTAATTTCTTAATAAGCTCTGTTGCTGATTCACGCATGCTAGCTTGTATTGATTCTCTTATATGGTCTTGAAGTTGTCTAAGAGGAACTTTTGCTTCCTCAAGTGCATCTGAATCTTTGTTTCTCAATCCTTTTTCTAAATTCTCATTTAACATTTTTACTTTATCTGTAATATAAACACTCATAGAATCACCATCCTTTATCCTACATAAGATAGTAAGTTAATAAATATAATTATCTATTTTTTTTGATTATGCATAATTATGAAATAATGATTGTAAACTTTGCTTTTTATAAGATTAAAGTATTATTATAGAAAAAGGTTTATATATTATTGTAACATTATAAAAAAAGTGATATAGATGAAAAAAATAGTATTTGCAACAATAATGGTATTGATATTTATTTGCAGTGCAATTAGTGTCAATACAAGTGCTAATAAAATTGAAAATGACGCAGAAGAAAAAAATTATACAAATATTCCAACAGGCTCACCGAATCTTCACCTCGAAGTTTCAGGTGCTACATCTGATGATGGAAGTACTGCATTTTTAGGTATCTCTATAGTCGGCCGTTGGAGTGATTATACAGTATTAAAGGTAAAACCTTCTATAAATTGCTGGAATAAACATTTATCAGGCGGCAGTAGTAATTTATGGGATCGGGTAACTTATTATTGGTATTTAGAATCCACAGGATTTGATTTCGTTCGTGGCAACAGCGCAGAGTTATGGTGGGATTCAGATGGCGACGGGGATTTTGATGAACGTCTGGATAAAATATATTTTATAATTATTAGAATCGGCTCATTGGTAATACCGATAAATACAGTTATACCAATATAAATTTTAAATATTGAATGAAATAAGACTTATGCGGGTACCGGGATTTGAACCCGGGTAAATAGCTTGGGAAGCTATTATCATAGCCACTAGATCATACCCGCTTCAACAGAGGAAAAATCAAGTCATTATTTTTATATTTTTGTGTGTTTTATGATAGTAGCTGAAACGATTAGAATCAGCAAGTTTTTGACAAGATCTGTTATATTTAGCCGTGTCTAATAGATGTTAGAATGATTGAATTTTATGTTTGAATCTCACAGATCCGATATATATTAATTTCACAAATAACCATGTTAAAAATATAATTATAGCTTTCTTTATAAATAATTTGATGATAGGCAATTTCAAATATTAAAGAAAAAAATGGGTTTAGTTAGAGTGTGAAATATCGCCTAAAATTTCGTTGAATTTTTCGATGAAATATTTGTCCGTAATAGAAGAATATTAACCACTAAATCATATCAGCGTACTATAAATTAACAAAATATGTTTTCTATTCTTAAAATCTTGGAGTAAGTATCTCTGATTATTTGGAATTTACAAAAATATTTTGTTATCTTGCTCCTCTTGGCTGAAAATAGGTTAAATCCAAATTACCCCAATCATCATAATCTCCTATACCGTGACTTCCATCTGAATAATCAAGTATTGAATATGCGTATTTGTAGTTCATTACAGATTTATAATTTTTGAAAAGTATCCTTTGCAAACTAAATTTAAATCTCATTAGTTGGTTATCGCAGCCAAGTGGCCTCCCCATACACATTCCTAAAGTGTGACCTAGCTCGTGAAGAATCATAAAAGCAGTTGATTCTTCAGGTGATCTATCTGTCATCTCATAAATCGAAGTTGATAACACAAAAGAGTTTAAACCAGGTAAAAAAAAGAATATTATATTTTTTTCTCCAGGAAATTCCATACCTCTAATTGGTAGATGATTGTAAACAAATAATACATATCTAAAAACACCTCTTCTCCAGTTTTCAGGATCGTTATTTAAGAAATGTTCTCTATAATATTTTCTTCCGTCTCCCATCCAAATAGTTTCTTTATATGGTAGAATTTCTCCACCATCCATGCATCCGTCATCTACATGAAAAACTATGTTTCTTTTAGCATATGTTTGACCGACCTGTATGAGAGAACTTTTAGGAACATATGCACCTTCGCCATTGGGTCCTATTTCCATTTGATCAAGTTCGAGAAAAATGTCTTGACGAAATGGATCTGATTTCCATTGTGAGGTAAGATATTCTTCATAATTGGAAAGCCCATCTTTATCTGGATCGAGGGTGTGATGATCATCCCAAGTCAATGGATCATAGCCCCATTTGTGTTCCCAAAATAGGGGGATATCGTCTTTGTCTTCATCGCTTTGAGAATCGTCAGAAAGCGGGTCTGTAAAATATACATTTTCTTCGATCCATCTAGGTATATTGTCGTTATCAGGATCTATTACATCTATTGAGAAACATAGTTCAAAATCTCTTTCAAATTCATAAAAACTTCCATCATCACAGCCATTCAAACGACCATATCCGCTGTCATCGTTTATTTCATCATCTCCGTTCCAGTGACCTGTATATGAATCATATATTATCTCCCCAAATCCGATACCCTCGTCTTTGTCAAGGTCACAGGGAAAGTATTCTTCATCAACTATCTCATATACTTCAAAAGTTATGTTTAAATATCTATATCCGCA
The DNA here is from genome assembly GCA_964391965.1 of uncultured Thermoplasmatales archaeon. Lineage (GTDB taxonomy): Archaea > Thermoplasmatota > E2 > DHVEG-1 > DHVEG-1 > JAZKSG01. The sequence continues at coordinate 60,413 of CAYMOC010000001.1, read as the reverse complement.
TGGATCAAGATCTATTGAAAAGTCAGAGTAATTGTATCTATTATGTATAATAAAGCTTGGTTCTGAAGTTGTATATGTAGAATTTACTTTTATTAGAAATGAATGATTTGCGAATTCTTGCACATTTTCTAAATAATTACAAGAATAGATGGTAATTGCAAAAGACTCAGAATATTCATATTCATTAATCTTTTCTCCGACACTTAAGACAGATGATGATAATAATATTGCAATAAAAACTATAACTGTTTTTTTAATTCTAAATCTCATTTATATAAAACCCAAAAAATGTAAAGAAAACATAGTTTTTATAAATATTGGAAAAATATCTAAATATATTATAATCCACTCTGGATTAGTTATTTAAAAGAAAGGAAAAAAAGAGAGTTTATACCTCTTTTAATATCGCTAACAAATAATCATAGAATTTTTCAACTGTACTTATATGAACTTGTTCTTCTGGTGAATGAGGATACTTTATTGTAGGTCCAATGCTAATCTTTTCCATACCTGGGTATTTTTCACCAATAATACCACATTCAAGGCCTGCATGAATAGCTTCAACTTTTGGTTCTTTACCATACCTGTCTTTATAGACTTTTTTTGAAATTTTTAAAATTTCTGAATCCATATCAGGTTTCCAACCTGGGTATGGCTCTTCTTCTTCAACTTCAGCTCCTGTAAGTTTTGCAATAGATCTTATTTGATCGCGCAAGTATTCAAGTTCAGACATAATAGAACTTCTAGAGCTTAAAAGAACATTTGCTTTGTCATCCTCTGTTGTAACCTTTGCTAGATTCGTAGAAGTCTGAACAAGTCCTTCTATGTCATAGCTCATTTTGTATACACCATGTGGAAGACCATTTAAAAGATTCAAAATTTTGGTCTGAGAGTTGCTATCTAGAACAGATTCCACATCAACATCAGAAATTTTTACTTTAAAACCGGGATCTATTGGTTTAATTTCAAAAAGAATCTGTTTTTCTTCTTCTTTTATCATTTTTTCAAGGTCTTTTTTCTTTGATTCATCAACAGCAATTTCTGCGTTTGCTTCACGTGGTATCGCATTATGTTTATCTCCACCCATAATTGATGAAATCTGTATATCATATTTTTCAGCTGCTTTAAAAAGGATTCTTGTAAGAATTTTTACTGCATTTGCACGTTGTTCATGAATATCGACTCCAGAATGACCTCCTCTAAGACCTGAGATATTAATCTTTAGGCCTTTTTTAGAGGCTTTTTCTTTTTTGATAGGAAGAGTTATATCTGAGTTTCCACCACCTGCGCAACCTACAGTTAGAACTCCCCAGTCTTCACTATCTAGATTAAATAGCATTTTACCTGTGAGCATATTTTCATCTAGAGCAAAAGCACCCGTGAGACCAGTTTCTTCATCAACTGTAAAAAGCGCTTCGATTGGACCTAATTTTAAGTCTTTATCTTCCATAATTGCAAGAGAAGTTGCCAGGCCCATACCGTTGTCAGCTCCAAGAGTTGTACCCTTAGCTAGGATTTTATCTCCATCTTTCTGAAGCTGAATCGGGTCTTTAGAAAAATCAAAATCAACATCACTATTTTTTTCACATACCATATCCATATGCCCTTGAAGCACAACTGTGGGTTTGTCCTCCATACCAGAGCTTGCAGGTTTTTTTATTACTACATTTCCTGCATCATCTGTTTTATATTCTAGGCCATGATTTTTAGCAAAATCAATTACATATTCCCTTATCTTTTCTTCGTGTTTGCTGCACCGTGGAATCTTTCTAATCTCATCAAACTGGTTCCACAAAAGCTTTGGTTCTAAATTTTCAATTACAGACATAAACTCTTAACGCCTCCCTAACTAATTGTTAAATTAGTAAATCATGTATAAATACATCAAATATAAGATTTTTCAAAACATTGTTTTTCTGTAGTAACAATTTATATAACACTCTTTGTTTTACAAAAAAATAAGAATTTATAATATTTGGAGGCGAAAATTGTTTTATGAACTGGGGTATGAAAAATAGACTTTCAAAAATAATTAATCCAAAAGATGGACATACTGTAATGCTAGCGGTTGATCATGGATATTTTATGGGCCCTACAACAGGTCTTGAGAATATAACTGAGGTTACTAAACCTTTGATAAGATATGCTGATACTCTAATGCTTACACGTGGATCACTTAGAAATTATATAGTGCCTGAAACCAAAATACCGATAGTACTGCGTGTTTCAGGCGGAACAAGTATTCTAAACAAAGAAAACCTGTTACATGAGGGAACTGTTGTAGATATCGAGGATGCAATAAGACTCAATGTTTCAGGAGTTGCTTTTTCAATACTTGTAGGTCAACCATATGAAAGAGATACACTCCTGGGAATGACCGAATATATTGACAAATGCGAAAGATATGGAATACCAGTTCTTGCAGTGACTGCAGTAGGACGAGGTCTTGGTAAAGATGCTAAATATTTAAGTCTTGCAAGTCGTATGGCTGCCGAACTTGGCGCTCATGTAGTTAAAACTTATTTTTGTGAAAACTTTGAACGCGTTGTTGATACCTGCCCTGTACCAATTGTTATTGCTGGTGGCAAGAAACAACCAGAAAAAGATGCACTTAAAATGGCTTATGATGCAATACAAGCAGGAGCTATTGGTGTTGACATGGGTCGGAATATTTTCCAAAGTACTGATCCTGTAGGTATGATGAAGGCAGTGAATTCGATTGTTCACAAGAAAGCAACACCAAAAGAAGCATACGATATATTCAAATCCCACAAAAAATAAAAAATTTTTTTATTTTTTATAACAAAAAATATCTTTTTTATATATTTTTAACAAAATTTTTCATAAAAATATAGCATAATCAGTTAGTTTTAAATAATGCCTCATAATCCGGGTTGAAACTAAACAGAGGAAAAAAAATGATAAACGCATACATGTTAGTAAGCATGGAACCAGGTGATTCAAGCCAAGCAATATCTCAAATGAGAAAAGTAGAAAATCTTGCAAAAATTTCTGTAGTAGCCGGAGAATATGATATAGTACTAAGAGTTCAAGTAAAAAATCTTAGTAATCTACTTAATGTTACTAATAAAATCCAGAAAATCAAAGGAGTACAAAGAACAACAACACAGGTAATTGAAAAAGAAGTATCAGCATGAAAATAAGAATACGTAAAAAATACTTGTTTTACGTTCTTGCTTTTTCAACAGCAATAATATCAGCTATAAATGCTGGTGTTGATGCATCAGTCAGTAAGCTTTTTATTACAGATCCCTGGGCTTTAGGATTATCAATCTTTATCTTAGGAATCCCAATAACATTACTTTTTGGACTCGTTTTTTCTTTAAAAATCAAAGGCAAAAGTCTTGGAGCAAGAATGGCAGATCCGTCTTTTGAAAAAATTCGTCTAATAAAAAAAGAAGAAATTAAACCACAACTGTTATCAGGTTTTGGAAATGCAGCATACACAGTTGGATATTTTGCTTTATTTACTCTTATAGAAGACCCCTCGGTTGTTCTTCCTTTCACTCAAGCAGTTATTTTGTATCTTGTATTAGTCGAATCAGTTAGCGAAAAAGATGCACCTACTTTATCTGAGATACAATCGATACTCATTGTAACATTTGGCGCTATCCTCGGATCAATTAGTCTAAGTGGAAGTTTAAATCTTACAGCTTTAGCTATAGTCTTTCTTGTTATTAACCCCTCATGGGTTGTTCTTACTATCTATCAACGTAAACTTAAAAGAATGAAAATAAAAGAAAAATCAAATGATTCAATTAATATTCGTTTCTGGAATGTAATATTTGCCTGTTTTTTTACAATAATTTTGGTTCTAATCTATGATACGATTCTTAACACAAATCATTTAATAGCTGGAATAAATGCTTCAGTTAATCAATTTAGCTGGGCAGCAATTATTGCGGTAGGAGCTTTTTTTGCTTTTGTATTTTACATACGGGCTCTTGGTATCGGAAAAGCAAGTATCGTACAAGCAGTCAGATCCTCAATAATTATTTTCTCTATACCTGTATCTTTGTTTATAGCATATCTTGGAATAATCGAACCATTCTCAATGGATCCAACTATGCTTTTAATCAAAGGAATAGGAGTAATAATAATGATTCTAGGGATAGCATCCTTTGCATTAAACTTGGTTAAAGCCTATATTTTTATCAACATAAAACCTGGGTATGATATTGAAGAAACCATGAAAAAAATATGGAATATAAATGGTATAACCAGGGTTACTGCGGTAGCTGGAAAATACGACTTTATTGTAAAAATTAGAACACGAGCTCTTGTAAAAGGCTATGAAAAAATTCTTAAAAAAATAGAACAAATTGATGCAATTGAAAACTTCAAATGGGAATCTGTTCTAAAAGAATGGGAAGATATCTAAAGTTTTTCTCTAATTTTTTAATTTATGATATAAAACATTTTATTTTTTAATAAAAAAGCGTTAAATAACCCCTCATCATTCCTGTTTTTGATATGTGTGGAATAGTTGGAATTATCGGTAATAAACCAGTTTCAAGTTTTATATATCATAGTCTTTTTTCGATTCAGCACCGTGGGCAATCTTCTACTGGTAAATTAACCTATGATGGAAATATTCATGTTTACAAAGATGCAGGCCTTGTACGTGAAGTTTTTGATGATGAAAAAAAGATAAATACACCTGGGAATGTTGGAATCGGTCATACTAGATATTCAACAGCTGGATTAGATGATCTTGATTCGTTGAAAAAAAATGCTCAACCTGAATATCTTGTTAACCCGTTTCTTGCATCAGTTCATAATGGTAATATTTACAACTGTAGAGAAATTGGTGATAAAACTGATCGTACGCCTCGTACGGATTGTGATATTCAATGTCTTCTTCTACCTATGGCTGATCAATTATATAAGAAAGAACTTAGTCCTGAAAATATTCTTGATGCCTGTAAGAAGGTAATGAAGGTTGCTAAAGGAAGTTATTCAGCAATTTTCCTTGCTGATTCGGGAAGATATCCTTATCTTTTTGCAATAACTGATCCATTTAAAGTTCGACCTTTGGTTTTAGGTAAAAAAAATGGAATGTATTGTCTCACCAGTGAAACACGTGTTTTTAAAAAAATAGGTTTTGAATATATTAAAGATATACCTGGTGGTTCAATTGTTATAATTGATCCTGAGGGAGATATACATGAAAAACAAGTAGTTAAAAAACCTGAGACTCCTTGTATGTTTGAATTTGTTTATTTTGCAAAACCAGATTCTCGTATAAATGATCGTTCAGTTCATAACACCAGGGTTGATCTTGGCCGTCTTCTTGCAAAACATCATCCCGTTGATGCAGACATCGTTGTTCCAGTTCCAGAGTCAGGTCGACGGTATGCAGTTGGTTTCTCTCGTGAATCAGGTATTCCTCTGGATGAAGGTTTGATAAAAGACAAGGATGAACGTAGTTTTATACAACAAACCCAGGAAAGCCGTGATCAAGTTGTTGAGGAAGGATTGTCATATATTAGATCTGTTCTATCTGACAAACGTGTAGTCCTTGTAGATGATTCAATTGTAAGAGGTACCAACATGCGAAAACTTGTAGAAGGTGTTCGAGATGCCGGAGCAAAAGAGGTTCATGTAAGAATTGGTTGCCCGCCTTTGATTGCTCCTTGTTATCTTGGAATTGATATGCGAAGTAAAAAAGAGTTTATAGCAAGTAAGAAAAACGGAGAGATTAAAACCTGGGATGAAATCAACAAAGACATTGGAGCTGATTCTCTTGCATATACAAGTATTGATGATTTGAAAGAAGCAATTGGTTTTGATTTTTGTCATGGATGTTTAAATTTCCCTGATGGTTATCCTCCAGGCATGCGAAATGATATAGAATCCTTGTATGAGGAACATAAAGAGGAAACTAAAAGAGCATATGGTATAATGAAATAAAAAAAAACAATTTTTTATTCTGAGTATTAATAGAAGATAAGCTTTTCAATTATATCTTGGTAATCAAAAGGGTTATCAAAATGATTCGACAACGTTGACCCAAATTATTTGTATTTCTTTGGGTGCTTTTTTTGAATGTTTTCTTTTCTTCATAGAAAGAAACCTTCTTGTCAACTATTTTTCCTTCTTTTAGTACTTAAACATTCTCTGTAATTTTTACATATATCCAATTATTCTTATTATGTAAAAATAAAAAAAATGAATAATTTGTTGTTTTTTGGAAAGCTTTTATGAATATTTTTTTTTAGAAAATCATATTCTGTATAAACTCAAACAACAATTTGAGTAATGGTATTTTTTCTAAAAGATTATTCAACCAATGAAACCTTTCAAAGTCATTGTTTACCGGCATCGTTACAGGTTTAGATTCAGACCACTCACTTAGTTTACCGTTAGTATCTTTTGCCTGTACTCTTACATCATAGCTTCCTCTTGAATCCCAGGTTTTTTTACCATCGTCACAAGTTTCCCCGGAATTATAAGGTCCAAGCCATTCACTGTATGTTTCATCTCCCCAATCGAATCGATAATATATATCATCTCCTTCCGGGTCAGTTGTAACAGTAGTATATGTGTATTCTTGATCAATAGTACCTTCGTTTTCACCTGTTGGTGTTTCTGGTTTCAGAGGCGGTTGGGATTCTTTTTGTATCTGAAGGGTTGGATCTCCAAATGGCTGCCATTCGAGAAGAGTTTTATAATCTCCTGAATTCATATTTCTATAGATGTATTCATTTATTGCATCAGACCACATTCTTCCGAATGTTAAAGCACCATCTTTGTATGCCTGAAACATGCCAACGGCCATTCCTTCAACTAGTCCTTCTGAAGCATATTCTCCACCATATATCCAACCAAGACCTGTACATCCAGTAGAGGCTATTCCTCCACCATCTGGGTTAGAAAGATAAGCCCAGGCGAAACAGTTTTCATTAGCAACATATTTGCCAAGACTGCAACCACCGTTTATTGCTATAGGTAGTTTTTCACCATTTTCTAAATCACTAATATAAGTATTAGTATACTTACCTAAAGGAGATGGTAGTGTTTGTCTATTTCCATTATGAGGATAAGTAGTCCATACGTTTGGTGCTCCATGCCCAGACCAATGTACAAAACCACGTCCTTCATGGAATCCATTATTTATCGTTTCAACACCTGTTGGATTAAAACCTCCTAGTCTACCGTTTGAATACCATATTTTATCGGCTAAAAATCCATCCATTATATCTAAAACAGCTTGATTAACAAATTCTCCTTCATCAATATCGGGTCCTTCATCGTTTTCATTTGGAAAGGTGTCTCCTCCGATTACCATAATGTTGTTAAACCAGTTTGAAGTCCATGGTTCGTTGTTCTCATAATCAATGATTTTTTCAACAACGGTCTCTACTTGTTCGCTGTTTATACATGCGATTCTACCGATTCTAATGTCTGGGTAAAGATCCATTTCATCAAAATTGTCCTCCCAGTCGTATTCTGCAAAAACATCGTTTTCATTAGTGTCCCATGTTTGGAAATTGTTATTTTCGTCGTAAAGATCTGCATAATAAAGATCTGTAAGAAAGATTTCATCATCTTCTTCAAATGTAAGGATATGGGCTTCTCTTGCTGGAAAATCTTCAGCTCCACCTATAAGCATTACATCTGTTGTACCCCAGTTATCATAAGCATTTTTAATAAAATATTTGATTTCTTCAATTTCATCTCTTCCCTCTGTTGGGAAATAAAAACTGTTATAAATTTCAGATAATACTACAACTTTAGTAGAGATTCCTCGACTGTTTTTATGATCAACCAGATCAGATAAATCTGGAGAATATTCTCCTGGTGTTATAATCAAAAAGGAATAATCATCCTCAAAAGAAGCAATCTTTTTTGGTTCTTCATATTCAACATTTATTTCAATGTTTTCAGCACATTCTAAAATTTTTTCATTAGACTGGTATCTTACTGGATAAACTGTTATTTTTAAAAACAAGCATCTTTCGTCGTTATCGATTCCTCTTCCAATCGTGTATTCAAAGTTTTTCTCTGGGTAAATAGTGGGTAGTTCTATCTTTTCATAATTCTTTTTTTCTGTTTGTATGTTATTTGCGATTTGTGGAGCGGGTGCAGTTTTTAATTCATCTTCTAAAAATGTTTTTTGAATGTTACTTTGTTTGACTTCAACATTTTTTATTTTTGTGTTTAGTGGAAAGGTAAATGTTTGTTCATATGTGGGTAGTACTGGTTTACCTGTTTCTATTAGATAGGAATTTGCTTGTGAAAATTCGATAGTTAGATATTCTTCTTTTTTTTCTATTTGCATGTTTGAAAATATTTTTTCAATTTCTATTTTTTCAAATTTTTGTTTTTCTATTGGTTCTGCGTTTCCTATGGTTACAAAAGCACTTGCTAAAAATATTCCTACCACTAGAAGTGGCACTATCTTCCTCATTTTTTAAGCCCCCAAAATGGTTAACAGTTGTTAATTACCAAATGCGATAATAGTAAATAAACCTTTCTAACAAATGTTACAAAAAAAAATTTAGAATAATTTTAACCAATTACCTGAACAACTTGATTATTTACAACCAGAAACTCAACAAGTTCACCAGATTTCTTCAAATTCTTTAAAACATTATAATCCAAAACATGTTCATACTTTGAAACAACCCTGCTGCCACTAGGAGACCAACTACCAATCTCAATATTTCTCATATCAAAATCTTTAATACTACCTAAAATAGTAAAAGATTCAGTTCTCACCTTAAAATTACAAGAATTACACTCAATAATCGTATCATAAGGAACATAAGGATTCTCCTGATCCTCAATTTGTTCAACCTGAATCAAAACCATCTCACCGCCACACTTAGGACACTTCATACTCCTCGTCTTATTATCCCAAATACTTGCGACAAGCTTAACATTATTTTTATTATAACCCGATTGCACAGAGATCAAACCATAATATTATGTACCGTCCATATATAAAACCTTTTTCTAAAAAAAAAATTAAACCAAAAAAACAAAATAACTAATTAAAATATAATCCTTCAAAAAAACACAATGGTAAAAATAAAATGAAAAAAATTATTACTTTCCTAACAGACTTCGGATTAAGAAGTAACTATCCTGCACAGATGAAAGCAACAGCCCTATCAATAACAGATGCACAGATAATAGATATAACCCATAATGTCACTCCTCACAATATAATAGAAGGAGCATTCTTATTAAAAAACACAATTAAATACTTCCCAGTTGGAACAGTTCATGTTGCAGTCGTAGACCCGGGTGTTGGAACAAAAAGAAAAGGAATAGTTGTTGTAACACCAGAAGAAGTATTTGTAGGACCGGATAATGGTCTTATGATACCTGCTGCAGAAACAAAAGATAACTATCAAGTATTCAAAATCACAAACAAAAAACTAATGCTAGAAAACATTTCAAATACTTTTCATGGACGAGATATATTCACACCTGTAGCAGCACATATTCTTAACGGAATAAACTTTGAAGAAATTGGTCCAAAAATAGATGACTATAAAAAAATAAAAATAGATGATTCAACTGTTAATGAAAAAGAAATAAAAGGAAAAATACTGCACATCGATAGTTTTGGAAACATAATAACAAATATAAAAAAACAAGATTTACAAAAAAATCTGCTATTCAATGATGTTTTAAATATTTCCATTAACAGAAAAAAACATCGAATACCATTTGTACAATCATATGATTTTGTAAAACCAAAAGAACTACTTACTACAATAGGTAGTAACAACTATTTGGAAATAAGTATCAACCAGGGAAATGCAGCAGAAAAACTAAAAACAAAACCAGGAGAAAATATTAAAATAAACTTAGATTAAAATTTTTTAACAGTTTCATCAAGTGTTGTATAAGTACTTCCACCACGATAAAGACAAGGCTTTGTTTTTTTGTTATCCACCATACCATCAACAAAAGCATTTTCATCAAATCTAACATTTAATACTTCGCCAATAAAAAAAGTATGATCTCCCAATGTTTTCTGATCAAATAACTTACATTCCAAATGACTATAACATTCTTTTAAACCAGGAGTATCAATTTTTTCCGAATCTAAAAGATTAAGCCCTGCTTCTTTAATTTTATCAGTTTTCCTTCCAGAATGTGTTCCGCAGAAATTTACTTTGTCAACCAAATCAATTGAAGCAAAATTCACAACGAATTCTTTACTTTTTTCAATTAAACCATGAGAGTATCTAATAGGTGCAATAGAAATTCCGAAAAGCGGTGGTTTTTTACTAATTGTTGTATGCCAAGCAACAGTTATCACATTAACCTTTTCATCATTTTTACATGTTACAAGAGCAGCCTGCATCGGAAAACCATAATAATAAAACTTGCTCATATTTCCTTTAACTTTATTCATAAAATCTTTTACGCCTCCAAATAACCATATGGCAATTGGTTTTATTAAAACTTTATAATTGCATCCAAAAGTCCATGAGCATAGTTAATACAACCGAAGGCTGTAAAAAAATCTTTTTTTTCTAAATAATACTTACTGTCTTCATAATACTGAGATGCAAGTTCAACTGTTTTATTTTCAGAATCAGAAAGAGTCAATTTTTTTAATTGAGGAATGTTTTCTTCAAACATTACTATATCTTTTTGTATCCTTGTTTTTTCATCTAAAACCATAAACACTCAGCATACAAAATAGGAAAACATGTTATTAAAAATGTGGATAAAAAAAAGAAAAAAAAATAGAGATTTTTTTTGTGTTTGTTTTTTTATTCTAGTTCTACCGGTGTTGCGTTGTTTATGAACACAAGTCTTCCAAGTAACATAAAACCTGAACCGGTTATATTTGGAAGTTCATATCCTTCATCGCAGGTCATTGTCAAGTTAACGTTTATTGTTGAGAATAGTCTTCCTTTTAGGATTCCTTGTACAACAGGGAAATTAAATCCGTTTGCTCCTTCTTCAGCTGTGTTGTTGTCACTGTATACGTCTACTGTTTTCTTCAAAAGAATACCATAGTTTATGGTTCCATTGAAGGTTACATTTGTAAGGTTTCCTTCCATGTTGTTTGTAACAGTTACACCTATTGCATTCCATTTTATTCCGCCACTAAGTAGGCCGCTGTCTATTTTTGCGCTTAAATCAGGTTCTGGTTCTTCACCAGGATTAATTGTTACATTTATCTCTGGACCCCAGCTGCCAACTTTACCGTAGACGTCTTTAGCTCTGGCTTTAATTGTGTATTCTCCTTCTTCATCCCAGCTGTGAGTGATATCTGTTTCAACACCAGATGTGTATGGTCCAAGCCATCCACTGGTTTCGTCTCCCCAGTTGATTTGATAATATACATCGTCTTCTTCAGGGTCTTCAGCAACAACTTGATATGTTAACTCTTTGTCTTCATCTCCTTCTTGACCGTCTTCCCCAATTAGTGTTATACATGGTTTATTGTTTACACTTGCTCCAAGTCCAGCAGTGTCATGATCTTCAAATACTAATACAGGTTCTGCGCATCCGCCAGGGTTGTAATATGCATATATCCATGCATGATTGTAAACAATGCTGCATTCTGGACATGTTCCAGTGTATCCTTCAACGTATGCATCAAAGGTTATCACAAGTGTTTCACCGTCTTCTATTTCCTCAGTTAAGTTCCACCAGATTGTTTTTTTATCATCTGAAACACTGGTTGGTTCAACATTTGCGCTTCCTTCTACATATTCAAGAACACATGGAAGTTCGTCTTTTATGCGTGTATCATTTATCATTTCATTACCATAGTATTCAAATTCGATTTTGAATTCAACAGTGTCACCTTGGAAAGTTTCTATTTCGTCTTCCCATGTTTCTCCATCAAGACTTATTTTTTTCTCAAATTTGTTATCTGGTTGGTCACAGTTTACAATTGCTGAATCCCAATCGAACCAGTTGTAGCAAATATCACAGTTCCACATTAGACCTGCTGCATAATTGGTTACATCACATTCTTCACAGTAGTTTGTAACATTTGTAAGGAATTCAATCTCAAGAGTATCTCCATCATGCATTTCCCAGTGATGGGCACTGCTGAATTCCCATATTATAAGATCTCCATCAGGGATACAAGCTTCGCTGTTTTCCATTAAATCAGTTATATTTATCGTGTCTCCGCAGATTTCAAGAATGTCACCATGATCGGGTATTACATATGGATATTCGTTTGACTCTGGATCTATAACATCACCATTCATTTTGATGGACGCAGTTTCAAGATATTCTAAGCATCCTTCTGGTAGGAAATCTACTACATATCCACAATCAATAAAATGTCTTATGTTTCCATCTCCAATGAAGTCTATACTAATTCTGAAACGGATGTCTTGTCCTTTTATTACTTCAGGGACTTCTTTTACCCATTCTCCATCATAGTATACTTCTTTCACAAGATTTATTCCACTGTATATAAGAGAAGCATTATCAGAATCTTCAACGATTCCCTCTTCATGTTCTCCTTCTGCAAAAACCTCATTTAAGTATTCGCCACATGTTGATGTTTTTGCAAGGAATTTAATAGTAACTGATTCACCTGAATCGAGAGATGAAAAATTCCAAAAGTAGTTATTTTCATCTATGTAATCTGGTTCAATATTTGCATTATCTTCATATGTTAAACCCTCTGGTAAAACATCCATAACAGTTACATTGACTAAATCTTCTGTTCCATCGTTTTCAACTACTATTTTGAAAGCAACGGTTATTTCTGGATTAAAAGTAAATTCCATCTCAGGTATTTCTACAAGTTTTTTATGTAAAATAAGTTCGTCTACATAACTACCTTCAGATTCATATTCTTTTACTGTTTTTTCAACACTGATGCTTGGTTCAGGGTCTAACTGTACATATACCCATGCATCATCTTCATCTTCATGAGTATATTGACCACATTCAGTTGCAGTAAAATAAGCCCAGTTTTGATTATCTAATTCTTCAGATTCTACAACAGTTGCATCAAATTCAATATACAGGCTTTCTCCGTCATCAAGATATAGTTTTGTTTCTTCCGTGAAATTCCAATAAACTGTGTTTCCAACTTCTTCTTGTGTGTAATCAAAAGTGTTACCTGGTGATTCTATTACAACATTATTATCAAATTCTAAACAGTCGGGTAATACATCCCAAACTTTTATATTATAGACTTTTAAAGCTTGTTGGTTTTCAGGATGTCTGTGATAGGTCATTGTTATGTTAAATCTTACAGTTTCTCCTAACTCTGCATCTATCTCTTCTACCCATTGTTCATCTCCGCTGTCCCAAACTTTTTTACTAAAATCTACTTCGCCTTCACATCCAGACGCGTTTGCTGTAGATGCAGCAAAAGCTGAAACGATCATCAATAGCGCCAAAAATATACTTATTGCATTTTTCTTTTTCATATGTTTCTTTTCCTCCCGTATTTCTCTCTTCTTATTAAAAGGAGTTAAATTTGCTGGCTATTTATATAATATATAGTATATAAATGTTTTGCAATTGATTAGAGCATAAGATATAAACCGAAAGGAAATAATAATCCAATAAAAACTAAAAAAGGTTATTATTTTTAAAAAAAATTTAATTGGGAGAAAAACCAGAAAACGTCTTTTTTGTTTATAAAAATATTTTACTTTGTTTTTTATCGGATCTAAAGCGATAAAATAGAAAACTATTTAAATTTATAAAACAAAATATATAAAAAATGGTGTTTATTTGACAAATAAAACGAGATTAGGGAAAAATACAAAAAACTTAGAGAATTCAGTTAAAATAATTTTAAAATCCAAAGCAAAATCAAAAATCTATATTTTTCTACTAAAAAAAAATGGGGCAAGAACAGAAGAAATCATAAAAGGAACAAATTTACATCCGAGCACAATTAGAGAACTCCTCTCTGAAATGTTTGAACAAAAAATAATCTATAGAGAAAAAATTAAAAATGGAACTGTTGGAAAAAACCCATATATATATCATTCCATTAAACCTTTAAAACTTTTAAAAGAATATCTAAATGAGGTTGAAGATAAACTTAACCAAATCGCAAATTTAGAAACCCAAAAGTCTAATCAAAACATGGTTAAAATCATAGTGAAGGAGAGATTGAACAGTTCATGATTTCAAAAAGATTAGCTAAACTGTTAGTTAAAAAACCAAAAATGGTTCTTCTAATTTTTTTTATTTTAACAGCTTTAGCTGGTCTTCAAGTCAGTAACATTTACATGGAATCAGATTTTACAAGCTATTTACCGCAGGATGACCCAAATCTTGAACTTTGGCAAAGAATAGATGAAGAGTTCAACATTGGTTCTTCAATAATAATTCTTGTAAATCAAACAGATCGTTTCCATGATGTTATGTCCCCTAAAGTTTTAGAGGAAATGTATAAAGTCGAAAGTTTGGTAAATAAATATAAAAATGATGATGGTTTAAAAGATGGTGTTGTATCAACACGTAGTTTAGCATCATTGATTGTAAACGAAAAAAGCTATGAGTATATTGAAGAACTTGACAAAAATGATGTTTACAATGAGGTTGCAAAACTTTCTGTTTTTCAATCTATGGAGGATGTACTTTACACTCGTGACAAATATTATGCTGTTGTTATAATTCAACTTTCATCAGATGCAGATTTTGAAGCAATTTTAGAGAAAACTGAGGAAGCAGTTGAAAACGAAGGTAATGTTGACTCAACAATGATCATTACTGGTACTGCAGCTATGCAAAAAGCAATCCAGGAAGACAGCATGAGTAATCTTGTTATTATGTTTCCAATTGCATTGGGATTAGTTGCACTGATAATTATATTTTTTTATCGCACTATTAAAGGTATAATCATTGCTTTTCTTCCACCGGTAACAGCTTTAATTCTAACCTTTGGAGTTCTAGGTATAGTCCAACCTCAACTTACAATTATATCTGTAGCTATTGTAGCATTATTGATGGGTCTTGGCGTAGATTATTCTATACATTTAATAAATCGTATGGTTGAAGAACAAGACGCGGATAATCCGCTTGAAAGAGTTCATAAAACATTGAAATCAACGGGTAAAGCAGTATTTCTGTCAACGGTTACAACAATGATTGGTTTTGGTTCTCTTATGATATCTAGTATGCCACCAATTATAACTTTTGGTTTCGGCTGTGCAATCGGCATCTTTTTCTGTTTTATCTCAGCTATAATTATTGTTCCATGCCTTGTGTTATTAATGGATTTTAAAACAAAAGCTAAACTTCCCAGTTGGAGTAGATCATCAGGATTAATAATAAAACATAGACATAGAATCCTTATAATATCAGTTTTTTTTGTGATAATGTCGCTAGTTTTAATACCCAAAGTAGAGAGTAATGTAAATTATTTTGACATGTCTCCTGAAGGTCTTCCTGAGGTTGATGCAATAGTAGAATATTCTAATCAATTTGGAGGAGGGGCTAATTTTAATGGAATACTAGTCGAAACAGAAACAAATGGTTTAGAACAACCTGAAACCATAGAAGCAATATATAAAATGGAGGAAGAAATAGAAAGTAAAACAGAAGCAATAGCAACTTCTGTTATAGATCCAATATATGAAACCACTAAAGAATTATCAAAATTGAATTCAACTACAATAAGTAATAAACTCGAAAATCTTAGAGATCTATTAGAAAATAGTTCCTTAGATATACCCTCAATTCAAAAAACTTTATTCAACAGATTCGCTGAAGAAAATCTTGTTGATGAAGATCATTCCAAAACAATTATTCTTATATCAATACCAACTGGTCTTAGTATCCAAGAATATGAAGAAATAATAGATCAAATAAACAAAATTACTCAAAATTCAAACCTTCCATATAATGGACGTGTTTCTAGAGTTACAGGTCAAGATGCAATAAATGTAGCAGTAAATAAGATACTTTTTGAGGAACAAACCCGTTCAATGATTGTAGCCTTACTTTTTGTTTTATCTGCATTAATAATAATCTTCAATTCGTCAAAATATGCAGTTTTAACTTTAATGCCAGTTGTTTTTGTTCTTGCATGGGAACCAGGTTTTCTTGTAGCAATGGATGTTTCTCTATCTGTTGTAACAATCTCTATAGGTTCCATAATGATAGGTATAGGAATTGATTATGGTGTTCATATAACTCAAAGAATACGTGAAAATATCGAAGAAGGCCTATCAAAAACTGAAGCAACAAAAGATGCCATAGATAAAACTGGTCTATCTTTAGTTGAAGCATCATTAACAACGATAGCTGGTCTTGCAGGAATCTATTTTGTTAATATACCTGCTTTACAAGAATTCGGACTAGTGATAATTATGATGACTGCTCTTTCATGTGTTGCAGCTGTTTTAATACTGCCATATTTTTACTGCTCAAAAATAATAAAAGAAAAACCTACTTTTTATAAAAAGAGAAACCCTTAAGAGATTTCAAAAAAGGAATATCAAAAATAATGTTTCCCACTAAAATAATGATCCCAATTATTAATTCACCTGTTAAATCAAGATTATTTAAAACAATATCACGATTGTACCAATCATAAATAAAAAAAGAACCTACAATTATTGGGATTATTACTAAAATTGGAGCGAATATAAGCTCGGTTCTAATAATTTTTTCAACATCTTCTCTTTCATCTAAATATTTCATTTTTTTGGATTTATTTTTTTCTACCATGGCATTTCACCTGCATAAATTATCTGATCTGGTAGAAGATCTATCCCGTAAAATTTTAAAGAAAGCCATATTAAACCAATAACAACCGCTGGAAGAATTTGTATCATAAAATCATCATCAATCAATCTAAATTTTTTTACCTCTCCAAAAAAAGCAGTTATTCCTCCTATTAGAGAAATAGATATTAAAAAAATGAAATCAGAAGAGGACCAAGTGAGAACAAAAAATAACATACAAACTAAAACGCCTGAAACATAAAACATTTTTTTATCAACTTTTCTACGTAACTCCCCAATAATTGGGTCAGCAAAACATCCACATAAAATACATGGTATCGCTATTTGTTGAGGAAAAAAAAGTAAGAGAATTACTATTGCAAATCCAAAAAAAAGATAACTTCCCAGCCGTTTTTTTTCATAAAATCTTAAACCAAAAAAATGACTGCTGCTAATTTTTCCTTTAACTCTTAATATTTCAATAATTACAGCTACACTTAAAATTATTAGCGGGATAATTATTTTTAAAAGATTAACCCATTCGACATCTGGTAAAACATAATATATTAAAAAAACCGCTCCGAAACTATGAAAAACTCTACGGTACCAATGTGCATCAAAATCAACCTGATTGATTTTTTCCCGTGTTTTTTGTATTTTTTCCTTAAAATTTACCATGTTTTTAATTATGAAATAGGAGATGGTATTATAAAACGCTGATTGTGTTATTTGTTCTGAAGAGTTGTAATTCCTTGTTTGCCGCCAACGATAGCCATATCAGCTAAACCTACAAATAATCCATTTTCTACAACACCAGGGATTAAGTTAAGGTTTCGTTCTACTTCTGCAGGATCATTTATTCTTCCAAAATCACAATCAAGGATATAGTTTCCGTTATCTGTTACAAATGGATGATCCATTATTTTTCTAAGTTCTGTTTCACATTCAAATTCTTCTATTGCTTTTTGTGTAGCCGTCCAACTAAATTTTACAATTTCTACTGGTAATGGAAAGTTTATTCCTATTGCTTTAACTATTTTAGAGTCATCTGCTACTACTATCATTTTTTTTGAATGATAGGCTATTATTTTTTCCCGGGTTAGTGCTCCTCCTCCACCTTTTATTAGATTTAGATTAGAATCTACTTCATCGGCTCCGTCAATGGTGAGATCAATCTCAGGGTTATCTTCAAGTGTTGTTAAAGGTATATTATTTTGTTTAGCAAGTTTTTTTGTGTGAACTGAAGTAGGTATACCAAGAATATCCAAACTTTCGTTTTTTACCATTTCGCCTAGTTTTAATATAGTATATTTTACAGTTGATCCTGTCCCTAATCCTAAAATCATTCCATCTTCTACATATTCAGTGGCTTTTACACCAGCCAGTTCTTTTAGTTGTTCTCTATCCACCGGTTCATCCCAAAAAGAGTAATGCATTATTTAGTACAAAAATTTATACTTAATATTCATTATTACCAGTTCTTTGAGGAACAATGTTAGCAAAGTGTAGTGAACATGGATATTTCCGAGGCGAATTATGCCCAATATGTAATCGAGAAGGAAAATTTATAATGAATGCTCAAGAGATGAATTCTCTAAGCCGTATTATGGCTGGAGCTCTCCGTCATTTTCCAGAAAAAATTGGTGTAATGATGGATGGACATGGTTGGGTTGAAATCTCAGATTTAATTGATGCAATAGGAACAGGTCGTTCTGGTTTTGATTGGTTAAAAAAACATCATATCGAAGCATTAGCTGATACCGATCCAAGAGGACGTTATCAGGTTGACGGTGGAATGATTCGAGCTACATATGGACATACAATCGATATTAATCTTGATGACCTTCCAGAAGCAGAAATCGATGAATTTTTTTACCCTGTAACTGAAGAAGAAGCTGATATGGTTATAGAAGGAGGACTTCATCCAACAGATAGAAAAAAAGTACATCTTAGTGGAACAATTCACAAGGCACGTGAAGCAGGTCTAGTTAGAACAGAGGAACCTATGATACTAAAAATAGATGGTAAAAAAGCAAAACAAGATGGAATAAAAATTTATCATGCCGGCAGAGATGTTTATATAACAAATGAAGTTGATGCAAAATACATTTCAAAAGCAGATGAATAAATTGGATTAACAGTAAAACTTAATAAAAAAATATTAATGACCTTTCTTTCTGAAAAAAACTTTTAACCTTAAAAAAATCAAGTTTTTTTTGGGCTTGTAGCTCAGCTAGGTAGAGCAATCGGCTCTTAACCGATTGGCCTGGGGTTCGAATCCCCACAAGCCCGCTTCTAAATTTAAAAAAATATGGAAAAAATCTAAGTCTAAATTTATTTTTTTATTCTGCAGGTAGCATAGTTATTAGAGATATCCCTGCATAACATACGAAGTTATCTTGACCAAATCCAAGTTTTCCGATGTTTAGATAAATTCCTGAGAAACCTATTGTCTGAAGATTATGAGGCCCCATTCTCTCTTTTAACTTAGGTGAATCACGGATCAAAGGCCACATTAGAACTACTGAGTGCCCTGTTTGGTAGTTTGTTAACATTGGGTCAAATACGAAACCTGCAAACGCTTCAGGATCTTCAAATGATACAGTATATGCTCTTTTTGCAAAACCTGCACTTATTACCACACTTGGTATTAAAATGCCTAAACTACCTGTTCCATCATAATTGGGAATTGATTCTACGATGTCTCTAGGATTTACATCTGTTGAATCATCCGGTAGAGCACTATTTATTTTATCGCTAATAGATACGGCGGCGTTTTCCAATCCTTGTATATCTCCACCTCCATCAAGATAATAATTATAAGCAGCATCTTTTAATTCTTCAACAGTGTTAGTGATACCATTATCTTCTAATTCTGATATGATTTCTTCAAAATCTGATTCTGATATTTCTTGTTCTATGTAATTGACATTTCCATTTTTTACTATAAACATTCTAATATAAAGATCAGAATTTCCTGAATTTTTTATTTTCTTATCAAAAAGGTTAATCCCGATTGTTGGTGTTGTTGTAACGCATAAAAATAAACAGGCTATTGCTATAGAAAATAGCATCTTCCTTTTCATATATTTATCACTGCCCCTCAAACGGTATTTATCTATGCTAAACCGCCGGTGACGCAAATTTTAGTATAATAATACCTAAATCACTATGCATTGGGGGCTATTTAAATTTTATGAATAATTTTTATATTTATATTTTAAAAGATTTTTGTAGTATTTTTTTACAATTTTATAATCATTTTCTTCCAATTTTTGGATATATTTATTAAATATAATATATAAAAATGCGAAACTATTTATATAATAAATAACAAATATTAATAATTGGGGCCTAATTTTAAATTGCAAGAGGGAATGATATGCAAAAATTATTAAAGAAGAATACCTGCCAGGGTTCTTCAAAAATATATTTAACAAAGCTTTTGGTTCTAACAATAATAACTATCCTACTATTTTCAACAATAGCTTCTTCAGCAAACGCAACAACATTTGAAACTAAAAAAGAAGAAAATATCGAAGATACAAACTCTTCAGAAGATCAAGACAATTCTGGTTTGTTGAATGGTGGTTTTAAGGATACCCGGCTTGGTCAGAGACTTTCTTCTGCTAAAGAAAAAATCAAAGATTTTTTTAATAGAAATAAAAATGATGATAATGAAAGTGATAGTTCTTTTCGTTTGTTAGATGGTTCTAGAGATCATAGATTACTTGGTTTTTTAGATGATCTGCTTACTTTTCATACTAATTATTCTGGTGTTGAAACAAGTACTGGTTTAGGTTTGTTTCAAACTGTTAAGGTAGATGTTGATGGAACGGGTGGTGATGATGTTTCTGCTCGTGTAATGGTATTGCCTGGTTTTGATTTTAAAACCCTGTCTTTTACTATTAATTTTAATCTAAATATAGAACTTCTAAGTGGAAACAGTATAAATCAAAATGCATATCTAAGAGCATATGCTCAGTTAAATTTCCCAGGTTTTTTAATAAAAAACCTAACAGATCAAAATGTAAAATTTGGATATATCTCTGAAAACAAAGAAAAAATCCCAAGTAGCTGCACTGTAACATATAAACTTGCACCTAATCTATTAAACCCCGCAAAAAAACCAGGACATTCTTTTCAAATAAACCCTGGTAGTAACGATGACGATAAATTATCTTTATTTTGTGATGCACTAGGTTGGAGTTTTTATGCAACCTATGATTCTTATGTAAAATCAACAATTAAAATACAAGACCCAATAGGTCCTTATGATCGAGAATTTTCAATAAATACAGACGAAAAAACAAATGTAAAATTTCATCATGAAAGAATAAGTAAAAATGGCAAACCAGTCAATGTCGGCTTTTACATTGAAGATCTCCCCAAAAATGTAGAATTTGCCTGGAAAACAAAAATATCAATATTGCCTGGTGAAAAAATTGAATTAGGTTATAAAAAAACAAGCAGTCAAAACGTTAACATTCTGTTTTATAAAGAATTATTTAATGAAAGAAAATTTAATTATTTTTTTGTAAAATATCTCCCCTCAGAGGTTTCTTTTATTTTTTCATCTTTTATGTTAAAAGGATATCTTGAGTTAAACACAGGTGGAGAATCAATAAGCCAAATTGGTTTATATGACGATTTGTTTAAACCAAAAATAGGAGTTTATTTATCAGATCTTCCTTCAACAAACCGTATAGATTTTCAGTTCAGAATAGGATTGTTAAGAGAAACAGAAATCAGTTTTTATTCAGACACAGAAGGCCTTTCTTTGAACGCCTTCGGATCAGAAATTAGTATTTTAGATAGCGAAAGTTCTTTTGAATTACAAATAAAATCACAAAGTAATCTAGATATAACTATATATTTTAATTTATTAAAAGGAAGATTTGAAATAGATAATAAAGACCCTATAGAGTTAGAAGCGTATTTTAATTTCGAATCAGATTTTCTATATGCTTCAGGAAATGGCCATATAGAGAGCTCAAATGAACCTTTTGTCCTAGACTTAAATGG
This sequence comes from uncultured Thermoplasmatales archaeon, assembly GCA_964391965.1. Lineage (GTDB taxonomy): Archaea > Thermoplasmatota > E2 > DHVEG-1 > DHVEG-1 > JAZKSG01. Next base: position 38,724 of record CAYMOC010000001.1, on the reverse strand, counting down.
TTTTGTAAATGGTATAATAGTCGATGATATAGATCTTGGTTTAGGCTTTGAGATTAAAAACGGAGGAGGTTTCACTCTACATAATCTTGACATTGAGTTAGACGATGCACCTGTGTATATCATGGATTCTGGAAACATGATACCAGGCCATAGTATGATGGATATGGAATTTAGTATAGAAAATCTAATTTTTGAAAGAACTACTTCATCATCAAGAGAAGGCATTATTTCATTTATGCCAATTTTCCCATTAAGGGACTTGGGATTGGATGAACTACTTGATTCAGTAATAGTAAAAACATATGTCTCAAAAGAATGCAGTTTAACAGTTGATAGTTTAGATTTTGATTTAGATTTAACAGAGATAGCTGTTCCAAATGTGAATATTACAGCTCCTACTGAGGGAACTGTTGTTGAAAACACAATAACAATTCAAGGTACAAGCAGCCCGGGTCAAAAAGGACACTCTGTAGATTATGTCGAAGTAAAAATCGGTCAAAACCCTTGGAAAAAAGCAAGTAAGATAGGTACATCTTGGGATAATTGGATGATCGAATGGGATACAACAAATTATCCTGGTGGAAATTATGTTATAAAAGCTCGTAGTTATGATGGATTATATTATTCACCTTTAGACAGCGTAACTCTAAAAATAAATGGAACCGGCGGATCTGACGATGACGACGATGATGAAATTATTGATAAACCAACTATATCAATAAATCCAGTAATACCACCTGTTTCAGGTGTAGTCACCATAAGCGGTTCAACAACTCCAGGAGAATCCGGTCGACCAGTTGAACTTGTTCAAATCCAAATAGCAGATGAACCTTGGATGAATCTTAGCGGTACAACAAGTTGGAGTTATAACTGGGATTCCTCATCTAAACCTATAGGCCGAGTCATAGTCAAAGCACGTTGTTATGATGGTGTAAACTATTCTGACAATGCATCCATAACTTTGATAGTTAAAAACGTAGATATTATAGAAAATTCAATAATTTTTGAAATCGAAAAAGAAAAATCAACATATGTAAATATATCAAATCTTAATATTAATTATAAAAAAACATTCCTACAAAAAAATGATAATTCTCCAGATCCAATGGAAGTAAAATTTTCATGGAAATCACTTGAAATAACAAGCTCAACTTCTCCTTCAAAGTTTTCTTTTGTTTTAGATAAAAACGATCATTCAGTTAGTACAAGCAGATCCGGTACAGGTAGCAAAATCGTATTAAAGGATGTTCATTTTGAAATAACTAATCTTAATTTATCTTCTGTTTTACCTGCTTTAAAAAATGTAGATTCAAGGATACATGTAGACAGGATTGTTTGGGATAATACTGCTGCTACAAACAGCGGTTTCTATCTTGAGATCAATCCGTTTTTAGATGATAACAATGGCAGTTTATCAGTAAGCGGAAAAATTGAACTTTCAAGTCATTTGGAACTTTTTGGTTTCTATTTTATCTTTAACAATTTAAGTTATGCAAAACCGGAACTTCACCTTGTGGGATTTACAGAATTTACCTTTGAGTTGAATGTAACAATAAGAAATGTTACATGGGAAATTGCACCTGATATGTCGTGGGGTTGGATAAATATCAGCGGTGAGGGTTATATTTCTGTAGATTTAAACATAAAAAAAGAGGGAAGCGATGAACTACTTTTTGAATTATCTGGTGTTTTCTACTTACAAGGTGAAAATGAAGGCCTTGTTTTCTCCTGGGAAACTTTAGATGAAACAAAATATTTCACCATTGATGGCGATGCCAGTATAATAGTTGATAATCTTAAGTTACACATAAGAGATGTAATAAAGATATCTAACCTTTCTTTTGAGGGTAAATTTGAAGCCAATTTGCAACAGATCAACTCTGGAGGGGGTAAGATCTGGGCTGGAGAAGTTTTAGCCTTTTTAAACCTTGATGGTGACGGAAAAGGAAGTATAGATTTTGATTTTGATATAGAAAAAATTGGGAATCTTATCCCTTCTATGACAATTAAAGGTTTATTAAACGTAGATTTAGATTATGGTTTTAATGTTGATGGTGGTTTATTAGGTGTAAAAGTCAAATTTAATGAGACAGGTGCACCTTCTTTTGAAATCGTAGATGGTGCCGGTAATGCTGACCTTGATTTATCAGGCTATATTTCATTAAAAGATTTTCTTTTCAATTATCCTGATAAAAATATATTTGTTACCTGGTCTAATATTGAAATAAATGGTGATATTCATCCAACAATTTTCTTAACAAAAAACAAAGTTAAATTAAGATTGGATGCTGAAACTGAAGATATTACTATTATTAAAATTGAAAAATTAGTTGGATCTATACCAAATTTTTCAGGTTCTTTGGGTTATTGTTCATTGTCAGTTGGTGCTGCTGGTTTTATTGAATTCCTATTTGATAAGAATGAAAACAATGTTCTTACTATTGATGCACAAGCTATACTTGATTTTGGTATTGAGGATGTATCTCTTGTTACTCCAGGTTTAGCTGCTTCTTGTAAAGAAATTGATTTACCAATTGAAGCATCAGCAACAGGTTCTATTGTTTTTGGTGAAGAATTTCAAATAGAGGGTTTTTCAGGGGCTATCGGGGTATCTGGTAGAATTCATATTGTGGGTTTATCTATCAAATCTCCTCAAATTTCTGTATATCTTAGTGCTCTATACATATATGGAAATCTGAATATCGCAGGAGAAGACCAAGTTATACAAGTTTCCGGTTATGCTGGAGGCTATCTTCACATATCTGGAGGAGGATTAATAAGTACGCCTGCTTTTGGTACATTATATGTGGGTGGAACTCTACAACTTTCTGGAGCAATTTCTGGATCTGCAACACTTGGAATCGGTAATGATAACGGAGGTTTTTCAGTTAATAGCGTAAGTGGATACCTCAGTGGAGCAGTATTAGCAGATGTATCCATGACAAAAGGATTAACTTTATTTACTGAAGAACAAATCGATACATTTTGTAGTAATACACTTAATACAATTGGCAACTACATAAATAACATTACAGATTCATATGATCTTAGCTCATTTATAAATAGTGTAATTAACTTAATTGAAACTGGTTTTGTAGAACCTAATTCTAAGGATATAATAGTAACAGCATCTCTAGATATCGGTGTTCAAGGTTTTATATACTTTACATATACGCCTGGTAGCCTTTACGTAGCTGGAAATCTAAACGGTGGAGCAACTGTAAAAATTACTGGTTTGGAATTAACTTTTTATGACCGTTGGAATATAGCGGCTCTTCAGGAAATAACACTTCAAGGAAGTCTAAATTTTGCAGCTAGTACAAGCAGCAAATACTTAGAAATAGGTATAGATGGAGAAGTACTTGGCGTTGATTTAATTGAATTCAATGATTTACAGACTAATACAAAAATAGATGTTGATTTAGGAGTAGCGCAGTTTGAAGACAACTCAATTAGAATGGAATGGACTGGGGCTTTGAAAAACCTTAAGCCAGACAGCCTAAAATTCATTTTTGGCGGAGGACAATTTACACTTGGCTATATCAAAATTAATGTTAACAATGAAGAAGTATTTTACATGGATGTTGGAACGATAAGTATCAGTGGTTCCATTGATATTGATGAAATAAGTTACAGCGACTCCAAAATTGATGGATTCCATTTTATAAGCAATCTTGATGCATCTGTTGGAATAATGGAAATAACAATACAAGATGTATTTTCATTTTCACTTTCATTAAATGGACAATTAGTAGGAGATCTAGGTGCATATTGGGAGAAAGACGATGAAGGTACTTTGGATAGTGTAACCGTTACAAGCAATTCAGGTCTGAATTTAGAGATAAATATTGAAATCGAATTAAATGGAAATCATGTTTATCTTAGCATACCATCTATTTCTGCTGGAGATTTTACAATTGAATGGAAAAAGGGTAGTACTCTTTCTATACACTCTCAATCTGGTTTCCAAGGCTCAATAATACAACTAAAAGTCAATAATGATGTAATTTTTTCAGCTTTTGATTTTGGAATTTCTCCAAACAGTGATATAACTATTGAATGGGATTATATGGATGGTAATGCTAAATGTGTAAAAGCAACCACCTCAGCTGGTTTTGATGGGTATCTATCAACTATTCAACTTAACTCTCAAACCATTCTTGATCTAAATGTAGAAATGTCCTCGGGTTCCAGCTTAGAATATCGAGATTGGCATACTTTCCATGAAGGTCTTGATTGGAGTAAAGATTTTTATTTTGACGGTTCAATAACCGTTACTGTTTGTAGGATTACATTGAATGGAGAAGTCGTTGACATTTCAGGTACTTTAACTGGTTATAATGCACGCATTGCTAGAGGCGGCCTTGATAGCGATTCAAACTTAATATATCTTATACAATCAAGTGATAGTATTAGTACTGTATCTGGTTTTTCCTTTTCAGCACAAAATGTTGATATTGCAGGCTCAGTAGATTGGAATGGAGATCTAAGATCATATTTTGATATGATCTGGCATGACGGCCAGGGTACTGGAAAATCGTTTTACTTCCAAAGCAATAATGGATTTGATGGAACAACAACATTAGATGTTGGAAATTTCCACATGATTGGTTCAAGAACACTAGGAAGCGGTGACTGTTCTATTGCATTTGATCTAGATGGTGGAAGTAGCGACATAAAACAATTCTATATGGATACTACACCTAATTCATTTATCCAACATATTAGTTTTGAATTTTGGTATGGTGCAAATGATGCAATTAAAATTCTTGATGTCGGTAACATTTGGGCAAATGGAAAATGGATACATTGGGATTTCATAAGGATTCCTCCATACTTTGATCACGGTGGAGAAATAGGTAGTGGAGAAGAACAGCCTGTAATTGAGGCAACAAATGATGGCGGGGCTTCATGGGATCAAATTTGGCCATATGGTAATCAAAAACCAAATGCTGATATAGGTGGACCTTACTCTGCAGATGTTGGGGAAACAGTTACTTTTGATGCATCAAATAGTTCAGATCCTGATGGGGATGTTTTACAATATAGATGGGATTTTGATTACACTGGACCTTTAGATGTATTTTGGGATACAGGATGGTTAGACTCTCCCACGGTTGATCATATATATGATACAGAAGGCACATATACACTTAAATTACAAGTAAGAGAAAAAGACACCATTTTACATAAAAAGGATAATGATTCTACAACAGTTAATGTTGCAGTATTATCCGAATTTAACATAGAATTAATTTACGATGGTGTTGATCAAGGTGAAGATTTATTTGAAGGTGATGATTTTGAAATTTATGTAACTGATAGTTTTTCTGGAGATCCAGTTGAAGATGCCTTTGTTACTTATCAGTCATATGATGATGGTGTTTTAATTGGAGAGGATACCGGTTATACAGATTCCTCTGGCAGTGTCTACTTTGTCGCTCATGAGGTAAGTGATGATAACCCGTTTCATGAAAATGATTGTTTAGTCACTGTTGAAAAATCTGGTTATGTTGATGATGAAATCTATTTTATTGTTGAAAAAGCAGTTGGTAGAGTAAGAGGTTATGTTAAAGAGCATGGCTCCCAGGATCCTATCGGTGATGTTTTAGTTGTAGCAACAAATCAAGATACTTCTGAAGAATTTTCAACATATACTAGTGATGGAACCGGCGGTCACCTTGTTGGATTTTATGATCTTTACCTTCCTGCAGGGACATATGACATAGAAGCTAGCAAAACGGGTTATGCCAATGGTAACTTATATGATATAAGTGTTGAAAATGGTGATAATACATTATTAGATACTATATATTTGGTTAGTGCTCCTACTGTTTCAACTTTAAACCCGGGTAATATTGAACAGACTACCGCTTACTTACGTGGTAATCTAGGAAGTATGGGTGGGGATAATAGTTGCGAAGTTTGGTTTGAATATGGTTTAACTGAAAACTATGGAAGTTCTACTGATCCCGTGACGGTTTACTCCACTGGTAATTTTTATAAGCAGATAATGGGTCTTACTAAGTGTACCGCTTATCATTATCGCGCTTGTGCAAGTAATAATGCAGGTACAAGCCATGGCAATGATTTTTCATTTAATACCGATGCCGACCCGCCAGTTATTGACTCTGTTTCTCATACTAGTGTTACTGATAGTTCGGCTTATTTGACGGGTAAGCTTTTAGATGATGGCGGTGAAGCTTCTACTTGTTGGCTTATTCTTGAGCAGGAGAGTTGTTTTGTTGCAGGTACTTTGATTAGTATGGCTGATGGTTCATTGAAAAGCATTGAAGATATTCAAGTCGGAGATTCTGTAAAATCATATGATGAGTCGTCTGGTAGTATGGTTGATAGTGTTGTTGGTCATGTTTTTGTTCATGATGCTGTTGAGATGGGTGATTATTACTTAGTTATCAATAACAGACTTCGTGTTACTCCGGATCATCCTTTGTTTGTTAATGGTGATTGGGTTGATGCTGATAGTGTTGTTGTTGGTGATAGTTTGTTAGATGTTTCTGGTGAGTCTATTGAGGTTTTATCTGTTGATCGTGTTTTTGAACCTGTTGTTACTTATAATCTTGAGGTTGAAGGGACTCATACTTATTTTGCTGATGGTGTTTTGGTTCATAATAAACCCGGTCCAATTCAGTATAATTGCGGTGATCATTATGATCCGTATACGTTTTCACATACGTTTTATAATCTTCAGCCTTCTACTCCTTATAAGTGGACTGCTAGTGCTGATAATTCTGGTGGTTCTTCTAATACTGATTGGATGTATTTCACAACAGATTCAGATTTAGATAAGCCTACTCTTTCTACTCAGAATGCTGCTAGTGTAACTCAAAATTCTGCGTTTTTACGTGGTTATCTTTCTGATATGGGTGGTGCTAATAGTTGCAATGTCTGGTTTGAATATGGTTTGACTACATCGTATGGTTATTCTACTAGTCCTATATCGGTGTCGTCTACTGGTTATTTTAATACTCAGGTTACTGGCCTATCTAAGTGTACCACTTATCATTTCCGTGCATGGGCTAGCAATGACGCTGGTTCAAACCATGGTAACGATGAGGATTTTACTACGGATTCCGATAAACCAGTTATTGACTCTGTTTCTCATACTAGTGTTACTGATAGTTCGGCTTATTTGACGGGTAAGCTTTTAGATGATGGCGGTGAAGCTTCTACTTGTTGGCTTATTCTTGAGCAGGAGAGTTGTTTTGTTGCAGGTACTTTGATTAGTATGGCTGATGGTTCATTGAAAAGCATTGAAGATATTCAAGTCGGAGATTCTGTAAAATCATATGATGAGTCGTCTGGTAGTATGGTTGATAGTGTTGTTGGTCATGTTTTTGTTCATGATGCTGTTGAGATGGGTGATTATTACTTAGTTATCAATAACAGACTTCGTGTTACTCCGGATCATCCTTTGTTTGTTAATGGTGATTGGGTTGATGCTGATAGTGTTGTTGTTGGTGATAGTTTGTTAGATGTTTCTGGTGAGTCTATTGAGGTTTTATCTGTTGATCGTGTTTTTGAACCTGTTGTTACTTATAATCTTGAGGTTGAAGGGACTCATACTTATTTTGCTGATGGTGTTTTGGTTCATAATAAACCCGGTCCAATTCAGTATAATTGCGGTGATCATTATGATCCGTATACGTTTTCACATACGTTTTATAATCTTCAGCCTTCTACTCCTTATAAGTGGACTGCTAGTGCTGATAATTCTGGTGGTTCTTCTAATACTGATTGGATGTATTTCACAACAGATTCAGATGGATCTCCGCCATATTTTACAACAGACATTGACACGAAAACAGTGAGTGAACAATTAGCTATTAGCTTATTTAATGTAGATGCATACGATGCAGATGGAGACTCGTTGTATTTCAGAGTTAAATATCAATATACTTACTATAATTTGGATAGTTATTATGATGTCATTGAAGATGATTCTCAAGTTACAATATCTGCTAAACAATACGATTCCAATTCTGTGCGTTTCAAGGTAGAGCCAAAAGTTGATTCAGGCGATCAAGATGAATATTATGATATAATAGTTCATGTAACAGATGAACAAGGAGACTGGTATGATGATTATGAAGATTTCACGATACATATATCAGATGATGGAACATGTCTTCTTTCAGGATCAAAAATTACAATGGCAGGCAACGCAAAGAAAAACATTGAAGATGTCAAAATTGGAGATATGGTTAAATCTTATGATGATAAAACTGGTGAGATAACAACCTCCGTAGTAACAAGTATACATCATCATCCCAAAGAAGAAATGACTGATTATTATATGATAATCAATAATATTCTTAAGATAACGCCAAACCATAGAATATATGTAAATGAAGAATGGACTCCTGCTGGTAAGGTTAAGATAGATGACTACTTGCAAGATATTGAAGGGGAAAAACAAAGGATTTTTTCAATTGAAAGAATCTATGAGAAAGTACCAACTTATAATTTTGAAGTAAACACAACACATTCTTATTACGCAGAAGAACTACTTGTTCACAATGGAGGAACAAAATAACTAAAAAATTAATGACTTAAATATTTAATTAAATACAAATGTCATTTATATATTCATTAGTTTAAATATTAAAATACTCCTTAGATTTATTCATTTTGACAATGGAAAAAATCCACCTCGTATTTATTATAATGAAAACATATATATAATAAACTATTTATACTTTGAACTACAAATTAATAAAGATTAGTAAATAATAGAGGGAGAAAAAAAATCTAATCCAATACTTTGGAGGATTTATAGATGAAAAAGATAATAGATGATAAGGTTTCAATAAAAAACTATTGGAAAAAATCAATTAAAATCGTATCAATTTTAGCAGTCCTAATGATGTTGCTGTCTGTGGCGACATCAACTGTTAATGCTTCTATTTTAGATAAATCAGAAGAAGATACTGAAAATTTAGATGAAAATAACCAAACAGACACTAAAGAAAATTCTGGTTTGTTGAATGGTGGTTTTAAGGATACCCGGCTTGGTCAGAGGTTTTCTTCTGCTAAAGAAAAAATCAAAGATTTTTTTAATAGAGATAAAAATGATGATAATGAAAGTGATAGTTCTTTTCGTTTGTTAGATGGTTCCAGAGATCATAGATTACTTGGTTTTTTAGATAATCTGCTTACTTTTCATACTAATTATTCTGGTGTTGAAACAAGTACTGGTTTAGGTTTGTTTCAAACTGTTAAGGTTGATGTTGATGGAACGGGTGGAGATGATGTTTCTGCTCGTGTGACAGTGTTGCCTGGTTTTGATTTTAAAACCCTGTCTTTTACTATTAATTTTAACCTGAATATAGAACTTCTAAGTGGTAGCAGTATTAATAATAAAGATTTTTTAGAGGCTTATGCAAGACTGAATTTTCCTGGTTTTCTTTTAAGTAATCTTGATGGTAAAAGTGTAGATTTTGGATACAGATCTCTTCAAGGTGAACAGATACCATCAAGTTGCACTGTTACATATAAACTCGCTCCTAATCTGTTAAATCCTGTAAAAAAACCAACTCATATTTTTGAAATAAATCCAGGGGATAGTAAAAATGATAGGTTAACTTTGGTTCTGGGGCTTTTTGAGGGAGAACTTGCTTTTAATTTTGAAAAATTTGTGAAAGGTACTGTAAAACTCAATGACATTCTTGGTTTTAATAATAGAGAATTATCAGTTCAAGTTGATGAACAAACGAGTGTGGATGTACAGTGGAATGTAGAAACTGAAGATTTTGAAATTGTGCGTCTTGGTTTTTATATAGAGAATCTTCCAAAGAAAACAGAATTAGTCTTTAAAAGTAATATAAAAATTATCAGCCCTGAAATTGATATATCTTATGAGCGCATAAGTAAAGAAAACGTTAATGTCATTTTTTATAGATATAATGGTTTAGTCTCACAATTAGCAGGAAACATTGATGTTTTCTCGGATTTAGATTATTTTTATATTAAGTATCTACCAAAACAATTCTCTTTTTCATTGGGTTTGTCAATAATGAAAGGATGGATTGAACTTGATTCAGGGGATGAATCTATAAGTCAAATCGGTTGGTTTGATGATTTATTTAATCCAAAAGAATGCCTTTATCTTTCTGATCTTCCAACAAGCGGTACAATAAACTATGATTTAAACATTATTAGAAAAAACAAAATCCATGTATATGCGGATAAAAGACTATCTTTGAATGGTTATTTTGAAACAATAGGAATGCTTGGAGGAGATTGCACAACAGAATTTTCGATAGAATCAGATGGAATATTAGATGTTACCATTGTTTTTAAACTCTTAACAGGCTACTTTGAAATAAAAAATAATCTAGACATAGAAAGAGACATATTCATAGATGTAACATCCGACTATCTTTATCTTTCATTAGATGGGCATATATCGAGAAGTAGCGATCAACCATTTATTCTTGATGTAGGCGGCATTCTAAGAGGTCCAATAAATGATGCAGAAGCTGGAATCGGAGTTAGTATTAGCAACGGCTGGGATTTCTCAATATCTAAATTAGTTGTTGAAGCAAATGAAATACCAATATATATGACCGGTTTAAGTGGTTTATTAGGTAATAGAGTTGTTGATTTTGATCTTGACGTTAGAAATATTGATTTTTCAAAAACATATTCAGATAGTGGCGAGTTGACTGTTTCTTTCACTCCAATTCTGCCATTAAGGCAATCTATAATTGATAGGGTTGATGCGGCTGCTGTAAGAATATTTGTATCGAAAAATTGTGAGTTCACAATAGATAGTATCGACTCTGATATAGTAATAAAAGAAGTAATTGTTCCAACTGTTAATATAACATATCCTAATGCTGATGAACTTGAAACTCCAGTTGTTTCTGATATTGTTACAATAACTGGAACTGCAGCTCCTGGTGAAGGTGGAAGTTCTATTGATAAAGTCGAAGTGATGATTGATAACAATGGATGGAAAAAGGTCACTGGAACCGAGAAATGGAGTTACAGTTGGGATACCACAGTACTAGATGATGGTGAACATATCATTAAGGCTCGTAGTTATGATGGAAGTCGTTATTCATCATTAGATGTTTTATCTGTTATAGTTGCAAATCATGTTGTTCCAACAGTTAGAATAATTATACCTTCAGATGGAGATGTAGTTGATGGAATGGTGTCAATTGAGGGTACAGCGTACTCTGGAATCTATACTAGGCTTGTTGAAAAAGTTGAAGTTCGTGTTGATGAAGGAAGTTGGATGGAAGCCAATGGAGATAGTTACTGGGATTATAGTTGGGATACTTCATCTGTTTCAAATGGCGAGCATATAATAGAAGCTCGTAGTTATGATGGATATCGTTACTCTGTAATAGATTCAGTAACTGTTGTAAAAGGACAGGTTCAAATACCTTCTGTTCAAATTAATTCACCATCTGATGGGTCAACTGTTAAAGGAGTTATTTCGATAAAAGGTTCAGCTTCACCTGGTTCAAGCAGTCACCCTGTTGAATCAGTTGAATTATCAATTGGAAATGATGAAGGTTGGGCTTCAGCATCTGGTACAAGTTCCTGGACTTATAATTGGGATGCTTCAGATCTTGAACCTGGTACTTATTTAGTTAGAGCTAGAAGTTTTGATGGAAACTTTCATTCTCCACCTGATATTATTACTTTAAATGTTGAAGACGAGGTTGAAAACCCTGTCATAAATATTACAGGTCCCTTTGATGGTTCAGATGTTTCAGATATCGTAAAAATTAATGGTACAGCAACTGCTGCTACACAAGGAAGACCTATAAGTCTTGTTCAAATAAGAATAAATAATGGTGAATGGCAAGATGCGTCGGGTAAAGAAGTTTGGGATTTTGATTGGGATTCTAAAACAGTTTGTAATGGTTATTATCCTATTGAGGCAAGATGCTTAGATAGTATGGGCTATGAAGATACAGATATTATTTATGTCAATGTTGATAACGGTCCATCTTTTAATCCTCCGTCTGTACGTATAGATAACCCTTCATTGCATGCAGTTGTTGAAGATGTTGTAAACGTCCAAGGTCAGGCTTTCAAAGGCTATTCTGGTAGATCTATAGAACAAGTTCAACTAGCTATGTTGCCACAAAATACTTTCGCTGGAACTAACACGGAATATTCATGGGTGAATGTTACCAATCATAACAGTGACTGGAGTAGTTGGAATTATGATTGGGATACATCAGAAATAACAGCTGGTATTTATCTTATTGTAGCACGTTGTTACGATGGAGAATATTATTCAAATGTTCTTCCAACTAAAATGGAGTTAATATCCTCAGGATCAGGCGTTCTTGTTGTTGTTAAAAACTTTGATTTCGGAGATCGAACTTTCAAATTTGAAATACATAAAGAAAAATCTACGTATGTCAACATAGGAGATTTTAATGTTGATCTTACAATTGAAAAATTACCTGAAGAAGGAGGAAATGATGAACCATTTGAAGGTAGTTTTTCATGGAGTAGTTTAGAAATTAAAAGTTCTAATGAACCCACTAGTTTTGAAGTAGAACTTGATTTTGAAGATAACTCTGTTGATATAACTCGTAGTAAAATTGGAAATGAACTCACTATAGAAGATATACATATTGAAGCTAATAATTTAGATCTTTCATTTTTACCAATTGAAGGTTTTGATGATGTCGATTCAACTATTCATATAGATAAACTAGTTTATGATACTACTACTCCTAAAGATGGTGGGTTATTTTTACAATTTAACAGCCAAAATGATGGAGGCGGAATATCATTAGCTGGAGAAATAGTTCTTTCATCTCAGTTAGAATTATTTGGATTATATATCAGAGCTAATGAGTTCAGTTGGAATAAACCAACACTGCATTTGATAGGTCCAAAAACGTATACTTTTGGTTTAAATGTTACAGTACAAAATGTTACATGGGATATTGCTCAAGATTTTTCACAGGGTTGGATAAGAGTCGGGCCTTCTGGATCAGCATATATGGATGTAGATTTCTCCAAATATGAAGGTGATGATCTTGTTTTCCAAGTTTCAGGAATATTTACGTTTTCCTCAGGTGACGGTATATTTAATCTTTCATGGAATGGACTTGGAACAGATGATTTTGTTTTTAATGCTGAAGGCACATTATTAGTTGATATACAATCAGCTACTTTCATAGTCAGAGATATCTTTGCTCTTGATATTCAGAAAATCAAATCAAATAATGCTGGTGCAAATTTCACGTTTGACATAAGTCAAGATGATGGAACAATTAGTTGGGAGAGAACAAAACAATCCACATCTGATATAGATCTAGAGATAGATTTAGAATTAAATGTTGATAAAGACAACCAACTTTATCCATTGTCTGGTGATTTTAATTTTGTAATACAAGGTGATATATCCAAGGATTCAACCGGTCAAACCTATGGAGAAACAACTATCGAATGGATTAAAGAAGAATATATCTCGGTTACAATCGATAGAGATGTAAACCGAAACCTTGATTTTCTTATGGAAGACTTTTTGTTTTCAGTAGGTATTGAAACAGTTTTCAGTGTAGATCTTAGCTGTGATAAATTCCAAAGAACAATAGATCAAGGATCCGGTCAAAGAACATTCTATTTTGATTATAATACAGAAGACGATGAGTTAACCGTGAAATTTGAAACAGAGAATTCTCCACAAATAACTATCGAGCATCTTGATTTAGAAGTTTATGTCGCTGGTGTTCTTCATGCAGCAACTGGTGTTGATTATTTCCATAAAGACAGCGGCTCATCATTGTTATTAGAAATAACTAGTGTGAACATTATGGGCATTATAAACAGTTTACAAGGCCAGGGAATAACACTTGATGACATTTCTGGTGATATTTGTTTCACACTTGAAAGTAACGCTAAAATTACTTTGGATAATTTCTACATAGATGGTGCTGTTGGTGTAGGAACCGGTGCTTTTGATGTATCGCTTGCTGGCGAGTTTCATATGGATCAAAACACTGGCAGATCAACAAGGATTTATGCATTTGCAGATTTTGATGAAAAAACATTTGATATAGTATTAGAAAACCAACATACTAGTCAAAAAATCATGGAGATAACAAATCTTGATTTTGCTGTTAGTGCAACAGTTTCAGGAATCACTGGTGGCCTTGCAGTTTCATCTAGTCGAGTAAGATCTGTTACAAATAGCGGCGCAATTTTATTACAAGTAGATGGTACAATGGTTTCCGTTGATGATCTTAGTGGAAAATTCGCGTTCTCAGGTTCTATTAGTAGCGCTAGTGTAACAAGTCTAAAAGTTTCAGCCGGTGCAACTGGTCCAAATCAAAACAGAGTGTATATGGATGGAGATTTTACTTTCCAGAACTCTGGCAGTACATCTACTGGTTTTGCTTTAGTAATAAACAGTATGTCATCTGGTTCACTTGATTTTAATTTCAATCATGCTCATTCAGGTAAAACAGTTATAGATAATTTCACTCTTGGAGTAGTAATACCTTCTGTAAGTCTAGAGGTTCAAATAATTCGTGATTACTGGGAAAAGATTGGATCTGGTTCAACATTTTTTGATTTATCAGCAAGTCTTTCAGGAAGCGTTGTAAACCTTGATTTAATTTATCAACATCAGGGTTCTACTGAAAAACTTGTACAGGGATTAGAAGTTAGTGTTTCAGTATTTGGTTTTGGTTTGAAAAAATACTTCGATGTCACTAGAATGAAAAGTAAAAGCAGTTACACACGTCTAGATTTCAGTGCAACCGGTGTAAATCTCAACACTTTTAGCTTCAATAAAATTGAGCTTGATTGGAATCATGGAACTACAAAGAGCTTATTTGAATTTAATATGGCTCTGTTTGACACGACTTTCAATCTAAAAAATGGTGAAACATCAGGAACACTTTATGCATGTGTTGACCGGGTTCAAAAATATGCAACAATTGTAAGAAGTCATTCTCTTAACTGGGATTGGTTCATAATCGATACCACTATTGGTGGAAAAAATTTCAATTTCAGAATCGAAAACTCACGTAATTTCTATGGCGATTTAACCTTTGAATGGGAAGGAGATCTATTAGGAATGAAACCAACCTTAATGCGTCTTTATACAACTAATGGAGTCCATGGACAATATGATTACATAAAAGTTATGAAAAACAGTGAAGAAATCTTTAATCTTATCTATGGTTCACATGAGCTCTCTGAATTTGAAATAAAAGTATACAATATACAATATTCTTCTAATGATAAGTTAAAGCATCTTGATTTCCATGCAGAATGGGATTACGCGGGCAGTTGCGGTTCGATACGATTTTTAACAGAAGTTATAATTGAAACAGAGTTTGCTGGTGATGTTGATGCAGAATTAACATGTTTAGACGGTCAAGGTCTAAATGGAATTAAAGAATTTTATATAACAAGTCCAAGTGGAATAACAGGTTCATTTGATTTATCAAGAAACTCTGGTGTAAAAGCAATAGAGCTTACAGGAACTGTGGATACAGGTTCAGAATTTGGTTATAAACTAAATGAAAAAACAGGTTATACAAATAGTAAACATGTCTATTTTACCGGTGGACTCAGCTTATCAGTATTAAGAGTAAAAGACAGCCAAATAAGATGTGATTTAACAGTTATAGATGTAGATGCAAACTATGTAGAGTTTGGAGTTGGAGACAAGAATTCAGGAAACACTGAATGTAAATGGATTGAAAGTACTGGTACAAACACTCTTAACACTCTTGATTTGATGCTTGATTTTGACAGTGTAGATGTTGACTTTGATGCATTAAACATAAAATTGTTAAATAATTTCTATGCTAAAAAATATGATTGGAATAGTATGTCTGGAGATAGTAATATCAACTCTGCTGACGAAATACAATTAAACGGTCAAATGCAATCAACAGCAGGAACATTCCATCTAATCGTTACAAAAGATGGTTCAACATCTTTTGAAATAACAACAGATGTCTCATTTGAAATAAATGCTAATAATGCAAGAATCGGATGGGCAGATCATGCCTCAGATTCAGCCAAGCAATATGTTTGGTTCAGTTCACAAGGTCTAACAGATCTGTCATTTAATCTTTTACTAGGTGGATGGGAATTCGCTGGAAGTGTTTCATTTGATGGAAGCGTTCGTTTCTGCAAAGACTCAGATTGGTATCATTATTCCGGTGCAATTTATTATGGAAAAGCAGTAGAATGGCAAACAGATTTTTCAAGAAACCAAGGAATAAACCAACTAAATAATGGCGAATTAGAGTTCACTGTTTCAAGAAATGGGCTGATACTTGATTTCGATGGTCTAGCCACAATTGATCTACAATTATTATCGAGTTCAGTCGGCGTAGTTGGTATAGGTGAACATGAAAACAACCCCGATTCAAAAAGACTATTCTATTTGGATACAGATAATGAAGATACAATCGAATACTTCCAAACAGCAGTTTTATTAGATGATAATTTAGGATTTAGAATAACAGGATATGATTTTGGTGCACATTACCACAGCGTTATAATGAATAAAGTCCTTGGTGTTTGGATCCCAAGTGTTTACAATGATGGAATCATAGGCGGTGTTAACAGCATGGATATAACGTTCAACGGTGGACAAAATGAAGACGACTGGTATACAGTTTTAGGAGGAAATGATCCATTATATGTCGATGCAAAATACAACTCACCATCTAACAATTATTATGGAGTTGTTGGAGAGCCAGTACAATTCAATCCTGAAGTAAGTGGAGGGGATCCACCTTATAGCTACCTATGGACTTTTGGAGATGGTGGGACTTCAACAGAAAAAGATCCTGCTCATACTTATACCTCAACTGGGACATATACCGCAGAAATAACAGTAACCGATGACTCAGGAACCACTGAAAGTGATACAGCGACAGTTACAATAAGTTATGATGATCTGACAGTAACATTTGATGGTGATGACACAGGAACAGAACATCATGATGTTACTTTTGAGGGTGATGTAACTGGCGGTTCTGAAAATTATTTAATGTATCTTTACTTTGGAGATGGTACTCATACAGTCATATCAGAATCTGAGTTGCCTTTCTCAGAGACACATGTGTATGTTGAACCTGGAGAGTATACTGCAGAATTTTGGGTTAAGGATCTTCAAAACTCTTATGAAATATCAAAATATCATACTGTTACAATATACAATGATCCAGATTATGATCTGTCAGTAGATCTTTCAGGTCCAAGTGGAGAAGGATCAGTAGATGTTTCATATGAATTCACTGCAACGATATCTGGAAGTGATAGAACCGCTCCTTATGACTATGTATTTGATTTTGGTGACGGAGAAACAGACACATATAGCAACAAAAATAATAACGTCCAATCCACATCTCATAGTTTTGATTCGACGGGAACTTATGATGTAACAATTACTGTCACTGATGATAATCTCGAAGTTGCATCTGACACATTTACATTTACTATCAGCTCAGGTAACCAGGCCCCAACATTATCAGATATGTCTGTAACACCAGAAACAGGCACACACCAAACATCTTTTTCATATAGAGTAACCTATACAGATCCTGAAGGCGATATACCCGCTGTTGCCAATGTTTTAATTGATGATCAATATTGGGGCGTATCAGAGGATTATCGTTTCCCAATGACTAAAGAAAGTGGCGATCATCGAACAGGAGCAGTTTATGTATATCATCACAATTTTGATCTTTGGCCAGGTACTCATCAGTTTAGATTTGAATTTAATGATGGCAATGGACATAATGTAATTTCAGATTTTCAATCTGGTCCAAGTATAGAAGGTTGGGCTAACCCATTATTTGTAAATCAAAATTCTGGATGGAATGATCATCAAAAAGCCAGAGATAATGATTTAAGCACTAGTTCACAATCAGATACTTATACTTATATAACCTGGACAAATGATTTAGAGTTAACCTATGGATCAGCAAGTACGCATGATAATTTTCCAGCCTTATACTCTGATCAAATAAGATTCAAAGGTTGGTATAATGCAGCTCATTGCAGAAGAGTACATGTCGAAGTTCATAATGCTGATACAAACGAATGGGTTGAAGTTTATGATGGAACTTTCAATGATGCCGACAGTGATGGGTTTGTGTATAGAGACATACCAGGTGGTCCTATAAAAGTTGATGAAATGAGAATCAAATTTAGAATTCTTAGTTCTGGTAATGGTTATTCAGCAAATGTGTATGAGGCAGATTTCTATAACTTATGATTAAAATTTTCAATAATTTTTTTCTTTTTTTCGACAAAAAGTGTTAAATTATTTTGTAAGTTTTTTATAACCCAAACTTTTTTATACAACGTTTTATTGCGCAGAAACGCACTTATAATCCTTTAAATATAATAAGGTTTAAGAATATATAAAAATATACCGTCCATTGAAAGTTGAGGAAGCAGTTAATTAAAAAATGTTAAGATGAGGTCACAAAAAGGGGTAGGTTGGTTTATTGTAAGTTGGAGAGTTAGATGAAAATTGCGATGATAGGCTGGGAGTATCCGCCTTTTAAGGCAGGGGGTCTTGCGACTCATTGCTATGGGTTGACTCGTAGTCTTGCTGGTAAAAATGAAAAGGTTTATTTTTTTATGCCTAAAACTAAGCATAAAACTACTAGTGATAAGTCTAACCTTGAAATCATAGAAGTTGGCGAAACAGAAGTATTTCCTTATGACCGACCTGAGGATAAGGAACTTGCCGGTAAATTTTTTGATGCAGTTTATTATTATAATGATTTAGTTGTTGACCGGGTTAAAAAAACTGCTAAAAAAGTTGGTGGTTTTGATGTTATTCATGCTCATGATTGGCTTACTATGAAAGCTGCAGTACGAGTTAAAGAAGAAACTGGGACTCCGTTGGTTTTAAGTATTCATTCAACTGAGTATGATCGTTCTGGTTGGATTTATCCGAATCAATGGTTTATTGACATTGAACGAGAGGGTATGCAGAAAGCTGATCATATTATTGCGGTTAGTAATTTTACTAAAAATGTTATTGTTGAAAAATATGGGATTAACCCTGATAAAATTAGTGTGGTTCATAATGCGGTTCATCCGATTCCTGAAGGTCAAAAACAAGAGATTGTTTTGTTTTTGGGCCGGTTGACTATACAAAAAGGTGCAGAGTTTTTCCTTAAAGCTGCTAGGAAGGTTTTGGATTATGAACCCGACACTCGTTTTGTTGTGGCAGGATCAGGTGATATGCTTCCAAAACTTATACATCAATCAGTTGATATGGACATATCTGATAGAATGATTTTTACAGGGCGTCTTACTGATGAAGAAGTTAAACATATTTATGGTATCAGCAGTGTATATGTGATGCCTAGTGTTAGTGAACCATTTGGAATAACTGCTCTTGAAGCTATTAGTGCTGGTACACCTACTATTGCATCTAAAACAGCGGGTTTTTCTGAGGCTTTTAAAAACTGTCTTCGTGTAGATTTCTGGGATACTGATGAAATGGCTAATAAAATCATTTCATTACTACGCTACGATCCATTACATCGAGTAATGTCTTATGAAGGTAAAAAAGAAATAGATCTGTTTACATGGGATAGAGTTGCAGATAAAACAGTTGAAGTTTATGATATGGTGTGTTAATAAAAAATGACTTCGGTATGCATGTATTTTGAGGTTCATCAACCTGTTAGGTTGAATCGCTTCAGTGTTTTTAATATAGGGGATAAAGCTCAAAAGAATTATACATATTTTGATGATAAACTAAACCATGATATTTTCAGGAAAGTAGCAAAAAAATGTTATCTTCCCACGAATAATTTGTTACTTGATCTTATTGACCAGTATGATGGTGATTTTCGTATATCTTTTAGTTTAACTGGTACCTTTGTAGAATTCTGTCAGAAATATATGCCTGAGGTTTTAGATAGTTTCAAGGAACTTTTTAAAACTGGCTCGGTGGATATGATCGAGGAAACTTATTATCATAGTCTTTCTAGTCTCTTTGAAGATATGGATGAGTTTGAAGACCAGGTTAGAATGCATAATTCTATGGTTAAAGACATTTTTAACTACAAACCACGTGTGTTCCGAAATACTGAAGCAATATATGATAACAGGATTGCAAAAAAAGTATCAGATATGGGTTATAAAGGAATTATGACCGAGGGAACTGAAAAAATATTACAATGGCGTTCCCCAAACTATCTTTATAAACCAGTTAATTCCGATATAAAAGTATTGATGCGAAATTATAATCTTAGTGATGATGTAGGTTTTCGTTTTTCATCACGATTGTGGAAAGGATGGCCTCTTACTGCTGATAAATATGCCGGATGGCTTTCAAATAATCAAGGTGATTTAATCAATCTTTTCATGGATTATGAAACCTTTGGTGAACATCAATGGACTGAAACAGGAATATTTGATTTTTTAAAACATCTACCCGGTCATGTTTTTAATCATGATCATATGGATTTTGTAACTGTTAGCGAGGCTGTAGAACGATATAATCCAGTTGGGGAAATTGATGCACCATGGGCTATTTCCTGGGCTGATGAAGACCGTGATGTAAGTACATGGCTTGGGAACGATATGCAGATAGCTTGTTTTAATGAAATAAAAAACATAGGTAGTAAACTACGTGAAAAAGGAGATAAAAAATCTCTCGAAACATGGAGGAAACTACAAACAAGTGATCATCTTTATTACTGCTGCACTAAGGGCCTAGCGGATGGTGATGTTCATGCATATTTCAGTCCATATGATGGACCATATGACGGTTTTATAAATTATATGAACATCTTGCAGGATTTAAAACAAAAAGTAACATAAACTATTACTTTCATTCCCATTGGTGAGGAGAGACACTTTGAAAGTTACACATTTTGTATGGGAATATCCCCCTGTAATCTATGGTGGACTAGGTACTTTTGCTGAAGAAATAACAAAAAAACAAAAATTTTTAGGGCATGATATCAATGTTTTTTCATTAAACCCTGGGAATAAATACGATGAACTCACTGATTATGATGGAGTGAAAGTGTATCGTCCGAAAACTCTTGATTTAACAGAAACCCTTCGTCTCTTTGCTGATTATGAACTACGAGCTTGGGGTGATAATTTCAGTTTTTTTGCAGATGTAGTAGGTTACAATCTTACTTCTGCTTTTAGATTTGTAGATGAACTTTCTCAAAAAAAGATAAAAAAACCTGATGTGGTTGATGCTCATGACTGGCTGGGAATCCTTGCTGGTATGGCTGTTAAACGTGAGATAGATAAACCACTTTTTTTCCATGTACACTCGACAGAGGTAGGGCGTTCCATTGGTCGTGGTTCTCATAACATAAAAGAAATCGAGTTTGAAGGTGGTCAAAACGCTGATTGTGTGATAACGGTTTCTTATGCTATGAAAGATGAACTAGAAAAACTTGGTTTTCCATCCCATAAAATACGAGTTTGTTGGAATGGAGTAGATCCATCAAAATATGATCCAAAAAAAATAAAAGCCGAGGAAACAAAAAATCTTCGAAAAAAGTATGGAATAAATGATGATGAAAACATGCTTTTTTTCGTTGGAAGACTTGTCAATGTTAAAGGTGTAGATCATCTAATAAAATCGATGCCAGAAATACTTACTGATTTTCCAAAAACCAAGCTTGTAATACTAGGAGTTGGTGGACTAGTGAATGATTTACGAAGAATAGCTGATGAAACTGGTGTTTCTAACAATGTTATTTTCCGTGATGAGTTTGTAGGTGAACATGAAAGAATAGTTCATTATGCAGCATCAGACTGTGTAGTGCTTCCATCTGTTTATGAACCATTTGGTATTGTTTGTACTGAGGCTATGAGTATGGCCAAACCAACTGTTGTTGGAGCACGTGGAACCAATGGTTTCCGAGAACAAATAATACCTGAAGGTGATGATATGTCCGGTGTTCATGTGGATGGTGGTAACTCTGGTGATATTGCATGGGGTGTAAAAAAATTACTTGGATTGTCTGATAAAGGAAAACAAGTTGGAAAAAACGCTAGAAAAAGAGTGCTTGAAAAGTTTACATGGAAACATGTAGCTGAAAGAACAATCGAAATATATAAAGAATTTAGCTAAATATGATTCTTTGAGGGGATGAAAAAAAAGTTATGAAAGAATGGATTGTAACAAATGGACTAGGTGGTTATGCTTCTCTTACTTTTCAAAGTACAAACACCCGAAAATTTCATGGTCTTTTAGTGTCTAGTATTAATCCTCCTACAGAACGTTGGTGTTTTATATCTAATGTTTTTGACCGTGTGAAACTAAATGGACGTTGTTTTGATTTAAGAGTTTTCAAACCTGTTTATAGTTTTGATTATTTTCCATGTTTTATTTATAATTTTGAAAATGTACAGATTAAAAAAACAGTGTTTATGCAACATGAAAAAAACACAACAATTATTAAATATGATATTAAAACTAAAAAACCAGTAACCTTGTTTCATAAACCTGTAGTTAACTCTAGGCATTTTTATGATCTTAATAAAAGACGTGATTTGTTTTTTGAACAAAAAAATGTTAAAAATGGTGTAAATGTTAAACCGGAGAACACTGATCGTGAGGTCAAGTTTTTCCTGAAAGATTCAACCTATGATTCTGATTTTGTCTGGGAGGAGTTTTATTATAAAAAAGATCACGAACGCGGTGATTCTTGGATTGATAACAACGCTGTTCTTGGTGATCTTACAAAAAAGGTAGATGGGAATTCTGAGTATTATCTTGTTTTAACTACTGAAAAAAATGTTCCCAAGAATCCGGATAAGATTTTTTCTAAAGAAGTTAATAGACGAAAAAAGATTTTTGAAAAATCCAGCCTTCCGAAAAAGTTTGAAAAACTGGTTCTTTCAACTGATAATTTTGTTGTAAATAAACAGGATGGTAAATCAGTGATAGCGGGTTATCATTGGTTTGGAGATTGGGGTCGGGATACCTTGATTTCTCTCCCGGGTTTAGCGTTTGTAACCCAGCGTTTTGATGATGCAGAAAAAATACTTCAGAATTTTGCAAATTATAGTAGAAATGGTTTGATCCCTAATGCTTTTATGGAACGTGATTCAAAACCTGTGTATAATACGGTTGATGCATCACTTTGGTATATAGATCGTGTTTTTCAATATTTGAAATATACAAACAATGTTGGTTTTGTTGAAAAAAACTGGGATACATTAAATTCTATTATTGATGGTTACAAAAATGGTACAGATCATGGTATTCATATGGACGGGGATTTTTTGATCTCTCATGATCCTGGTCTTACATGGATGGATGTTAAACTTGGTGATTATTATCCGACTCCGCGTGCTCGGAAAGCAGTGGAAATACAAGCGCTTTGGTATAATGCGTTAAAAATAATGAGTAATCTTTCTAAAATTGTTGGTAAAAATGATAGTTTTAGTTCTTTAGCTGAAAAAGTCAAAGATAGTTTTGTTTCACAGTATGATGATTTTTATGATGTGATAGATGCTCGTGATACTTCTTTTAGACCTAATCAAATCTTTCTTGTTTCACTTGATTTCAACATGATTAATTCAGATCTTCAGAAAAAAATTGTAGAAAATGTTGAAGATAAACTTGTGACTGTTTTTGGACTTAAAACGCTTTCATCTTATCATCCAGAATATAGAGGAAAATATCTTGGTGATTACAATAAAGACTTAGCGTATCATAATGGCACTGTTTGGCCATGGTTGTTGGGTCCTTTTGTAACTGCTTATGTTAAAACTCATGATAATACTTCTAAAACTCGAAAAAAAGCCTATAAAAACTTCCTGCAGCCGATGCTTCAGATTTTTGGTGAAGAATGGGATGGAAGCATCAATGAAATCTTTGATGGAAATCCGCCTCATAATAAACGTGGTTGTATAACTCAGGCTTGGAGTGTAGCAGAAATCCTTAGATGTTGGGTTGAAGACATCGAAAATATTAAACCCAAATTTACTAAGAGTTTTTTACATAAAATACGCGTTTAAAACATATTGTTGAATCATACGATTGGTGTTAAAAAACGAGGCATTAATAGCAATACAGCTACGCATTGTACGTATCCAGTTATCCCGATCGTTTTTGAATTTTGGTATAACCCAGTTTTCAAGTTTGTCATATAAATCGTTTTTATCGGTTTCATCATCAGATTGTTGATCATGGACTTTTTCTGGACCTATAGACCATCCTGTGATATTTTCAATACATCCCTCAAGCCACCAGCCATCAAGTGTTCCAAACTGCGGGACTCCATTATGTGCTGCTTTCATACCACTAGTACCAGATGCCTCTTTTGGACGTCTTGGTGTATTAAGCCAGACATCCACACCGGATATCATTCTTTTTGCTATAGCCATATCATAGTTTTGAATAAATGTGATTTTAACACGGTCATCTATACTTTTTTTAACATCAAAAATTTTTCGAATTGCTTGTTTACCTGCCTCATCTTTTGGATGAGCTTTACCAGCATAAATAATCTGAATAGGTCCATATTTATCAGCAATTTGAAGCAACCTATCCGGATCTGAAATTAACATATCTGGTCTCTTATAAGGTGTTTGACGACGTGCAAAACCAATAGTGAAATCCTCATAATTCATACCCGCATTATAATGTTTGTTTACATAGTTGATAAGAGTCTGTTTAGCTGCCATATGGGCATCCCATATTTCCTGTTTATCTATACTAAACGCTGAACGAAGAGAATATGCATCAGAACGCCAACCAGGAATATGTTTATCAAACAACCTCTGAAATGGTTCTGAAATCCACGTTGGGCTATGTACACCATTAGTTATTGAGTCGATACTGTAACCAGGAAACATCATACGTGATACCTCACCATGTTTTTTAGCTACACCGTTAACATAATGGCTGAAAAACAAAGCAAGACGAGTCATATTAAGTCGATTCTCAAAAGTAACATCTCCAAGAATAAATTCAGGTAGGAGAGTACCTATCATGTTTTTTGTCATACCTAAATCAAATTGGTCATGACCTGCAGCAACAGGAGTATGAGTTGTAAAAACACATTGTTTACGGACTTTTTCTACATCATCAAAACGATCATATAGTTCAAGAGTACCGAAAGCTGCATGCCCCTCGTTCATATGATAACGGTCAATAGTTTTATAACCAAGTTCATGAAGCATACGAACACCACCAACTCCAAGTACTATCTCTTGAGCCAGACGATATTTATTGTCTCCACCATACAGATATTTTGTAAGCTCCCGATCCCAATCATCGTTTCCCTCTACATTTGTATCCAGGAAAAAAATTGGAACAATAAAACCACTAACACCTTTCACAGCGTAATACCAACAGCGAATCTTTACCTCTCTACCCTCAATGTTAACAGTTGTTGTAGTTGGAAGTTCCTCAAGAAAATTTTCAACAGCAAACTCCATCGGACGTTCTGTTTGATTACCATTTTCATCAATTTTTTGATAAAAATAACCTTTTTCAGAAAGAAGAGTAACACCTACAACAGGTACATTAAGATCTGCACAAGATTTAATAGTATCTCCAGCTAAAACACCAAGACCGCCACTATACGTAGGTATATTATCATCAATTCCAATTTCCATAGAAAAATAAGCAATTTTTGGTTTACCACCAAGTTTAGCTTTGCCGCCACTGATATTTTTTGAGTTATCTTTTGACTCCTGCATAACGACTTCTTCTCCATCCACCATGAAAACCAATAAACAAATATTGTTTTATAAAATGTTTTATTTTATAATTTGGTTACGTTATCATACAATACATTTATTAATGTGGTCTGTTGTATTATAATAAAAACTTAGGATATTTGGTGGTGGTTGTTTAT
Source organism: uncultured Thermoplasmatales archaeon (assembly GCA_964391965.1). Lineage (GTDB taxonomy): Archaea > Thermoplasmatota > E2 > DHVEG-1 > DHVEG-1 > JAZKSG01. The sequence continues at coordinate 12,871 of CAYMOC010000001.1, read as the reverse complement.
ACCTGAAAAAATTTGTAGTGTTTGTAGTCAAAATTTTTCTTTAAGCAGGAACCCAACTGGTCTAGTTTTTGATGATTCCCATTTTGTTTGTCAAACCTGCTGTACAAAACATTCTCGTGAGGAATTAAATCATCTTGGCGAATCTATGATGAATGTTTCAGCTCGAGGTATGCCTATAGCTTTATGGCTCATTCATGAACAAAATAAGGATAAAACTATGATGTCTGTAAAAAAATAAATCATCTCTTTTTTTAATCAAAATACTTTTTAAATACTATTTATTCACACAAGTTATGCAAATAATAAAAATTGGTGGAAGCGTAATCACTGATAAATCCAAAAAAGATTCTTTTAAAAAAGATTTAATGGATAAGATTTCTTCTGAAATTTCAAAATATAATAAAGATTTTATTGTTGTTCATGGAGCAGGATCTTATGGTCATATTTTAGCAGAAAAATATGATTTAAATAATGGTTTTAAAAATAGTGATCAACTAAAAGGTTTTTCAGAAACACTTTCATCTGTTCAGAAATTAAACACTTTGGTTTTAGAATCTTTACAAAATAAGAATGTAAATGCTGTTTCTATACCTCCGCATTCAATTATGAAATTAAAAAACCATAATTCTTTTAAATTTGATTTTGAAATCTTTGATAGTTTTCTTGATAAGGGTTTCAAACCTGTAACATATGGTGATGTAGTACTAGATTCAGAACTTGGTTTTTCAATTTGTTCAGGAGATCTTCTAATACTTTTACTAGCTGATTATTATAAACCCGATAGTGTGATTTTTTTGTTTGACGAGGATGGTCTTTACTCGTCTAATCCTAAAAAAAATAAAAACGCAGAATTCATAGAAGAAATAGATTTCAAAGGTTTAGAAAAACTTACAACATCATTGGATGATCATGCTGATGTAACTGGTGGAATGTATGGAAAAATTGAAACAATAAAAAAACTTTCCAGAAGAGGCGTGGATACTTATTTGGTAAATGGTAATAAACCAGATCGTTTATACAAAATTTTGAATAAAGAAAAAACAAAATCAACTCTGATTAAAGGAGAATAAAAAAAATTATGAATCAAACAGAGAGTCGAAAACATGAACATGTTAAAATTGCGTTAGAAAAAAATGTTTCTTCTTCTCATAACTATTGGGATGATATATTTTTGTCACATAATGCTCTTCCTGAACTTAACAAGGAAAGAGTAGATCTTACAACCACTGTTTTTGGTAAAAAAATTGGTATGCCTCTTGTGATATCTGGTATGACTGGTGGATATGAAAAAGCAGAGAAAATAAATGAAAATCTTGCTTCTGCTGCCGAAAAATTTAGGATTCCTATGGGTTTGGGTTCACAGAGAGCGGCTCTTGAAAATCAAGAACTTGAGAAAACTTATGATGTTGTAAAAAATTTTGATATCCCCTTGGTTTTTGGGAATATTGGTGCTTCTCAAATTGTTGAATGGGGTCATGAGAAAACTCTTGAATATTCTAATCAAATGGTTGACATGGTTGATGCAGATGTTTTGATGGTTTGTCTTAATTTTTTACAGGAAGTAATTCAGCTAGAGGGTGAAGCTGATGCAGAGGGTTGTTTAGAGGCTATTAAACACTTGGCGGAGGATTTTGATAAACCTGTGATGGTAAAAGAATCTGGTGCTGGTATTTCTTTTGATGTAGCAAAACGTCTTTCTGAAACAAAAATCGCGGGTATAGATATCGGTGGTCTTGGTGGAACTAGTTTTGCAGCGATAGAGCATTATCGGGCTAAAATGAATGATGATGATCTTCATGCCCGAGGTGGTAGAACTTTTTGGAATTGGGGTATTCCAACACCTGCTTCGCTTCTTGAAACAGTTAAAGCCCTTGATTGGAAACTCCCTGTTTTTGCTACAGGTGGCATTAGAAATGGTTTGGATGCAGCGAAAGCATTAGTTCTTGGTGCAGATGCCGCGGGAATCGCACAGGCTGTCCTTGCCCCGGCTCATAAAGGAAAAAAAGAAACAATTTTTGAGATAGATGCATTCTATAAAGAACTTAGAGCAGTTATGTTCCTTGTAGGAGCAAAAAACGTTAAAGAATTACGTGATGCTGATTATATTTTTAAAGGTGCAGAGTTATGGATTTAAAATTAGAGCTTAAAAAAAGACAAGAATTTTTTGATAAACAACTTGAAAAATTTCTTAAGAATGATCATCCAAAACGTTTGTATGATGCAGCAAGACACTTGCCTTTAGCAGGTGGTAAAAGATTAAGGCCTGTTCTTTCGATGATTTCATGTGAATCAGTTGGTGGTGATGTAAGCCGGGTGGTTCCCTTATCTATTGCTATTGAACTTATTCATAATTTTACTCTTGTCCATGATGATATAATGGATAAATCAGAACTTCGTAGAAATATGCCGGCGGTTCATGTTGAATATGGTGAACCTACAGCTATTATGGCAGGGGATTTATTGTTTGCCAAGGGTTTTGAGTCACTTCATAGAACTATTGGTGATTGTGATGTTTTTAAAAATGTGGAATATGGTTTAATAGATACAATCCGTGAAATCTGTGAAGGTCAACAGCTGGATATGGATTTTGAAAAAGAAACACTGATACCTGAGGAAAAATATCTTGAAATGATTCTTAAAAAAACAGCTGTGTTCTTCCAGTATTCTTGTGAAGCAGGGGCTATTCTTGGTGGAGCAGATCGTGATAAATCTAATGCACTTAACGAATATGGTAAACATTTGGGTCTTGCGTTTCAGATTCATGATGATTATTTGGATATGAGCAGTGATGCTGAAACACTTGGAAAAGACATTGGTAATGATATTCGCAATGGTAAAAAGACTTTGATAGCAGTCCATGCTTTGAATAATGCAAAAAATGATGATTTACAGGTTTTAAAAAATATTTTTGGTAAACTTGATGCAACTGATGATGAAATTAAAAAAGTGTATAATGTTTTTAGAAACACAGGATCAATTGATTATGCTAAAAACACGGCTTTGAAACATTGTGATAGAGCAAAAAAAGCGTTAAGTGTGTTGTCTGATTCTGATTCAAAAAATATACTAATTGGTTTAGCGGAATATTCAATTACAAGAGAGAAGTAATTAATTATGTCAGAAGAAACAAAAATACGTGATACAGCAGAGAAATATGCTCTTCAGAATGCTATTTCTTTTGATGGAGAAGCTAATTTTAAAGCAGTTATTGGTAAAGTTATTGGTGTTCTTAAAAAAGAAGGATTTTCACCTAAAGATATAGTTCCTGTTGTAAAAAAAGTAGTTGCTGAAATTAATCAGCTTGATGTTGAAGAACAAACCAAAAGACTTGAAAATATTGCTCCTGAGTTACTTGAAAAGGAGAAAAAAGACCGCGATTATAGCCTATCTGATCTTCCTAATGCTGAGAGAGGTAAGGTTGTAACACGTTTTCCACCTGAGCCAAATGGATATCTGCATATTGGTCATGCAAAAGCCTCTATTGTTGATTCAGAGTATGCAAAAATTTATGATGGAAAATTCATCCTTCGTTTTGATGACACTAATCCAGAAAATGCTATCGAAGAGTTTTATGATGCTCAGAAGAAGGATCTTGAATGGCTTGGTATAAGTTGGGATGAAGAATATTGTACATCTGATAATTTGAAGAAACATTACAAGCTTGCTGAACAGTTAATTCGTCAGGGTGATGCATATGTTTGTACATGTGAATCAGAAAAAATACGTGAATGTCGATTTGATGGTGTTGAATGTGGTTGTCGTCATTGCGAACACGAAAACAGTCTTGAACAATGGCAGAAAATGCTTGATGGAACATTGAATGATGCAATTTTACGTCTTAAAGGCGAAATGACTTGTGATAACACAGCTATGCGAGATCCAACATTGTTTAGAATAATCGAGAAACCTCATCCAAGACAGGGTGATAAATACCGTGTTTGGCCTACTTATGATTTCGCTGGAGCAGTAGAAGACAGTCTTAGCGGTGTTACTCATCCATTCCGAACTAAGGAATATGAGCTTCGTGATGAATGTTACTTCCGCCTTCTTGATCTTTTAGATCTTCGTAAACCAAATCTTATGGAGTTTGCACGATTAAACATACAAGGAATGCCGGTATCAAAAAGAAAAATAAAACCATTAATTGATGAAGGAAAAGTAGAAGGTTACGATGATCCAAGACTACCAACTCTAAGAGGCCTTCGAAGACGAGGAATAACTCCTGAGGCAATCAAAAGATTTGTTTTAAAACAAGGGATTTCTAAATCAGAATCAACAGTTACCTTTAGTATCTTAGAATCAGAAAACCGTAAAATTATTGATCCTATCGCTAAACGTTATTTTTTTGTAAAAAAGCCTGTGAAAATAATTGTTAAAAATGCTCCAGAGAAAAAACAAAAAATAAGCCTTCATCCAACAAATAAAGAACTGGGCTTTAGAACTGTTGAAACAAAAAATATTTTTTATATTCAAAAAGAAGATCTAGACACAATTGATGTTGGAGAAATTTTTAGATTAAAGGGTTTGTACAATGTAAAAATCCTTGAAAAAAATGATACTATTATTGGCGAGTATGCTGGAGAAAAACTAATAACAGAATCCGCAAAAATTCAATGGACTACAGAAAAATACATACCAATAACAGTTTATATTTCTCATATGCTTTTTGAAAACAACAAATTCAACCCAGATAGTTTAGAAGAAATAGAGGGTTTTGCTGAAGAAGCTGTATCTAATCTACAAAATGATGAGATAATCCAGTTTGAACGATTTGGTTTTGTAAGAATAGAAAAACAAAAAGATGAAATAAAAGCATTTTTTACTCATAAGTAAACTTTTTAAGCTTTTATCTGTTTTATTTTATTAGTTAACAGATTGGGATGCCAAAAAAACAAGTTAATTTGTTACATGTTTAGAGGATGGGATATAATAAATATGAAATCATCAAAAATAAAAAAATATCTATTTTTAATTACACTATTAGGATTGACACTCTCTTTTGGTACGGCTTCAGCAGCTGAACCAATAAGACCTGACAGCACAGTTGGTATATCTATCGCTGTTATTATTGCGGCAGTAGCAGCTGTCATTGCATATTTTACTTTTGGCGGCATCAAATATGTTACTGCTGATAACGTTCTTGATAAAGAAGTAAGAAAAAATTTGTATGAATACATTGATGAATACCCTGGTTCTCATCTCCGTGAGATCGCCCGGGAACTTGACCTTAAACCAAGTAACGCGGCATGGCATCTTCGTAAACTAGAGCAAACAAATCTTGTAAGAAGCCGTAATATCGGTGGAAAAAAGGTATTCTATCTAGTTGAAGGCGGTGTAGAAGCACGTAAACAAGCAGTAGCTGAATCAATTCTAAAAAACAAAAATGCTAGACAAATCCTAAACTATTTAGCTAACAATCCTGGTAAACATCTACTTGAGATAGCTCATGCTTTAGATATGAATCATCATACAGTAAAATGGCATATAGATAAAATGTATGAGGCTGAATTAATTGATGGCGATACGACAAATTCAGCTTATCCTGTTTATTATCCTACTGAGCTAGGTTGTAAAGCTATTGATGGCGCTATGGAACGTTTTGAAAAACCAACCGTTCCAGCATAAAAAAAATAAATTTTTAAAAAAAGGTAGAAGAATAAACTTTTTTTACATTCTTCCTACATCTGTTACTTCTGCTGAATCAACATTTTCTACTGTTTTAATTGATTCAACAACAGGATCTAAACCGCCTTCGTTATCAGGAACTGCAACTGTAACATTGAGTCCTTTTAAACCAAAGGCAACATTTTTAACTTCAATTTTACCAAGTTTTGCTGGTGATTTAACAACTTTTTTTATATCTTCAATCATTTTGTTGATTTTGTCGTCTTCTATTACTTCAGCTGGCATAACTCGAATTAAACCTATTACTTCACCCATTTTTCAATTGTCACCTCTTCGAATCTTCTAATATTTCGCTATTTTTTTTATGGTCCTGTGAATCCACATTTTTTACATGTGTATTTTACGCTTTGTTCCCTGCAGCTGCCGCATCTTCCAATTACTTCTTCGCAAGTTGGGCAAGGAAATGATGTGTAACCTCTTTTTATCAGGTTTTTTCCACAGGATATACAATTTTCTGCCTGTTTCATAGGAATGCCAGAATAAAGGTTCTATTATTAAAAGGTGACGTATCAAAAACAGAGTAAATTTAAGGTTTATATTCTACTTCAGATTCAACATCTCTTATTTTATCCATAGAAAAAGATAAAACTGCTTTGAAAACACGATACTGAAAGATTGCTCCAACAATGAAAGGCAAATAGAAAGTTACAAGTCTAAAAAGTAACATAAAAACACCAATAGGTGAACCACTACCTGTTCCTATTAGAACTCCATAAAGACCAACTACGCTTAGTTCAGCAACACCCGTGCTACCCGGGGTTGTTGGCATCATAATTATAACAAGTAAAAGTATCTGAGCAGCAATTGATTCAATAAAAAACGGTGGTAGACCAAGCCCCATAAGTATCATAGAGGGTATCAAAAAACCTGTAAACCAAAAAATAATAGTTAAAAAACCTGCTATCAGAAATGTTTTCCTTTCTTTTTTAACAAAACAGGTCATGCTGTCATGAAAGTTATCTACTTCTCTATTGATTCTTTCAATAACTTTAGATTCTTTATCCTTTTTTTTGAAAAATCTACTAATTTTACTATTAATCCATACAAGAAAAGATTTTATTTTATCCGGTCTTTTTAAAGCATATAAAAAAAGGATTAATAGAAGAAAAAAGAAACCGACACCTATTGTTAACCCTATTTGCAGCTCATTACTTTTTATGTTTTTTTGAAAAATGAAAAAAGCAAAAGGGACACTGCATAACATAAATATTGCATCAAGAAGTCTTTCCCCAAGAACTGAACCTGTGGCAGAGCCTGTGCTCATTCCCTCCTTATTTAAAAGATAGATTCTAACAGGTTCTCCGCCTGCCATTGATGGTGTGACACCTGCTAAAAAAAGATTAGCCAGAACAGTTTTTGTCGAATTCAAGAAACTAAGATTTAGATTTTTATCTATTGCATTACTAAGTATTTGTAATCGTCCACCCCATAAAAACCAATATAATATCTGTAAAATTACTGCTAAAAACAAAAATTCATATCTAATTTCACTTTTCTGTAGTGTTTCAATCGTTGCTTTATCAAGGGTGAAAAAAAGTATTGTTATGATAACTGCAATACTTAGAGTTATGCTGATTAGCATTGGAGTTCTAAAAGTTTTTTCTGATTCTTTTTTTGGATTAGTCACAGAAAGATGTAATTTTAACAAGTATATATGTCACTTATGGTTTTACATTACAAAAAGCTTCTAAATGAATACTAATATTTTTTTAAGATTAGGGAAAAGGATTGATATAGAAAAAACGTTATTTGTTTTTTTGAACAAGTTTATGTCTGATATCAGTTTAATTAAAATAGATAACATTAATGATGCAAAAAAAGAGATAAAAAAAATAGGCAGCGATCCAAAGGGTATAGATATCATGGCTCCTAAAATGGTTTTAAGAGTTATAAAGCTTAAAAATATTGTTTTACAGGATGCTATTATTATAAAACAAGATATGTTATCTATTGGTGGAGAGGTGGCTGTACCTAGGAATACTTTTGAGTTAAAAGAAGAAAAAGCAGATATTCTTATAATTGGAAATCTTAGACAACTATGGATTCTTGTTGATAAACTAAACCGTCATTATCCACGGTTAAAAAAAATTTCTAAAAAACTATCAGATTTTCTTAAGGATGTTGAATAAAAATCATGGAGAATAAAAATTTTTTATTAAAGTTAAAAGAAAAAACTTTGATAATGGGTGTTTTAAATGTCACTCCTGATAGTTTTTCAGATGGTGGAAAATTTTTTAGTGTTGATAAAGCCGTAGAAAGAGCTTTAGAGATGGAAAAAGAAGGAGCTGATATAGTTGATATCGGCGGTGAGTCGACGCGACCTGGTGCTAAACCAGTTACATTAAATGAAGAAATGGATAGAGTTATACCTGTTGTTGAAGAACTTGTAAAAAAGTTAAAAGTTCCAGTTAGTATTGATTCTTATAAATCAAAAATAGTAAAAAAAGCTCTTGGTTGTGGAGTTTCAATGGTCAATGATGTTACTGCTCTGCAGGGTGACCGGCATCTTGTTAATTTAATTGCTGAATGTGATGTTCCAATATGTTTGATGCATATGAAGGGGAATCCACGTGATATGCAGAAAAACCCTGAATATGATGATATAATATTTGAAATTAAATCATTTCTAAAAGAAAGAGCTGAATTTGCAGTTTTTAATGGAGTTAAAAAAGAAAATATAATTATAGATCCAGGTTTAGGTTTTGGAAAAAGGACTGGAAGAGGTATCGAGGATAATATTGAGATAATTAGAAGACTTGATGAATTAAAAAAACTTGGTTTTCCTGTTCTTATTGGTGTATCAAGAAAAACTTTTATAGGTAACCTTTGTAGTAAGGGAAAAAAACCTGCTCTGGTACATAAACGTTTAGGTGGAAGTATTGCTGCAGGTTTAATGGCTGTAAACAATGGCGCAGATATAATACGAGTTCATGACGTTCAAGAAACACGTTGTGCTTTAGATATAATAAAACATTTCATGTAAAGGTGATTTTTTTGGAAGAGAAAAAAGTTAAAGACATAGTTAAAAAAAGTTATAGTAAAGTTGCAAAAGAAAATATTTCTTGTTGTTGTAGTAAAAAATCAAATGAAACTATTGCTAATCAAATAGGCTATTCAGATGGAGAAATCAAGGATTTTTCTGAAGCTAATCTTGGTCTTGGTTGCGGTAATCCACTTGCTTTTTCCAATATAAAAGAAGGTGATGTCGTCCTTGATCTTGGATCAGGTGCTGGTTTTGATTCATTTATAGCAGCTAGAAAAATAGGGGATTCCGGTAAAGTCATCGGTGTTGATATGACGGAAGAGATGGTTGAAAAAGCAAAAAAACTCTCTGATAAGTATGGTTTTAGAAATGTAGAATTTCGACTTGGAGATATTGAGAATCTTCCTGTAGATGATGAATCCGTTGATATTATAATCAGTAATTGTGTGATTAATCTTGCATCTGATAAAAAAGCTGTTTTTAAGGATGCATATCGTGTTTTGAAAAAAAATGGTAGAATGTTTGTATCAGATATTGTTCTTCTAGATGAATTAAGTGAAGAGCAACGAAATGATCCAGAACTGATTTCTGGTTGTGTAGGAGGAGCTCTTCTAAAAGATGATTATCTTAATATAATAAAAGACTCTGGTTTTAAATATAAAATTCTTGAAGAAGATAAAGATATTAGTAAATCTCAATATGAGGGTTTTAATTTAGAAAGCCTAAAACTCAAGCTTTTTAAATAAATTTTTACCATTTTTTATGTAGATGCATATGCATGTAGTTATGCATGTGATTATTCAGGAGATAGGAATTTTTATTAATGGTTTACTTATTGCTTATAATATAAAAGGGTGGAATGGGATGCAGGATGACAAGGAGAATGCGTTTTCTCCTGAAGAACTGAGACCTTTGGTTATTCGTTCTTTAAGGAGAAGTAATGTCCGTAAACGTATCGCAGAATATCTATTTGAGATTAGCCCCAGTGGTAGCTATACCTCAGATATTGCTTATAATGTTAAAACTACTCCAACTAACGTTATAGGTGGTATAAGAGGCATGAAATCAAGGTACAGAAACGAAGAATCTCTCATAGGTTTAAACTTGGTAGAACAAGTTGATACAACTAAAAATATTAAGATTTATCGACTTACAGATTTTGGTAAAGAAATAATTAAACAGATGAAAGATAAAGATTAATAATATCATTTTTTTTTTCTATATAGTAGGGTTTTTTAAACGAAGTTTTTTATTAACTTTTTTTGTGGCAGAAAAAGAAGAAGATTTAAAAAAAGAAATCCAAGAATTAAATAATCGTATAAGTGAGCTTGAAAAAATCTTGTCTAATCTAATTCAACCTCTAAGAAATGCAGGAAATGTTACAAACAGATATCTTCGACTTATTGGACTTATGATGGAACATGGTGGACTCACTCCTGAAATTATTTTAAAAGATGTTAAAGACCCAATATCTAAAGAAATAATTCGTGTTTTAATGGAAAAAACAGATGGATTAAATATTTCTCAAATAACTGAAATAGTTAGAAATAAAAGAGGAACCGCTTCAAGAAGGATCATAAGAGAACGTTTAAAACAACTTGAAGAACAAAATATAGTAATTAAAAAAATTGATAAAATCAATATTTACAGATTAAGTGATAAAGTGATCAAAAAGTGGTCACAAATGCTCGGTTTTAATATATGAAATGACCAACATAAATAAGTTTTAGAATTAGAATATTTGGAGGAATAAAAGAAATATGAATAAACATGAAAATATACCCGACCCAGAAAAAATAAAAGAAATACTTGATGTAGTAAGTGAAAAAATACCTGGCCTTCTTAAAGAGTTAAGCAGTCTGCTTTACAGTCCAGAAAGCGCTAAACAATATGCTGAAGCAGCCGCAACTTTTTACAAGAAACTTAAGGAAGCTGGTATGAGTGATGAGGAAGCTTTTAAGCTTACCAGCCAATATATGTCAACCTTGAATTTGGGTAAAATGATGAGTAACGTTGGAGAACATCACCACGAATAATATCAAGTTAATAAAAGATGATTTTATATGGAAGAAAACTTTGAAGAAGAAAATTTAGGGTTTACATCAATTAAAATATTTGGTGTAATCATTCCTTTTCTTCCAAAACTAATGATAAGATGTGGTGGTTCTTTTCTTCGTTTTAAAAACCGGGCTAATAAAGCAGGTAAAACATTTAGAAAAGAATTAATTAAACAAGGTATAGATAAAGAAACAGCTAAACAATTAACCAAAAGTTATACCTCTGGTGCTGATCTTTTTAAACTAATGTCGAAGTTAAACTAATTCTTTATTTTTTCAATTCTATTATGTCGAATACTCTATTATATGCTGAACCAGTACCTCCCTCTGGCACTATCCATCTTACTTGTACATTATGATTGCCTGCTTCTAGAATCTCTATATAATTAAATGCTAAAGTGAAAGTTTTATCTGCAGCTGTTGAAGTGCCTTTTCTTGTAGCAGGAATTTTTATTTCGTCATCAATTAACAAGAAAATTTGAACCGAATTATGGGCGACATCAACACTGAATACTCCACTGAATAAAAACAAAACAGGATTATTGCCGGTTGTAAAATTGATTGTTGCATTAAGAAGAGTATCAAGATCTGGGTTTTCAGGATCTTCTCCACCGTCTTTGGTTGTTGTATCCATACCTATCCCTAATGCTGTATTGTTCTGCCATATCTGTGTAACAGCATTCTCTGCAATATCCTCAGTATCAACTGCTCCATCTTGAATATGATCAGAATTAATGCCGTCATCTTGGATGTTATCTTCACCAACTGAGTCATCTTGAAGTTCATCATTACCTATAGCATCAGATCCTATATCATCTTCTGTTATCGTGTTGTCAAAAATTTTTTCGCCACTAATTGTGCTATTAGCGATATCATCGTTTACAATAGTGTAATCCTTAATTTTTTGACTTGTTATTGAATTATTGTCAATACCTGATACGTTTAAGTAAAGCAGGTCTAAAACTGTTTGAGTTAAATGATTAGTGTTAATAGAAAAATCCTTTATCTTAGAAATTCCCGTATTGTTGATATCTTTATCAGTTATGGTTCCATCGACAATATTCTCGCTCGTTACAGCATCGTCAGCTAACTTGTTTAATGTAACAGAATTTTGGGCTAATTTTTTAGAATCAATACTGCCAGATTTGATTTCAGTATCTGGTTGCACTACAACAGCGGCTGAAATGGCAACAATAGATAATAGTATTGCCAAATAGGGTAACATTTTTTCATTCATAATTTATCTACCTCTACCTCACACTACAATTATACAAAATAACTTGTCTTTTATAAAAACTTAGCTTTTATTTAGAAACTTTTTTAAAAGAAATATAAAAAAATTAAAAAAGATGGTTTTTTTTATTTGATTTTTACTTTTTTGGGTTTATCTTTAGGTTTCGGCTCAACTTTTGGAAGCATCACTGACAGTATACCGTTTTTTATTTCTGCTTCAACATCATCTGCTTTAAATTCCTCGGGTAGTTCCATTGCTCTGTAGAAGCTTTTTTTGGTTCTTTCTTTTTTTAACCAGTTTTTGTTTTTTTTATCTTTTGTTTCCTCTTCTTCGGCTGATATTTCTATGGTGTTTGATGTGACTTCTATGTTTATGTTGTCTTTTGAAATACCTGGCATCTCAATATTCATTTCGTAATGATCTCCGTGGTCTACTACATCGGTTAGAGGTGTTCGATCTTGATATGTTGTAGTTATGTTTCCTCTTGTTGGATTCCAGAATAAATCGTCGAAATTAGATCTAAATTGATCGAATAGCTGATCGATATCGGTCCATAGATCATATGGTCTTCTTTCGGTCATCTCAGCTTTTTTTTCTTTGTTTTTTCTTTCTATCGGCAATTTGTCTTTTACTTTGTCTTTAAATACCATATTTCCTTTTTACCTCCATCCAATTTTTTTGTGTTAATAAATTGTATGAACTTCTATAAAAATTTTTTGTTTGTATCAGTAGTTCCGAAAGTACCTGAAAATAAGAGAAATAACGGATGTAAATAGGATATAAAAAACTTTTCAACAGAAGAACTTAACTGAAAACAGGAGATCTAACCCTAATAGTTAGCAAATATTACATAAAAATCAATATTTTAACATAGATTACACTAATAAAATCATAAAGAATAATACTTAAAAA